>JAKBBQ010000256.1 GCA_021808405.1 Pseudomonadota bacterium | reverse complement strand
GGGCGTGGCCACGCTGATCGTGCCGGCCGACGTCAGCTGGGGCGAAGACGCCGGCCCGCCGGTGGCGCCGCCGGCGCCGGCGCTGCCCGCGCGGGTGACCGAAGCGGCGATCGACGACGCGGCGCGTGCTCTCGTCGACGCGGGCCCGGCCGCGCTGCTGCTCGGCGGGCGCGCGCTGCGCGAGCCCGCGTTGCTGCAAGCCGCGCGCATCGCCGAGCGCAGCGGCGCGCGGCTGCTCGGCGAGACCTTCCCGACGCGCATGGAGCGCGGCGCCGGGCTGCCGGCGGTCGAGCGCATCGCCTACCTGCCCGAACTCGCCGCGGTGCAGCTCGACGGCCTGCGCAGCCTGGTGCTGGTCGACGCCAGGCCGCCGGCGGCGTTCTTCGCCTACCCCGGCAAGCCCGGCGACCTGCTGCCGCCGGGTTGCACGGCGTGTCGCCTGGCGGCGGCCGGCGACGACGTCGACGACGCGCTGCAGCGGCTGGCCGGCCGGCTGGGAGCAGGGCAGGCGACGCCGCGGCTGCAGCAGCCGGCGGCGCCGCGGCCGGCGCGCGGCAGGCTCAGCGCGCAGAAGGTGTGCAGGGAAGTCGGCCGGCTGCTGCCGCAGCAGGCGATCGTCGTCGACGAGGCGCAGACCTCGTCGGTGATGCTGCCGCTGTACACCGCGGCAGCCCCGCGCCACGACCTGCTCACCCTGACCGGTGGCGCGATCGGCCAGGGCCTGCCGCTGGCGGTGGGCGCGGCGATCGCCTGCCCGCAACGCCCGGTGATCGCCCTCGTCGGCGACGGCGCCGCGCTGTACACCCTGCAGGCGCTGTGGACGATGGCGCGCGAGCGCCTGCACGTGGTCTGCGTGGTATTCAACAACCGCTCCTATGCCATCTTGAACCTGGAGCTGCAACGCCTGGCGGCCGGCCAGGCCGCGGCCAGGGCGCGCTCGCAATTCGATCTCGGCGAGCCGCCGCTGGACTTCGTCCGACTCGCCGGTGGCCTGGGCGTGCCGGCGGTGCGGGCCGCCACCGCCGAGGATTTCGCCGCGGCCTTCGCCCGCGCGCTGGCCAGCCCCGGGCCGCATCTCATCGAGGCCGTGGTGCCGCCGGCCATCGGCGGGCTGAAGCTGCGTCTGCTGCCGCGCCTGTTGCGCCGGCTCGCCGGCATGCCGCGGCCGCTGGCGCGGGTGATCCAGCGCAAGGTCGCGCCCTGAGCCACCGGCGTGCGGCGCCGCGGCCGGATGCCCGCCGCGCCTCCTACAATCGGCGCCTTCGGCTGCGGGCGCTGCCGCCCGGCTGTCGTTGTATCGAAGCGAGATGACGCCATGGATACGCTGGTGTTGCTGAAAATGGACGCGCAGGCCTTCGCTCAGCTGCGCGCGGCGCTTGCGCCCTTCGACCCGGGCTGGAGCTGCTGGCGCGCGCGCGGCGAGGATCGGGTGCATGTCTATGCCGCGCCGAGCCTGCTGCGGCGCCTGCCGTCGCAGGCGCCGGCCGCGCTCCAGGTGGCGCGTCTGGAGACCCTGTCCAGCCTCGACGGCGCCGCCGCGGCGACGCCGCCGCGGGCCCAGTACGTGGTGCAGACCGATGTCGTGGCCGAACACGAGGCCGAGTTCAACGACTGGTACGACCGCGAGCACCTGCCGGGGTTGGCAGCGGTCGCCGGCACGGTGCGCGCGGCGCGCTACCGCCAGCATGGCCCGGGAGCCCGCTACTACGCGGCCTACGACGTGGTCGACGCCGCGGTGGTCGGCTCGCCCGACTGGGTGGCCGCGCGGGACACCGCGTGGAGCGCGCGGGTGTTTCCCCATTTTCGCAACACCGGGCGCGCGATGTTCGAGCCCTGGCAGTGAGCGCTGACGGGGTTCAGCGCCTGGGCCGGCGGCGACCGCGCGCGGCGTGCCAGCGATAGAAGGCGCGCTTGGCCACCTCGACCAGCAGCAGGTAGCAGCCGACCAGCGGTGCCAGCAGCGCGAGGTAGCCTACCGGCAGCGCGACCAGCCCCAGCGCGGGCGCCAGCGGGGTGTAGGGCAGCAGCACGGCCAGCGCGACCACCGCGACGGCCAGCAGCGCCAAGGCGCGCTGCGGCCGGCTGCGCCAGGGGCTGCGCCGCGTGCGGATGACAAAGATCACCAGCACCTGGGTGGCGAGGGACTCGACGAACCAGCCGGTGTGGAACATCGCGGCGTCGGCGTGCAGCCATCGCAGCAGCAGGTAGAAGGTCAGCAGGTCGAACAGCGAGCTGACCGGTCCGATGCTCAGCATGAAGTCGCGCACGAAATCCATGTCCCAGCTCCGCGGGCGCGCCAGGTCTTCGGCGTCCACATGGTCCAGCGGCAGCGCCAGCTCCGAGATGTCGTAGAGCAGGTTGTTGAGCAGCACCTGCAACGGCAGCATCGGCAGGAACGGCAGCAGCAGCGCGGCCGCGGCCATGCTGAACATGTTGCCGAAGTTCGAACTGGTGGCCATCATGATGTACTTCATCACGTTGCCGAAGGTGCGGCGGCCCTCGACGATCGCGGCGTGCAGCACCGACAGGTCGTTGCGCAGCAGGATCAGCGCCGCCGCCTGCCGGGCCACGTCGACCGCCCCCTGCACCGAAATGCCGACGTCGGCGGTGTGCAGCGCCGGCGCGTCGTTGATGCCGTCGCCGAGGTAGCCGACGACATGGCCGCGTGCCTTCAGCGCCAACAGCACGCGGTTCTTCTGCGCCGGGTCGGCGCGGCACACCAGGTTGACCCGCGCCAGGCGCGCGCGCAGCGCGTCGTCGTGCATGCTGGCGATGTCGTGGCCGGTGAGCACCCCCCGCACCCGGATTCCCAGCAGGCCGCAGACATGGCGGGTCACCCGCTCGTTGTCGCCGGTGAGGATTTTCAGCGAGACCCCGCTGGCCTCGAGCGCGGCCAGCGCGCGCGCCGCGCCCGGCTTGGGCGGATCGAGGAAGGCGGCAAAGCCGGCGAACACCAGGTCCGCCTCGTCGCCGACCACGGCGTGTACCTGCTCGCGCGGCATGTCGCGCCAGCCGACACCCAACACCCTCAGCCCCTGGTCGCCGTAGCTCTCGAACAGCGCATCGATGCGACGGCGCGCCGCCGCGTCCAGCGGCAGCGGTTCTCCGCCCTCGCCTTCGTAGCGCTTGCACAGCGCCAGCACGTCCTCGGGCGCGCCCTTGACCACCAGCAGCCGGCGCTGCCCGCGCTCCAGCAGCACCGAGATGCGCCTGCGCTCGAAGTCGAAGGGCACCTCGTCGAGCTTGCGCCAGTCCTGCGCGCCGCCTGCCCGGTGCTGCAGGATGGCTTCGTCCAGCGGGCTGCGCAGTCCGCTCTCGAACAGGCTGTTGAGGTAGGCCAACTCGAGCAGCCGCGCGCTGTCCCGGCCCTGCGGGTCGACGTGGCGCTCCAGCCGGATGCGCGCCTCGGTCAGGGTTCCGGTCTTGTCGGTGCACAGCAGGTCCATCGCTCCCATGTCCTGGATCGCCGACAGCCGCTTGACGATGACCTGCGCGCCGGCCATGCGCAGCGCGCCGCGCGCCAGGGTCACCGACACGATCATCGGCAGCAGTTCGGGAGTCAGCCCGACCGCCAGCGCCACCGCGAACAGGAAGGACTCCAGCAGCGGGCGCTGCAGCACCACGTCGACCAGCAGAACGAACAGCACCAGGCCGATGGTCAGCCGCAGGATCAGCAGCCCGAAGCGACGCGTACCGACCTCGAAGGCGGTGGGCGGCGGCGCCCTGTCCAGCGCGCCTGCGACCTGGCCGAGCGCGGTGTCGGCTCCGGTGCGCGCGACCAGCATGCGCGCCGATCCGGTCAGCACCGAGCTGCCCATGAACAGCGCGTGGGCGGCCTCGGCGTCCCACGCGCCGGGCGGATGCCCGCGATCGATGCGCCTTTCCACCGGGTAGGGCTCGCCGGTGAGCTGCGCCTGGTTGACGAACAGGTTGTCGAGTTCGACCGCCATGCCGTCGGCCGGAACCAGGTCGCCTGCGCGCAGCAGCACCAGGTCGCCGGGCACGATGTCGGCCAGCGCCACCGCTTGCACGCGGCCGTCGCGCAGCACGCTGGCCGTCACCGCCACCTGGTCGGCCAGGCGCTGCGCGGCCTGGCCGGCTCGGTGTTCCTGCAGGAAGTCCAGGCTGACGCTGGCCAGCACGATCAGCACGATGACCGCCGCCGCCGCGGGGTCGGCGCCCAGCGCGGAGACCCCGGCCGCGGCCAGCAGCACCAGCACCAGCGGGTTGCCCAGGCGCGACAGCCATTGCAGCAGCGCCAGCCTGTGGCGCCGCGGCCGCAGCTGGTTCGGCCCGCAGGCGGCCAGCCGCGCCGCGGCTTCGGCGCTGCTCAGGCCGCCGAGGCCGGGGTCGGGGTCTGCGCTGTGCGGATGCATGGGCTTGCGCGGCTGCAAGGTCGGTGTCGATCCCGTGCCGCCGGCGATGGACCGTGCCGCGGCCAGCGCCGACAATTCCAGCGGGAGGAAGAATGCCGGGAGGAGCATGCCAGATGGCGGCGGCCCCGGGCACTGGCAGCGCGCATGGATCCATCGACACGATCAAGGCCGAGTCATCTGACCGGGGGGGTGGGCGTGAACCGGGCAGCCGCGGCGCCGACCTCGTCGCTGGCCATCGACGCGCTGCGGCGCCGGCTGCAGCGCCCGGGCGGGCCGCCGGTGCGCTGCCTGCAGACCCATGTGTCGTGGGTACTGCTCGACGGCGAATACGCGTGGAAGCTCAAGAAGCCGGTGCGCCTGGGCTTCCTCGATTTCACCGACCGG
Organism: Pseudomonadota bacterium; assembly: GCA_021808405.1. Lineage (GTDB taxonomy): Bacteria > Pseudomonadota > Gammaproteobacteria > Burkholderiales > Burkholderiaceae_C > Thiomonas_A. The sequence continues at coordinate 393 of JAKBBQ010000256.1, read as the reverse complement.
GAGGCGCGGCGGCAGGCCTGCGAGGACGAACTGCGGTTGAACCGCCGCCTGGCGCCGCAGCTGTACCTGGACGTCGTGGCCCTGCGCGGCAGGCCGTCGGCACCGCGTGTCGGCGGCCGCGGGCCGGTGCTCGAGCATGCGCTGCGCATGCGGCAGTTCCCCGACGACGCGCTGCTCGGCCACAGGCTGGCCACAGGCAGCCTGGACGGCGCCACCATCGACCGCCTGGGGGTCCGGCTGGCGGCCTTCCACCTGCAGGCGCCGCGCGCCGACGCGGTCACCGGCTACGGCTCGCCGCGCGCGATCGTGCAGGCCACCGCGCGGGTGCTGGACGCGCTGCGCGCAGGTGGCGATGATCCCAGACTGGCCGCCGTGGCCGGCTGGTGTGCTGCC
>JAKBBQ010000255.1 GCA_021808405.1 Pseudomonadota bacterium | reverse complement strand
GCCTCGAACGCGACGACCACCCCGTGCGACTGCGCCGCGGCGAAGATCTCGTTGCCGTGGTGCGCCAGCAGCGCCTTGTTGGCCGTCACCACATGCTTGCCGGCGCGAATGGCCGCCAGCACCAGTTCGCGCGCCGGCTCGATGCCCCCCATCAGTTCGACCACGATGTCCACGTCCTCGCGCGTGGCCAGCGCCAGGAAATCGGCGTGCATCGGCAGGCCGTCGCCCAGCGCCTGGCGCGCCTTGGGCGCGTTGCGCGCGGCCACCGCGACGACTTCGATGCCGCGCCCGGCACGTCGACACAATTCGTCCTGGTTGCGTTGCAGGACACGGACCACCCCGGAGGCCACGGTGCCGGCGCCCAGGAGTGCGATTCGCATGGGTTTCATAGGACAGGCGGAGAGTCAAAGGCCGCACGAAGCCCATCGCCCGGCGGCGATGCGGCGTGGGCTCGAGGCGCGCACGCGGGTCACGCGGCTGCGACCTGCTGGCGGCGGTAGCGGTCGAGGAACCGCGCGATGCGCGAGATGGCCTCGCCCAGGTCGTCGGCGTTGGGCAGGAAGACCAGCCGGAAGTGGTCCGGGCGAGGCCAGTTGAAGCCGGTTCCCTGCACGATCAGCACCCGCTCCTCGGCCAGCAGATCGAAGGCGAACTGCTGGTCGTCGGCGATCGGGTAGACCCTGGGATCGAGGCGGGGAAACATGTACAGCGCCGCCTTGGGCTTGACCACGCTGACTCCCGGGATCTGGGTCAGCAGTTCGTAGGCCAGGTCGCGCTGGCGCGTGAGCCGGCCCCCCGGCGCGACCAGGTCCTTGATGCTCTGGTGGCCGCCGAGGGCGGTCTGGATGGCCAGTTGGCCCGGAGTGTTGGCGCACAGCCGCATCGAGGCGAGCATGGCCAGGCCCTCGATGTAGTCCCGGGCATGGCGCTTGTCGCCCGACACCACCATCCAGCCCGCCCGGTATCCGCAGGAGCGGTAGTTCTTCGACAGGCCGTTGAAGGTGATGAACAGCACGTCGTCGGCCAGCGACGCGATGCTGGTGTGGACGTTGCCGTCGTACAGCGTCTTGTCGTAGATCTCGTCGGCGAACACGATCAACTGGTGCTGGCGGGCGATTTCCACCAGTTCCAGCAGGAATTCCCTGGGGTATAGCGCGCCGGTCGGGTTGTTCGGATTGATCACCACCAGCGCCTTGGTCGCCGGGGTGACCTTGCGCCGGATGTCGTCGAGGTCGGGCAGCCAGTCGCTCTGCTCGTCGCACAGGTAATGCACCGGGCGGCCGCCCGACAGCGACACCGCGGCCGTGTACAGCGGGTAGTCGGGCGCCGGCAGCAGCACCTCGTCGCCGTTGTTCAGCAGCGCATTCATGCTCATGGTGATCAACTCCGACGCGCCGTTGCCGATGAACACGTCGTCGATCTCGACCCCGACGATTCCCTTTTCCTGGGTGTAGTGCTGGATCGCCTTGCGCGGCGCGAACAGTCCCTTGGAGTCGGTGTACCCGGCAAAGTCGCGCAGGTTGCGAATCATGTCCTGGACGATTTCCTCCGGCGGGTTGAAGCCGAACACGGCCAGGTTGCCGATATTCAGCTTGATGATCCGCTGACCCTCTTCCTCCATCTGCCGCGCCTTGTCCAGCACCGGGCCGCGGATGTCGTAGCACACGTCCGCCAGCTTGTCCGACTTGTGAAATTCCCGCGTCGCCATGAAATGTTCCCGCCTGTGCGTCCTCGGGACGGAACGCGATGTCTGCCGCGGCGGGCGGCGCCGGGCGCCGCCCGCGCGGGGCCCCGGACCCCGCAGCCCCGGCGCGCATCCTGCCGGGGGGTGAACCCTATAATGTAGCCGCTGCGCAGCGCGGCGGCGCAATCGAGGCAGTGATGAAATTCCAGGCGGAAAACAGCGAAGCCGGCTACGTGGTCAGCGCCCACGGGCCGGGTTTTGTCGAAGTCAACCAGGTGCGCTACCTGCAAGGCATCTGCATGGGCGCCGACACCGCGCCCGAGCCCTGGGGCGTCGAGGGCTTCGCGTCGCTCACGGCCGACGACTTCGCGCGCCTGGCCGGCTTGCGCCCCGAGGTCGTGATCATCGGCACCGGCGGCACCCAGCGCTTCGCCCATCCGTCGCTGTTGCGCGCGCTGATCGAACAGGGCATCGGCTTCGAGGTCATGAGCACCGCGGCGGCCTGCCGCACCTACAACATCCTGGTCGGCGAAGGTCGGCGCGCGGTGGCTGCGCTGCTGGTCGACCCCGCCGGGCCGGCCTGATGCGGCCTGATGCGGCCCGATGCGGCCGCCGTGCCGGCCGCGAACGGGCGCGGGGCCCATGCAGCGGGGATTTGTAACCCGAGTGGGTAAAATGGAATCTTGCACCCGAGCGGCGGCCATGCGGCATGGCCGTGCCGGGGGCGCTTGCGGGGAACGCCGGCGTGGCCGGCGCTGACAGGAGACTTCATGGCTTTGGTTCTGAACAAGGTGGTTCCCGATTTCGAGGCAATCGCCACCAGTGAGATCAAATTCAGCCCGAAGAGCTATCTGGGGAAGAAGCTGATCCTGTACTTCTATCCCAAGGACATGACCCCGGGCTGCACCACCGAAGCCCTGCAGTTTCGCGACCTGTACTCCGAGTTCGAACAGGCCGGGGCGATGATTTTCGGCGTTTCGCGCGACAACCTGACGTCCCACGACAAATTCCGCAGCCAGCTCGAATTGCCCTTCGACCTGATCGCCGACACCGAGGAAAAGCTCTGCCACATGTTCGGGGTGGTGAAGAACAAGATCATGTACGGCAAGAAGGTCAAGGGGATCGAGCGCAGCACCTTCCTCGTCGATGCCGAAGGCGTGCTGCGCCAGGAATGGCGTGGCGTGAAGGTCGCCGGCCATGTGCAGGAAGTCCTCGAGGCGGTGCGCAAGCTCTGAGGACGTGCCCGCCCGCCCCTGCCACGCGTTCGACCTGCCCCTGTCCTGCACGCCGGGCCGCCGGGTGGCGCAGCCGCCCGGCGGACGCCGCGAGGCGGGACTGAGCGCGCGCGGCCTGCAGACCCCGGCCCGGCCCCTGCCGGGCAGGCCCTGATCCGATCCGCGTATCCTGCCTCCATGCCCCTGCCCAAGCCCCCGACCCAACTCGGCTCCCTGCTGAAGGCCCCTGCGGGCGCGCCCGACGCGGCCGCGTCCGACAGCCAGGCCAGCGCCCCGTCGCGCACACCCGCGCCGTCGCGGGCGAAGGCCGCGAAGTCCGCGCAGCAGGCCCCGCGGGCGGCGACCGCCCGACTTCTGGAGCCCGCGCTGGAGCCCGCGCAGGCTCCAGCGGCGCCGTCCACGCCAGCACAGGCCAGGCCTGCGCAAGCCAGGCCGGCCGCCGCGCCCGCGCCCAAGCCCTCGTCCGCCCCGTCCTCCAGGCGCTCGACCCAGTTGCCCGCCGGGCCGAGCAAGCTGTTCGTGCTGGACACCAACGTGCTGATGCACGACCCCACGTGTCTGTTCCGTTTCGAGGAGCACGACGTCTACCTGCCGATGGTCACGCTGGAGGAACTCGACGGCCACAAGAAGGGCATGTCCGAGGTCGCTCGCAACGCGCGCCAGGCCAGCCGCGAACTCGACGCGCTGGTGGCCGGAGTCGAGGCGGGAATCGACAAGGGCATCGCGCTCGATCACAGCGGGCATCGCGAGGCGCGCGGGCGCCTGTTCTTCCAGACCCGCGCCCACGAAGGGCGGCTGCCCGAAGCGCTGCCCCAGGGCAAGGCGGACAACCAGATCCTCGCGGTGCTGCAGGCGCTGACCCAGGCCCACCCCGAACGCCCGGTGGTGCTGGTGTCCAAGGACATCAACATGCGGGTCAAGGCGCGCGCCCTGGGGCTGCACGCCGAGGATTACGCCAACGACAAGACCCTCGACGACGCCGACCTGCTGTACACGGGGGTGATGGCGCTGCCCGACGACTTCTGGGACAAGCAGGCCAAGTCGCTGGAGAGCTGGCAGCAGGGCGGGCAGCCCTTCTACCGCCTGCAGGGGCCGCTGGTGTCGGCGATGCTGGTCAACCAGGCCGTCTACTGGGAGGCACCCAACGCGTCGCCGTTGTACGCCAGGGTGAAGGAAATCCGCGCGGCCACCGCGGTGCTGCAGGTGGTGCGCGACTACACCCACGCCAAGAACAGCGTGTGGGGCGTGTGCGCGCGCAACCGCGAGCAGAACTTCGCGTTGAACCTGCTGCTCGACCCGGATATCGACTTCGTCACCCTCAGCGGCCAGGCCGGCACCGGCAAGACCCTGCTGGCGCTGGCGGCCGGGCTGCACCAGGTGCTGGAGGAACGTCGCTACAACGAGATCATCATCACCCGGGTCACGGTCCCGGTCGGCGAGGACATCGGCTACCTGCCCGGCACCGAGGAAGAAAAGATGTCTCCCTGGATGGGCGCGCTCGACGACAACCTCGAGGTGCTCAACCAGTCGGGCAGCGGCAACCACGGGGGCGAATGGGGGCGCGCAGCGACCCAGGAACTGATCCGCTCGAAGGTCAAGGTCAAGAGCATGAACTTCATGCGGGGCAGGACCTTCCTCAGCAAGTACGTGATCATCGACGAGGCGCAGAACCTGACGCCCAAGCAGATGAAAACCCTGATCACCCGAGCCGGCCCTGGAACCAAGATCATCTGCATGGGCAACCTCGCGCAGATCGACACCCCCTACCTGACCGAAGGCAGTTCCGGCCTGGCCTACGCGGTCGACCGCTTCAAGGGCTGGAAGCACTCCGGCCACATCACCCTGGCCCGCGGCGAACGCAGCCGCCTGGCCGACTACGCCACGGAGATCTTGTAGCCCCCTTCGTCGCCGGGGGCGGCCCCGGCTCCGTCCCCCCGAGGGGGACGCCTGCGGCCTTGGGACGGCCCTGCGGCCGTTCGGCTCCGAGCAGCGCACAGGGTGCAGGAACGGGCATTTTCAGGCGGCGGTGGGGCTGGGACATCCGGGGGGGAGCGCTGGGACCTCCGGGGGCTGGGGCCTGCGCGCTCCACTCCGGACCGGATGGGTCGCTGGCGCAACACGCGCAGGAGCCACGAGTGGCCGCAGGCCCCGGCACCCTCACCCGGAGGTCCCAGCCCCACCGCCGCCTGACAATCCTGGCTACCGCGCCACCCCCCGCTGCTCAGAGCCGACCGGCCGCAGGCCCCGGC
>JAKBBQ010000254.1 GCA_021808405.1 Pseudomonadota bacterium | reverse complement strand
CCTGCTCGCGCGCCAGCACCTTCAGGCGCTGGCGCGCGGCGTCGATCAGCGCCTGCACGCTGTGCAAGTCGTCGTTCTCGGCGCTGCGCAGCGCCGCTTCGTCCGGGTAGCGGCCGAGCAGCGCGCGCTGCTGGCGCTGCTCGCGCAGCAGGCGCTCGCGTTGCGCCTGTTCGCGCTCGGCCTGAGCCTGCTGCTGCTGCTGCTGCTGCGCGGTGAGGATGCGCCGGCGCACGCTGCCGTCGGGGTTGAGCTGCTTGCCGCCGTATTGCAGGCAGTCGCTGCTGAGGTAGTCGCTGGTCACGGTGCCGCCGCCGGCGGTGCGGCAGACGAACACCGCGGCCCGCGCTCCCGCGGGTACGCACGCGGCGAGCGCGCCGCACAGCGCCCAGGCCTTCAGACGGCCGATTGCATCGCTAGACATCGAGTGTTCCTCCGACGGACGCGGCGCCGCGACGGCGCGGCAGGATGCTGCGGCGTGACGCACAATGTGCATGCGCGGCCAGGCGCCGGCATGCCTGCACCGACACCATGCCGCAAGTCTATCCAACCGATCGCCGCCCACGCCATGCCCGACACCGCGCGCCGCCGCGCCCTTCGCATCACCTCGCTGAATGCCAACGGCTTGCGCAGCGCGCTGGCCAAGGGCGCCGGTGACTGGCTGGGCGCGCACGCGCGGCCCGATTGGCTGTGCCTGCAGGAGACGCGCATCGGCGCCGCCGACCTGACCGACGCGATGCGCGGGCTGGGCGGGCTGCGCGGGGTGTTCCACCATGCCGAGCGGCCGGGCTACAGCGGCGTGGGCCTGTACTTTCGCGTCGAGCCCGAGGACCTGCGCATCGGCTTCGGCAGCGCCGAGTTCGACGCCGAGGGGCGCTACGTCGAGGCGCGCTACCGGCTGGCCGACGGCCTGCGCCTGGCCGTGGTGTCGGTGTACTTCCCGTCGGGTTCCAGCGGCCAGGCGCGCCAGCAGGCCAAGTTCCGCTTCCTCGACGAGTTCGAGCAGCACATGCTGCAGCTGCAGTCGCAGGGCGAGGTGATCCTTTGCGGCGACGTCAATATCGCCCACCAGCCGATCGACCTGAAGAACTGGAAAGGCAACCTGAAGAACAGCGGTTTCCTGCCCGAGGAGCGTGCGTGGATGAGCCATGTGCTCGACGACCTCGGCTGGGTCGACGTGTTCCGCTCGCTCAACCCGCTGCCCGACCAGTACACCTGGTGGAGCAACCGCGGCCAGGCGCGCGCGCGCAACGTCGGGTGGCGCATCGACTACCACCTGGCGACTCCGCGCGTGGCGGCGCTGGCGCGTCGCGGCAGCGAGAGCATCTACGTGGCCGAGCGCTTTTCCGACCACGCGCCGCTGTCCATCGACTACGAGCTGGCGCTGTGAGGCCGGCTGCCGGCGGCGCCGACGGCGCGGGAGACACCGATGCGCATCGCTGACCTGCTGCTGGCGCTGCTGGTGGTCGTCGTCTGGGGCAGCAACTTCGTCATCATGAAGCTCGGGGTGCATGCGATCCCGCCGCTGTTTTTCGGCAGCCTGCGCTTTGCCTTCGCGGCCTTCCCGATGGTGCTGTGGCTGCGTCCGCCGCATCTGCCCTGGCGCAGGATCGCGGCCTGGGGGCTGGCGCAGTTCGCGCTGCAGTTCGGCCTGCTGCTGAGCAGCCTGAAGCTGGGCATGCCGGCCGGACTGGCCTCGCTGGTCATGCAGCTGCAGGCCTTTTTCACCATCGCGCTGGCCTGGGCGGTGCTGCGCGAGCGCGCCCGGGCGGTGCAGCTGCTGGGTGGGGCGATCGCCCTCGGCGGCATGGCGGTCGTCGCCTGGAACCTGCAGGCGCGCTCGTCGCTGCTCGGGCTGCTGCTGGTGATCGCCGCGGCGCTGTCGTGGGCGGTGGCCAACGTGCTGGCCAAGCGCCTGGGCGCGGTGCTCGCGGTGGCGCAGGCGGCCTGGGGCAGCCTGTTCGCCGCGGTGCCGCTGCTCGTCGCGTCGCTGCTGTTCGAGGGGCCGGCGGCCGACTGGCGCGCGCTGCGCGGCATGGACCTGGCGTCGTGGCTGATCGTGGCCTTCCAGTCCTATCCGTCGACCCTGTTCGGATTCGGCGTCTGGGCCATGCTGATGCGACGCTACCCGGCCGCGCAGGTGGCTCCGTTCAGCCTGCTGGTTCCGGTCAGCGGAATGCTGTGCGCCGCGCTGGTGCTGCACGAGCCGCTGCAGCCGTGGAAGCTCGGCGCCGGGGCGATGGTGCTCGGCGGCCTGGCGCTGAACCAGCTGCCGGCGCTGCGCCAGCGCTGGCGCAGCGCCCGCTCGGGCGTGGCCTGAACGCGCGCATCGGCGCTTCAGCCGCGCGCCACCACCGCGATGGCCTGCAGCCGCTGGCGCGCCGAGACGGCCGGCGGGGGCGGGTAGCGCCCAGGGTCGAGGCGGTGCAGCAACTCGTCGCGGCGGCGGCGCATGCGCTCGACGCTGGCCAGCTTCACATGGCCGAAGCCGCGCACCTGCTGCGGCAGCGCCGCCAGCTCGATGCCCAGCTCCAGGTTGTCGGCGCACAGGCGCGGCAGCACCTGGTCGAGCAGGGCTTCGAATTCACCGATCAGCGCGCGTTCCAGGCGGCGCTCGGCGCCGTAGCCGAAGGGGTCCAGCCAGCTGCCGCGCAGGCGCCGCGCGCCGGCCAGCAGTCGGAGCACCGGCAGCACCCAGGCGCCCACGCTCAGCTTGCGCGCGGCCGCCGCGTCGCCCCGCGGGCCCAGCCAGCGCGGCGCGAAATGCAACCGCAGCCGCGGCCGGCCCTCGAACTGCTCGGACAGCGCGCGCGCGAAGCGGCCGTCGGTGTACAGCCGCGCGACCTCGTATTCATCCTTGTAGCTCATCAGCCGCAACAGGCTGCGCGCCGCGGCGTCGGCCAGCCGCCCGTCGGCGCCGAGTTCGGCCTCGCGCCGGCGCACCGCGGCGACGCGTTGCTCGAAGCGCCGAGCCCAGGCTTCGTCCTGCCAGTCGCGCAGGTGTTGCACCGCGGTGTCCAGGAAGTCGCGCGGGGGCGTCGGCGGCGGCGCGGCGGCGAGCAGGTCTCGACACGCTTGCGGGTCGACGGCCGACAGGCGCCCGAGCGCGAAGGCGATGCGGTTGGCCTGCACGGCCACGGCGTTGAGCTCGATGGCCCGCCGCAGCGCGTGCGCGCTCACCGGCACCAGGCCGAGCTGCCAGGCGTGGCCGAGCGCGAGCACGTTGGCGGTGGTGGTGTCGCCGAGGAAGTCCTCGGCCCAGGCCTGCGCGTCCAGCGTGCGCACGAAGTCCTCGCCGGCGGCGTCGCGCAGCTTGTCGAGCAAGGCTTGCGCCGGCCACGGCGCATCGCCGTCGAGCACGACATGCGCGGTGGGCGACGGGTGCTCGTTGACCAGCACGCGCGTGCGCCCGTGGCGCACCGTCTGCAGCGCCTGCGTGCTGGCCGCGGTGACCAGGTCGCAGGCCAGCACGGCATCGGCCTGCTGGGCGTCGATGCGCACCTGGTGCAGGCGCTCGGCGCGATCGGCCAGCCGCACGAAGGACAGCACGGCTCCGCCCTTTTGCGCGAAGCCCATGAAGTCCAGTACGCTGGCGTGGTGGTCCTCCAGGTGCGCGGCCATCGCGACCAGCACGCCGACGGTGACCACGCCGGTGCCGCCGACGCCGGTGACCAGCAGGTCGTAAGGAGCGTCCCAGTCGTGCGGGGCCGGCTGGGGCAGCGCGTCGGCGCGCGCCAGCAACTGCTCGGCCGCATGCGGCTGCAGGCCGAGCCGCCGCTTCAGGCGCGCTGCGTCGACGCTCACGAAGCTCGGGCAGAAGCCCTTGGCGCAGGAATAATCCTTGTTGCAGGCGGTCTGGTCGATGCGCCGCTTGCGCCCCAGCGCGGTCTCCAGCGGTTGCACCGCGACGCAATTGCTCTGCACCGAGCAATCGCCGCAGCCCTCGCACACCAGCTCGTTGATGAACAGCCTCTTCGTGCGATCGGCAGCCAGGCCCTTCTTGCGCCGACGCCGCAGCTCGGCGGCGCAGGTCTGCTCGTAGATCAGCACCGTGACCCCGTCCAGGTCCCGCAGTTCGCGCTGCACCGCGTCGAGCTCGTCGCGGGAATGGAAGGTCGTGCCCGGCGGGAAGCGACGCCTGCGCGAACGCCAGCGCGCGACGTCCTCGGCCACCACGGCGATGCGACGCACGCCCTCGCTCTCGACCTGGCGGGCGATCGCGTCGACGCTGATGCTGCCGTCCACCGGCTGGCCGCCGGTCATGGCCACCGCGTCGTTGAACAGGATCTTGTAGGTCATGCGCGCGCCGGCGGCCACCGCCTGGCGGATGGCCAGGTAGCCGGAGTGGTAGTAGGTGCCGTCGCCCAGGTTCTGGAACACATGGGGCATGCGGGTGAACAGGGAGTGCGACACCCAGTCGACCCCTTCGCCGCCCATCTGGATCAGCCCGGCCGTGTCGCGTTGCATCCAGGTGGCCATGACATGGCAGCCGATGCCGGCCTGGGCGGTGGATCCTTCGGGTACCCGGGTCGAGGTGTTGTGCGGACAGCCGGCGCAGAAATACGCGATGCGCTGCAGCGCGTCGACCGGGCTCGGCGGCAGTTGCGCGGGAAGGAAGTCGCGCACGTGGCGCCGGTGGTCGTTGAAGGTGCGCTGGTCGGGAAAATGCCGCACCAGCCAGTCGGCCAGCACCTCGATCAGGCGCGACGGGCGCAGTTCCCCAGTGGCCGGCAGCAGCGGGCCGCCGTCGCGGTCGTGCTTGCCGACGATGGCCGGACGTTGCCCGGCGGGCCGGTTGTACAGCAGCGAGCGCAACTGGTTCTCCACCACCGGGGCCTGTTCCTCGACCACCAGCAGCTCGCTCAGGCCGCGCGCGAAGTCCAGCGCCCGCGTGGGCTCCAGCGGGTACGACAGCCCCACCTTGTACAGCCGCACGCCGGCGTCCTCCAGCATGCGCGGGGTGATCTGCAGCCGGCGCAGCGCTTCCATCAGGTCGTGGTGCGCCTTGCCGCAGGTGACGATTCCCACCCGCGCATGCGCCGCCGGGATCAGCTCGCGGTCGATGCTGTTGACCCGCGCGAAGGCGCGCGCGGCGTCGAGCTTGGCGGCCAGGCGGGTCTCGATGCGCGGCGAAGGCAGGTCGGGCCAGCGGTAATGCAGCCCGTCGGGCGGG
>JAKBBQ010000253.1 GCA_021808405.1 Pseudomonadota bacterium | reverse complement strand
AATGGCGGCCTGGCGTCCATTGTCGGACAAAGTGCGCGATCCGTGTGGCCGCCCGTCGCGGGCGACGCGCATTGTTGCCCCTGCGCAAACACCGCGACAGCGGGCGTGCAGGCGGGCGTGCAGGCGCCGGCAAGGCGCCCGCGGCGCGGCGAGGGGCGCCGCGCCGCCAGCGATCACATGTGCTCGATCATCACCTGGCCGAAGCCCGAGCACGACACCTGGGTCGCGCCGGGCATCAGGCGGGCGAAGTCATAGGTCACGCGCTTGGACTCGATCGAGCGCTCCATCGAGCGGATCACGCAGTCGGCCGCCTCGACCCACCCCATGTGGCGCAACATCATCTCGGCCGACAGGATTTCGGAGCCGGGATTGACGTAGTCCTTGCCGGCGTACTTGGGCGCGGTGCCATGGGTGGCCTCGAACATCGCCACGTCGTCGGACAGGTTGGCTCCGGGGGCGATGCCGATGCCGCCGACCTGCGCCGCCAGCGCGTCGGAGATGTAGTCGCCGTTGAGGTTGAGGGTCGCGATCACGTCGTATTCGGCCGGACGCAGGATGATCTGCTGCAGGAACGCGTCGGCGATCACGTCCTTGACCACGATGTCCTTGCCGGTCCTGGGATTGGGGAAGCTGCACCACGGACCGCCGTCGACCGGCTTGGCGCCGAATTCGTTCTGCGCCAGCGCGTAGCCCCAGTCGCGGAACGCGCCTTCGGTGTACTTCATGATGTTGCCCTTGTGCACCAGGGTCACCGAATCGCGCCCGCTGTCGATCGCATACTGGATCGCCTTGCGCACCAGGCGCTCGGTGCCCTCGCGGGAAACCGGCTTGATGCCGATTCCCGAGGTCTGGGGAAAGCGGATCTTGGTCACCCCGAGCTCGCGGATCAGGAAATCGATGACCTTCTTCGCGCCGGCGCTCTCGGCCGCCCATTCGATTCCGGCGTAGATGTCCTCCGAGTTCTCGCGGAAGATCACCATGTCGACCTTCTCGGGCGCCTTCACCGGGGAGGGCACGCCGCTGAAGTACCGCACCGGGCGCAGGCAGACGTACAGATCGAGTTCCTGGCGCAACGCGACGTTCAGCGAACGGATGCCCCCGCCGACCGGGGTGGTCAGCGGGCCCTTGATCGACACCACGTAGTCCTTCACCGCCTGCAGGGTCTCCTCGGGCAGCCAGACGTCGGGGCCGTACACCCGGGTCGCCTTCTCCCCGGCGAACACCTCCATCCAGGCGATCTTGCGCCTGGATCCGTAGGCCTTGGCAACCGCCGCGTCGACCACCTTGATCATCACCGGGGTGATGTCGGCTCCCGTGCCGTCGCCCTCGATGTAGGGAATGATCGGCTGGTCGGGTACATGCAGGACATGGTCGGCGCTCACGGTGATGCGCTGACCCTCGGCGGGGACGCGAATGTGTTGGTACATGGAGTTCTCCGGTGCAAGAAGCCGGAATTCTAGCGTTGCCGCGCCGGGATACGTGAAGTCCTTTATAAGACACAAGACCTGGATCAAAGCGGCGCGCCGGGGTCGGTCGGCACCGCGCCCGCTCGGCTGTCAACCGGATTTCCCCCGGCCGCGTTACGGCTGTGATCCTTGCCGGATCACTTTTCTTCGTTCAACACAGACCACTCCATCATGAAAAAGATCGTTGCCGCCGTGTTCGCCCTGTTCTTCGCCACCGCCGCGCTGGCCCAGGCCGCCGCGCCCGCCCACAAGCCGGCCCACAAGGTCGTCAAGCACAAGGTCGTCAAGCACCCGATGGCCAAGAAGGCCGTGAAGAAGTAAATTCTTCGTCGGCATGGCCAGGCGGTGCGAGCCCATACGCGGCGCGCACCGACCGGAAAAGGCGCCTGCGGGCGCCTTTTTCGTCGCAGGCGCCCGCCGGCGAGCGCGGCGCGCCGGTGCGGTGGCCGCGTTGTCCGCAGCCGCTTTCATCCCGGCCCCCTGCCGCCGCTCGACCCCGACCCACGCTGCATGATGCCCTTCAACGCCCTGCTGCGCACCGCCACCGCGACCGCCCTGCTGCTGTCGGCGGCGCCAGGCGCCTGCGCCGCGGCGCTGCCGCTGCTGCGACTGCGGCTGGCCGGGCAGGCCATCGAGGCCGAGGTCGCGAGCACCCCGGCGCAGCGCGAGACCGGACTGATGCGGCGCGCCAGCCTGCCGGTGGGTCACGGCATGCTGTTCGTCTTCCGGCGGCCGCAGCCTGTATGCATGTGGATGAAAGACACCTACATCCCGCTCAGCGTCGCGTTCATCGCCGGCGACGGCACGATCCTCGGGCTGGCCGACATGCAGCCGCTGACCCTGCAGGCGCATTGCTCCGGCTCCCCGGTGCGCTACGCGCTGGAAATGCAGCAGGGCTGGTTCGCAGCCCACGGCGTCGCCCCCGGCAGCACGCTGCAGGGGCTCGCCGCGCCGGCGCGGCGCTGACGCGGCGGCGCGCTCCCGCCTCAGCCCAGTTGCGACTCGGCGAACTTCCAGTTGACCAGTTTGTCGAGGAAGGTGGTGACGAAATCGGGCCGGCGGTTGCGGTAGTCGACGTAGTACGCGTGTTCCCAGACGTCGACCGTCAGCAGCGGCTTGTCGGCGGTGGTCAGCGGCGTGCCGGCGTTGCTGGTGTTGACAATGTCCAGGCCGCCGTCGGGCTTCCTGACCAGCCAGGTCCAGCCGGAGCCGAAGTTGCCCACGGCCGACTTGTGGAAGGCCTCCTTGAAGGCCGCGTAGCTGCCCCACTTGGCATCGATGGCCGCGCGCAGCGCCCCCGTGGGCTCGCCGCCACCCTGCGGGCTCAGGCCATTCCAGAAGAAGCTGTGGTTCCAGACCTGGGCGGCATTGTTGAACACACCGCCTGCCGGAGCCTTGCGAACGATGTCCTCCAGCGACAGTGGCTCGAACTCGGTCCCCTTGATCAGGTTGTTCAGGTTGGTCACGTAAGCCTGGTGGTGCTTGCCGTGGTGGAACTCCAGGGTCTCGCGGGACATGTGGGGCGCCAGGGAATCCAGCGCGAAGGGCAATGCAGGAAGTTGGTGTTGCATCAGACGGCCTTTCGAGGTTGAGGGTTGAGCACACGCGCAACGGTCCTGGCCTCCAGCGCGCCGTTGCGCAACCACACGCTTGCGGCCGATTCTAGGAAGATTCCCCGTTGCCCGTGCCAGCGGGGGTCGCCAGGGGATGCGCCTGCGGCTGCGCGTCGGCCAGCCGCAGCCGGGCCGCGGCGTCGGCCGTGGCCAGCAGCAATTCGTCGCCTGCGCGAAGCCGCGCCGCGTCCTGCAGCAAGCCGCCGTCGGGCCGCCAGGCCAGGCAGTAGCCGCGACGCAGTGTCGCCGCCGGATCGAGCGCGCGCAGGCGCGCGCTCAGCGCATGCAGCTGCTGCTCGCGCCGCTGCCTGGCCTGCGCGGCGGCCAGCAGCAGGCGACGCGCCATGCCATCGAGCCACATGCCGCGTCGCAGCAGCTGGGGCCGGGGTTGCGCGACCAGGCGCTGTCCCCACACCAGCAGGCGCTGTTGGCGCTGCTGCACCGCCGCCCCGCGGGCCTGCCGCAGCCGGCTCTGGAGATCGCGCAGATGCCCTTCGGCGGGGCGCAGCAGCGCCGCCGGCGCGGGCAGGCGCATGTGCAGGCGGTCCATCCTCTGCTGCTCGCGCGCCAGCCGCGCCTGCAGCGCGTGACGCAGGCCGCGCTGCAGTTGCTGCAGGCCACCGAGCAACTGCTCGCGCGGCGGGGAGCACAACTCGGCCGCCGCGGTCGGGGTCGGCGCGCGCAGGTCGGCGACGAAATCGGCTATCGTGAAATCGGTTTCGTGACCCACCCCGCAGATCACCGGAATGGTCGAGCGCGCCAGCGCACGCGCCAGGGCCTCGTCGTTGAACGCCCACAGGTCCTCCAGCGAACCGCCACCGCGCACCAGCAGCAGCACGTCGACTTCGGCGCGCTGCTCCGCGCCATGCAGCGCGCGCAGCAATTCGGCCGGCGCGGCCGCCCCTTGCACGCTGGCCGGGTACACCACCACCCGCAAGTGCGGACTGCGCCGGCGCAGCGTGACCAGCACGTCGCGCAGGGCCGCCGCCTGCGTCGACGTGATGATCCCCACGCTGCGCGCCAGAGGCGGCAGCGGTCGCTTGCGCCCGCTGTCGAAAAGCCCTTCGGCTCGCAGCCGCTCCTTGAGCCGCAGGAACTGCTCCATCAAGCTGCCCTGGCCGAAGCGCCGCATGGACTCGACCTGCAGTTGCAGTTCGCCGCGCGGTTCGTAGATACCGACCTCGGCGCGCAACTCCACGCTCAGCCCGTCGCGCATCTCGAAATCGACGAGTGCGGCGCGCTGGCGGAACATCACACAGCGCAGTTGCGAGGTCTGGTCGCGCAACGCGAAGTAGCAATGCCCGCTGGCGGCACGGGTGAAGCCGCTGATCTCGCCTTGGACGCCGACGACCCCGAAGCGCGCCCACAAGGTGTCGGCG
This sequence comes from Pseudomonadota bacterium, assembly GCA_021808405.1. Lineage (GTDB taxonomy): Bacteria > Pseudomonadota > Gammaproteobacteria > Burkholderiales > Burkholderiaceae_C > Thiomonas_A. The sequence goes on along the minus strand of JAKBBQ010000253.1, from coordinate 713 downwards.
AGCGCGCGCGCCAGCGCACCCACGCTCCAGGTCGTGCCCTGGGTCATTTCAGCTCCCCCGAGCAGCCGCAGCGGCCAGCAAATCCGCGGCTGTGCGGACAAGCTGTCCACAAAGCCCAGCAAACCCGAGGCTCCTGGCCGGGGCGCCGCGCGCGGGCCAGTCTTCCCGTGTAAGTCCTTGAATCCACATATCTTTTCCATGTTCAAAAAATGGTCACACGGATTCCCGCCGTGCAATCGCCGCGCCCGCACGCCCGTGACCTCGCCTTACCCACATTGTTATCCACAGTTTTTTGGGATAACCCATGCGGCCACGATGGGCGACGCAGGCTGCAGCGCATTACCATCCGCAAGCATCGATCCGCAGGCCGCCGCCGGCGCGGCGCCGCAGCGGCCACGCCACCGATGGTTCCTTGGACAGGGGTTGCCATTTTGCTCAGTTTCGTCGAAGCCGCCGGCTGGCCGATCTGGCCGCTGATCCTGTGCTCCATCACCGCGCTGGCCATCGTGCTGGAGCGCCTGAGTTCGCTGCGCACCGCCAGGGTGCTTCCGCCTCGCTTGCTGGAAGAGGCGCTGGCGGTTTCGACAGCGACCCTGCCGGCGCCCGATACCGTGGACAAGCTCGAGCGCAACTCCCCGCTGGGCAGCGTGCTGGCCGCGGGCTTTCGCGCCGCGCGGCGCCCCCACGCCAGCGCGGAGAGCCTGCGCGAGGAC
>JAKBBQ010000252.1 GCA_021808405.1 Pseudomonadota bacterium | reverse complement strand
GCGGCAGGTGCATCAACCGCCAGTGCAGCCGCAGCCGGCCGTCGGCGCTGGCGCTGCCCCAGCGGGTGCGCGCCGAGCTCAGCGCCACCGAGCGCAGGTTCACGCCCAGGCGGCGCGCGAACTCCTCGGCGATGCCGCTGAAGTGCCGGCGCGCCTGCGCGCGCATCCAGCGTTCGGTGTGTTCGCGCAGCAGCTCGGGAGCGCAACCCGGCGGCAGCGCCAGCAGCAGGCTGCCGCCGCATTCGCTCAGGCGCGGCCGCGCCACCGGCTGGCCCAGGCGCAGCAGCAATTCGCCGCCGAGCCAGGGCAGGCGCGCGCCGTCGCCCCAATCGATGCGCTGCACCGCCTGTTCGCGCAGCCGGCTTTCGCGCAATTGCAGTTGCTTGCGCACCCAGTCGGCCTTGTCGGCCAGCACCTGCTCGACCTGGCCGATGCTGACCCAGCGCGGGGCGCTGACCCGCACCATGGTGTCGTCGATGCGGATGCCTATGGACTTGCGCGCGCTGCGCCGCAATTCGTAGTCGAAGGCCGCCATCTGGTGCACGAAGCGCCGTTGCGAGCCGGCCGGCGCGGCGGCGCGCGCCGTCTCGCCGAACAGCTCGTACTGCAGCGGATCGCGCGGCGCGCTTGCGCTCATCGCCCGACCGTCTCCCCGCTCGCCGGCGCCTCGGCCGGCGCGCTCGCATAGGCGTCGGCATCGAGGCGGCGCATTTCCCCCTCGATCCACTGCTCGACCCGGGCACTCAGCTCGCTGGCGTGGCGCGCCTGCGGCGGCAGCGGCACGCCGATGGACACGTCGATCACCCCGGGGCGCTTGACGAAGGCCTGGCGCGGCCAGCAGCGCGCCGAGGTCACCGCGACCGGGACCACCGGCGCGCCGGTGAGCAGCGCCAGCTTGGCGCCGCCCGACTTGTACGGGCCCGACTTGCCGCGCGCCGTGCGGGTGCCTTCCGGGAACATGACGATCGAATATCCCTTGTCCAGGAGGTCGCGCCCCTGCTGCTGCAAGCGGGAAAAGGCCTGCGTGCCGCGGCTTCGGTCGATATGCACCATGTCCAGCCGTCCCAGGGCCCAGCCGAAGAAGGGCACCCACAGCAACTCGCGCTTGAACACGTAGCTCAGCGGGCGCCCGAGCAGGATGGGCAGCGCCAGCGTCTCCCACGCCGACTGGTGCTTGGACAGCACGATGGCGGGCCCCTGCGGCAGGTTGTCCAGCCCCTGCACCCGCCACTCGATGCCGCAGATATACCGCGCGCCTTGCAGCGCCAGCCAGGCCCAGCCGGTGCAGAAACGATACAGCGGCCGCCCGTTCAGCACCAGCGACAGCGCCAGCGTGGCCAGCCCGTAGGGCACGACGGTGAGCACCAGCCAGGCCAGGTAGGCCGCCGAGCGCAGGCGCATGCCCAGGCTGGCGCGTCCGGGCGAGGGCGGCCGGGCGTGGCGGGGGTCGGGGGTCGCGGGCATGTGCTCGGTCAGGTCGCGGGCTGGGCCAGCAGCCAGTCGGCGAAGGCGGCCAGGTCGGCGTGCACCCGCGTGCCCTCGGGCAGCGGCGTGGCCGCCGCCAGCAGCCGCGCGCCCTTGCCGCTGCGCACCAGGTGCAGCGCGCAGCCCAGCGGTTGCGCCGCCTGCAGGTCGCGCAGGCTGTCGCCCACCGCGGGCACCCCGCGCAGGTCGTCGAGGCCGAAGCGCGCCGCGATGTCGCGGAACAGCCCGGGGCGCGGCTTGCGGCAGTCGCACGCGTCCTGCGGGGAGTGCGGGCAGAAGAAAATGGCGTCGATGCGCCCGCCGGCCGCGGTCACGGACTTCTGCATCTTCGCGTGGATGGCATTCAGCCCGTCCATGTCGAACAGCCCGCGGCCCAGTCCCGACTGGTTGCTCGCCAGCACCACGCGCCAGCCCGCGCGGTGCAGCCGCGCCACGGCTTCGATGCTGCCCGGCACGGCGACCCATTCGTCGGCCGACTTGACGTAGTCGTCGCGGTCCTCGTTGACCACGCCGTCGCGATCGAGGATCAGCAGTTTCATCGCTGTCGCCGCGGCTTCAGGCGGCCAGGCAGGACAGGTCGGCGACCTGGCGCATCGCCGAATGCAACTGCTGCAGCAGCGCCAGCCGGTTGGCGCGCAGCTCGGGCTGCTCGACGTTGACCATGACCTGGTCGAAGAACGCGTCCACCGGCAGCTTCAGCTCGGCCAGGCAGAGCAGCGCGGCGGCATGGTCGCCACGCTGCTGCGCTGCCTGCGCGCGCGGCTGCAGCCGCTGCAGCGCGGCGGCCAGCGCCAGCTCGGCCGGCTCGCTCAGCAGTTCCGGGCGCAGCCCCGCGCCCTCCGAGGCGGCCGACTTCTTCAGGATGTTGGCCACCCGCTTGTTGGCGGCCGCGAGTGCCTGCGCCTCGGGCAGCAGCGCGAAGGCGCGCACGGCGTCGAGCCGAGCGACGACGTCGCCCAGCCATTGCGGCCGCAGGCCGAGCACCGCGTCGACCTGCTGCGCGGGGTAGCCCTGTTCGCGCAGCAGGTTGGCCATGCGGTCGAACAGGAAGTCCCGCAGCGCGGGAGTCGGGTCCTGCAGCCCGGGCACCTGGCGCAGGCTGCCGAGGGCCAGCCGCAGCAGTTCGTCGAGCGGCCACTCGCGCGAGGCTTGCGGACGCTCCATCAGCATGCGCACCACGCCCAGCGCGTGGCGGCGCAGCGCGAAGGGGTCCTTGTCCCCGCTCGGGCGCTCGCCGATGCCCCACAAGCCGCAGAGGATCTCCAGCTTGTCGGCCAGCGCCAGGCACAGCCCGCAGTCCGATCGAGCCAGCTCGTCGCCGGCGAAGCGCGGGCGGTAGTGGTCCTCGATGGCCTGCGCCACCAGCGGCGACAGGCCGTCGTGCAGCGCGTAGTAGCGCCCCATGACGCCTTGCAGCTCGGGGAACTCCCCGACCATTTCGGTCAGCAGGTCGGCCTTGGCCAGCGCGGCCGCCTCCCGCACCGCCTCCACCAGATCCCGGTCTGCCTGGTTCACGGGCAGGGGACGCTGATTCAGCAGACCCCGATTCAGCCGGCGCGCAAGCTCGACGGCGATCTGCTGCACCCGCTGGCTGCGCTCGGCCTGCGTGCCCAGGCGGGCATGGTAGGTCACGCGCTGCAGCCCGGCGGCGCGCTGCGCCAGCGTGTGCTTGCGGTCCTGGTCGTAGAAGAAACGGGCGTCGGCGAGCCGCGGGCGCACCACCCGCTGGTTGCCCTCGATCACCTGCGACGCGTCGGCCGGGTCGATGTTGCTGACGACCAGGAAGTGGTGGCTCAGCCGGCCCGCGGAGTCGACCAGCGCGAAGTACTTCTGGTTGGACCTCATCGTCAGGATCAGGCATTCCTGGGGCACTTCCAGGTATTCGGGGTCGAAGCGGCAGGCCAGCACCCGCGGCTTTTCCACCAGCGCGCAGACCTCGTCGAGCAGCGCCGCGTCGGGCAGGCAGCGCAGATCGCCGTCCAGCGAGCGCGCGCACGCGTCGATCTGCTGTTCGATGCTGCTGCGCCGCCGCTCGAAGCTGGCGATCACCCCGCCACGCTCGAGCAGCACGCCTTCGTAGTCGTCGGCATGGGCGAGTTCGAGGCTGGGCGCCGAGGCCTCGAAGCGGTGCCCCCGGGTGCTGCGCCCGGCCTGCAGGCCCAGCGCCTGCACCGGCACCACCTCGCTGCCGTGCAGCGCGACCAGCCCGTGGGCGGGTCGCACGAAGCGCACCGTGGTCCAGCCGTCGGCCAGCTGGTAGCTCATCAGCTTGGGGATCGGCAGTTCGGCCAGGGTGTCGGTCAACGCGCGCTGCAACCCCTCGGCCAACGCCACCCCGGGGGCCACGGTATCGACGTACAGGGTGCGCGCCTTGCCCTCGCCCTGCTCGCGCAGGCTGGCCGCCGCCGCGTCGCCCAGGCCGAGCGCCGCCAGCTTCTTGCGCAGCGCCGGAGTCGGCGCGCCGGCGGCGTCCAGCGCGACCGACGCGGGCATCAGCTTGAGTTGCAGCGCGCGGTCGGCCGCCTTGGCCAGCACCGCGCTGACATGCACGGCGAGCCTGCGCGGGCTGGCGTAGGGGGTGGCCAGTGACTGCTCCAGCAGCAGCCCCTGTTCGCGCAACGCCGCGCTGATCCCGGCGGCGAACGCGCGTCCCAGCTGGGGCAGCGCCTTCGGCGGGAGTTCCTCGACAAACAGTTCGACAAGCAGGTTGTGCGCGCTCATGGGATCGGCGGGAACGCGGCCCGGCTCGCGGGCCGCTGGATGCGGGGTGGGCTGCGGGTCGGCGTTCAGGCGGCCTTTTTCTGCGCCAGCTCGGCAGCCGCCTGCGCCGCCCATTCGCGCGGCGCCAGCGGGAAGCCCAGCCGGGCGCGGCTGTCCAGGTATTCCTGTGCCACCGCGCGCGCCAGGTTGCGGATGCGCCCGATGTAGGCGGCGCGCTCGGTCACCGAGATCGCCCCGCGCGCGTCGAGCAGGTTGAAGGTGTGGGCGCACTTGAGCACCTGCTCGTAGGCCGGCAGCGCCAGCTTGCACTCGCTCAGGTGGCGCGCCTGGCGTTCGTGGGCACCGAAGGCCTGCTGCAGGAAGTCGGCGTCGCTGTGCTCGAAGTTGTAGGCGCTCTGCTCCACTTCGTTCTGGTGGAACACGTCGCGATAGTGCAGCGCGCGGCTGTCGCCTGCCACGCGGGTGTGGGTCCACACCAGGTCGTAGACGCTTTGCACCCCTTGCAGGTACATCGCCAGCCGCTCCAGGCCGTAGGTGATCTCGCCGGTGGCGGGGCGGCAGTCGATCCCCCCGACCTGCTGGAAATAGGTGAACTGGGTCACCTCCATGCCGTTGAGCCAGACCTCCCAGCCCAGGCCCCAGGCCCCCAGCGTGGGGTTCTCCCAGTCGTCCTCGACGAAGCGGATGTCGTTGCGCTGCAGGTCCAGGCCGAGGGCGCCCAGGCTGCCGAGGTACAGGTCCAGGATGTCCGGCGGCGCCGGCTTGAGCACCACCTGGAACTGGTAATAGTGCTGCAGGCGGTTGGGGTTGTCGCCGTAGCGCCCGTCCTTCGGCCTGCGACTGGGCTGCACGTAGGCGGCATGCCAGGGCTCGGGGCCGATGGCGCGCAGGAACGTGGCGGTATGGCTGGTGCCGGCGCCGACTTCCATGTCGTAGGGTTGGAGCAAGGCACAGCCTTGTTCGGCCCAGTA
>JAKBBQ010000024.1 GCA_021808405.1 Pseudomonadota bacterium | reverse complement strand
GGGCGCGTCCGCCGACACCTCGCGCCCGCGCGCCGGCGGGGTGGGGGCGGCGCGCTGCGCGCCGCGCGGCGTCGAGGGCGAGCTCGGACGGGCGCTGCGGCGTGGGCAGTTCCGGCTGGTCTACCAGCCGATCCTGCGCATGCCCGACGGCGGGCCTCCGCAGTTCGAGGCGCTGCTGCGCTGGCAGCACCCGCGGCTGGGCGCGGTGGCGCCCGATTCCTTCATCGCGCTGGCCGAGGACAATGGGCAGATCCTGCACATAGGCGACTGGGTGTTCCGCACCGCGGCCGACGAGTGCCTGCGGCTGCGGCGGGCCAGCGGCCAGCCGGTGCGCATCGCGGTCAACGTGTCGCCGCTGCAACTGGCGTCCCGCGCGACCCTGCAGCTGTGGGTGCAGTACCTGCAGGACATCGGCCTGCCGGCGCAGGCGCTGACCCTGGAGATCACCGAGAGGGTGATGACCCAGCGCCCGGACCAGGTGGCGTGCCACCTGCGGCTGCTGGCCGATGCCGGCTTCCGGCTGGCGCTGGATGACTTCGGCAGCGGCTATTCCAACCTGGCGATGCTCGGGCAGTTCCAGCTCGACACCCTCAAGCTCGACCGCTCGCTGACCCGCTGCCTGGTGCACAGCGAGCGCCACCGCACGATCACGACCTCGATCGTCGAAATGGCCCACCAGTTGCGCATGAAGGTGGTCGCCGAAGGCGTCGAGGGGCCCGTCGAGGCCTCGATCACCTGCGAGCTGGGCTGCGACTACGCGCAGGGCTACTGGTACGGCATGCCGCTGTCGTCGGCGCAGGTCGAGCGGCGGCTGGCGGCCGCCGCCTGAGCGCGTGCGCCGAACGCCGGCCGGTTTCTAGCCGTCGACCGGGTTGCGCGGGGTGTCCAGCAGCAGCTGGTAGAAGGCCAGGTCGAGCCAGCGCCCGAACTTGAAGCCGACTTGCGGCAGCGTGCCGACGTGGCGGAAACCCAGCCGCTGGTGCAGAGCGATGCTGGCGGAGTTGGCGGCGTCGACCCCGCCGATCAGCGCGTGCAGGTCGCCGCGCCGGGCGCTGGCGATCAGCTCGCGCATCAGCAGTTCGCCCAGGCCGCGGCCGCGATGGTCGCGATGCACGTACACCGAATGCTCGACCGTGTACTTGTAGGCCGGCCACGCGCGAAAGCTGCCGTAGCTGCCGAATCCCAGCAGGGTCCCCGCGTGGTCCTCGACCCCCAGCACCGGGTAGCCGCCCGCGCGCTTGGCCTCGAACCAGGCGCGCATGCTCTGCTCGCTGCGCGGCTGGTAGTCGTACAGCGCGGTCGAATGGGCGATCGCCTCGTTGAGGATGTCGCGGATCGCCTCGGCATGGCGCTCGACGCTGCAGGTCACGATGGCGTGGTCCATCAACGCTCCGGCAACCTTTCCACGGCAGCGCGCCAGCCCAGCCGCGTCGGCCAGTCGGCGACCCCGAAGGCGGCGTGGCCGGCGGCGGCGGCCGCCAGCGCGCACAGCGCCGCGGCGGCGTAGGCCCAGGCGACCGCGGTGCGCTGCACCGACAGCGCGATCACCAGGTTGAAACTGGCTGCGCCGAGGGCTCCGACGACGATTCCCCGCAGCAGCGAACGAGCGGCCTCGGCGCCCGCGATGCGGTGGGTGAACGAGCCCATGATCGCCGACAGCACCGGCAGCGTGGCCAGCAGCCCGGTCCACGTCGGGCCGAGGTGGCTGGCCGCGGCGGTGATCGCCAGCACCGCGCCGAGCGCGAAGGCCGAGCGGGCGGGCAGGTCCCACCAGGGGTGGGGAGTGGCCTGCGCCGGCAGCGGGCGTCCGATCAGCAGCACCACGCCGAGCAGCACCGGGAACACCACCGCGGCCGCGAGTCCCGGGCGCTGCGGCACATGCGAAACGACCGCGAACAGCACCGCGCTCGCCGCTGCCGCGACCAGCAGCGCCGGCAACCAGCGCGTGACCCGCGCCATGCGGGCGTAGGCGGCGCAGAACCCCGCCATCGCGGCCAGTCCGAGCAGCGTGGCGACCGCGGCGCGGGCGGCGAACGAGGCCCCGTATTGCAGCGCCAGGAACACCGACAGCGGCGCCGAGGTCACCGGCAGGCCGGTGAACAGGCCGCCGACCGCGCCGCCGAAGCGGCGCTGCAGCAGCGTGGCGGCGACCACCAGCAGCGGCGTCACGGCCACCTTGAACAACAGCAGGCTCATCGTCGTGGCAGTGTAGTGCCGCCCCTGGGAGGGCGTGCCGCCGCGGCGACCGCGCGTTGGCGCGGATCGATGTCGAACACCAGCCGATAGACCTCGGGCAGCAGGTGGTGGCGGGTGTGCTCGACGGCACGTCCGCCGGAGTCGAAGCTGGTGCGGTCGAGGATCAGCAGCGGGGTGCTGGGCGAGATGCGCAGGCTGCGCGCCAGCGCGATGTCGGGCAGTTCGCTGATGATCTCGAACTCGGCGCGCGCCGGGATGATCCCCAGCACCTCGCGCAGGATCTGGTAGACCCCCATCGCCTCGGCGTGACGCGCGGTCACCGCCTCGCCCAGCGGCCCCGGCAGGGTGATGCGGTTGAGCGCGTGGGCGAAGCCGTCGGTGCAGTACAGCCGGTCGTAGACCAGCGCCTTGCCCTTGCGGGCGCCGAAGCCGCCCGGCAGCGCGCCCGCGGCCTCCCAGCGGAAATCCAGCAGCGTGACGTCGACCTCGACCCCGGACGCGGTGAAGGCGTCGAGGAAGGGCCCGAAATGGTCGATGCGATGCGCCACCCGCGGCCGGCGACCGGCGAGGAAGGTGCCCTTGCCCTGGCGGCGCACCAGCAGCCCCTCGTCGACCAGGGTCTGCAGCGCCCGGCGCACCGTGACCCGGCTCAAGCCGTGGGCCCGCATGATCTGCTCTTCGGTGGGAACCCTGTCGCCGGGACGATAGCCCGATGCGAGTTCGGCGCGCAGCCGGTCGGTGAGCTGTTCGTGCAGCGCCCGCGGGCTGTGACGCAACAGGTCGGGCTGGCGTTCGTCGGCTTGCATCGGCTCGGCCGGCGCGCTCGGGGCGGCGGGCGCCCGTTGTCGTTTCGCCGTATCAGCCATCGGCTCGAGGCAAGTGTTGCATGGTCCTAACTTGTATCATAACATCTTCTCAACACCCAAGGATCGCCGCGGCCATCGCATCGCGGCGGCCGCCGTCGAGGAGACAAGCATGAGTGGCGAACCCATCGGTAGCGAAGGACCCACCACGCAGCGCCGCCGCCTGCTCGGCGGCGCGCTCGGACTGGCCGCCGCGGCGGCGGTGCCGAAGCTGGCGCTGGCTTCCAGCCAATATACCCTGCGGCTCGCCACCTGGGGTTCGCCGAACGCGCCCCAGGTGGCCGATTTCGTCTCCGAGTTCCAGCAACTCGTCGCCAAGGGCTCGCACGGACGCATCAACGTGCAGAGCTTTCCCGCCGGATCGCTGGTCGACGAGCGGGCGGTGCCGTCGGCGATCCAGTCGCGGGTGGTCGACATCGCGTTGACCCTGCTCGGCAGCTGGGCGTCGATCGTGCCGACGGCCGGAGCGCTGAACACGGTGTTCTTCTCGCCCACCGGGAAGGACTTCCAGCGCATCATCGGACCCGGCACCCCGCTGTTCGGGGCCTTCGATGCCGACATGTCCAGGCATGGCGTGCGGCTGCTGGCCGCGCTGTACAACGGCCCGGTGGTCGTCGTGTCCAACTCCCCGATGGGCACTCCGGCGGCCTTCCAGGGCAGGACGGTGCGGGTGTTCGACCGCCTGACCGCGCAGATCGTGCAGGCCCTGGGCGGCGCGCCGTCGACCATCGGCGTGGCCGATGTCTACCCGGCGCTGCAGCGCGGCACCGTGCAGGCGGCCATCGGCGGTCTGGAAGGGGCGATCGGGCTGAAGGAGTACGAAGTCGGCAAGGACCTGCTGGCGACCAACGGCCTGTTCGGCATCCTGATGACCGGCTACGTGATGAACAAGGCTTCGCTCGAGGCCTTGCCCCCGGACCTGCGCAAGGTGGTGCTCGATGCCGGCCACGAAGCGGGGCGCAAGGCCTCGCTGGCGATGGTCGCCGCCTACGGCCGCGAACTCGGGGAAATGCACCAGCACGGAATGACGGTCACCGAACTGGAGCCCGGGAGCGCACCGTACAAGTCGTTCAAGACCGCGCTGGCGCCGCTGGCGCGCGCCCAGGAGGCCAAGTACCCGCCGGCGCTGGTCAAGCAGATCCTCGATGCCCAGCGCTGAGCCAGGCGGCGGCCCGGGCGGGCTGCGCGTGGCGCTGGCCGGGCAGCTGACGCGGGCCACGCGCTGGCTGTGCATCGTCTCCGGGCTGCTGGCGCTGGTGCTGCCGCTGCCCGTGCTGTACGAGGTGGTCATGGACCAGCTCAAGCTGCCGCCGGTGTGGGTGTTCGAGATGACCGGCTACGCGATCCTGATGATCGCCTTCACCGCGTCGGGCTACGGGCTGCACACCGGACACCACTTCCGCGTCTCGCTGCTGGCGCAGAAGTTCCCCAGGCTGGCGCTGCCGCTGGCGCTGCTGTCGGCGGCGCTGGAGGCGGCGTTCGGCCTGATGCTGGCGCTGGCCGGCTGGAACATGGCGCACGGCTCGTGGGTCGAGGGCTTGCGCTCCGACACCCTGCTCGCGGTGCCGCAGTTCTGGCCGCAACTGGCGCTGCCCATCGGCGGCGCGGCCATCCTGCTGCAGGGCGTCGCCCACCTGCTGGCGCCGCCGCGCTGGGACGACGCCGCCGAGCGCTTCCTCAGCCATTCCTGAGCCATGCCTTCGGACGCCATGATGTTGCTGGTGGCGCTGGCCATGTTCGGCCTCATGGCGCTGGGCGTGCCGATTTTCATCGCCATCGGCATGTCGGCCTTCACCGGCCTGGCGCTGATGTTCGGCCCGACCCAGGGGATGGCCGACTTCACGTCCTTCCTCTGGCAGAGCCTGAACACCTTCGAGCTGGTGACCATCCCGCTGTTCGTGCTGGCGGCCATGCTCATCCAGGAAGCCGCGGTGGGCGACGAACTGTTCGACTTCGCCAAGGCCTGCATCGGTCGCCTGCCCAACGGCCTGGGGGTGGCGGTGATCCTGACCTGCGCGATCTTCGCGGGGATCACCGGCTCGAGCCCGGTCACCGCGGTCACGGTCGGCCTGATCGCGCTGCCGGTGCTGGCCCGCGAGGGCTACCCCGACCGCTTGCGCGGCGTGCTGGTGTCGGCCGGGGGCACGCTGGGCATCCTGCTGCCGCCGAGCCTGCCGCTGATCATCTACGGGGTGCTGACCCAGACCTCGATCGGCAGCCTGTTCATGGCCACCGTCGTGCCCGGGCTGCTGCTGGCGCTGCTGTTCTCGCTGTACGTGATGGTGGTGGCGCGACCGCGCGTGCCGGCTCCGCGCTACACCCGCGCCGAGCGCATGCGGGTGCTGCGCCGCGGCCTGCCGGTGGCCGTGCTGCCGGTGTTCATCATCACCTCGATCTACTTCGGCCTGGTCACGCCCACCGAGACCGGCGCCGTGGCCTGCGCCTACGTGCTGGCGCTGGGGCTGCTCAGGCGCCGGCTGGACCTGCGCAAGATCGCGCGCGCCGGCCGCGCGGCGGCGCTGACCTCGTCGATGCTGCTGCTGATCTTCGGCACCGGATCGGTGTTCGCCCGCTTCAGCGCCATCCTGCAGTTGCCCCAGCACATCGCAGCGGCGGTCGCCGGCATGCCCGGCGGGTCGCTGGCCGTGTTCACCGCGATGGTGCTGGCCGACCTGCTGCTGGGCACGGTGCTGGAGTCGGGGGCGATGACCATCCTGACCATCCCGATCTTCTTCCCCATCGCCCGCGCGATCGGGCTCGACCCGGTGCAGTTCGGGGTGATGATCGCGGTGAACATGGAAATCGCCCAGATCCACCCGCCCGCCGGGCTGAACCTGGTGACCGTGTCGTCGGTGTCGGGAATCCCCATCACCCGCATGATGCTGGGCATCCTGCCGTTCATCGCCATCGAGCTGGTGATGGTCTACCTGCTGTACTTCTTCCCTTCGCTGACCCTGTTCCTGCCGCACCACATGGTGATGCGCTGAGGCTGCGATCGTTCACAGCGGACGGATCTTCCACGCAGCGATCGCGGTGGCCAGGCGGCGGGGTGTGAACTTCACCCCGAAGGCCAGCAGGCGGTTGAGCAAGCCGGGGATGGCCAGGCGCCGGCCGCGCTCCATCGCCCGCACCCCGTGCCGCGCCACCTCGGCCGCGCTGGCCATGTCGGCGGCGAACAGCGCCGAGCGCTCGCCCCGCGCGCGAGCGCCGAAGTCGGTTCGCGTCGCCCCCGGGCACAGGGTCGTCACGCGCACCCCCCGCGGCGCCAGTTCGGCATCCAGCGCCTCCCCCAGCGACAGCACATAGGCCTTGCTGGCGAAATACACCGCCATCCCCGGACCCGGCTGGAAGGCCGCGGTGCTGGCGATGTTCAGCACGTGCGCCGGCGCCTGGCGCAGCAGCGCCGGCAGCAGCAGCCGGGTGAGCCGGGTCGGCGCGGCCACGTTGAGCTCGACCATTTCCCGGGTCTGCACCGGATCGGCATCGGCGAAGTCGCCGAACAGCCCGATGCCGGCGTTGTTGACCAGCACCTTCGGCTCGATTCCGGCCTGCTCGATGCGCCGCGCCAGCTCGTCGGCCCCGCCCGGCTGGCCCAGGTCGACCGCAGCGACCAGCGTGGCGGTCGCATGCGCGCGCTGCAATTCCTCGGCCAGCGCCTGCAGCTTGTCGCCGCTGCGCGCGCTCAGCACCAGCGCGTAGCCGCGCGAGGCCAGCTCGCGCGCGATCTCCAGCCCGATCCCTCCCGACGCACCGGTCACCACCGCCCATCGTTGCATGATCCGTCTCCCGCGGGCCTCGGCCCGCCGATGCGGCTGCATGCTAGCGAAGCGTGGCAAGGCGCGCAGCTTGCGGCAAGCCGCCCACCGAGCGATGATCGCTGGCGGGCCTTGCTTGCGTCGGTCGCCGATGACCGCACCCGTTGAGCGGCGATCCGGCCCGGCAGCGGTCGCTGCGGGGCGACGCCCAGGGGCGCTTGATTCCCGGGGTCGAAGTCGAGGCCGCGCAGATCGTGCACTGTCGCTGCACATCGCGCCGGTAACGTCGGCCCTCGCAGCCGACGCAGGCAGTCCGAGCGCTCGCGGTCCGGGGAAAGCTGGTGGGCCCTGCGGGGCTCGAACCCGCAACCAACGGATTATGAGCGGAATTCAAGCAAGACTTTTCAACGAGTTGGGCTCGCCTTCGCTCGCCGCGGCCCGTTGAAGCCCTTCGCTCCCGTCACGGCAGGCTCCGACCACCCCGGGGATTCACAACGATCTCCCGCAACTGATAGGTGTTACGCGACGCGTTACAATCGGATCATGATCCGGACCTTCCGTCATGCGGGCCTGGAAGCCTTCTACCGCACGGGCAGCAAGGCCGGCATCCAGCCGCACCATGCGCCCAGGTTGCGGCTGCTGCTGACCGCACTGGATGCTGCCAGGAGCGAGCAGGACATGAGTGCGCTGGCGTGGCGACTGCACCCGCTGGCCGGGCGGCTGGCCGGGCATTGGTCGGTGTGGGTGAACGGCAATTGGCGCCTGACGTTCCGCTTCGATGGTGCAGACGCCGAACTTGTCGATTACCAGGACTACCACTAGGGGAAGAACATGAGCATGCACGACCCGGCGCACCCCGGCGAGGTGTTGCGCGAGTGGCTGCCCGAGGGCATGACGGTGACCCAGGCCGCGCAAGAGCTGCACGTGGCGCGCGTGACCCTGTCCAAGGTGCTGAACGGACAAGCCGGCATTTCTGCCGTGATGGCGCGGCGGCTTGCCGTCTGGCTGGGTACGTCGCCCGACATGTGGGTCACCATGCAGGCGAACCACGACCTGTGGCAAGCCCGCAAGGTGCGGCTTCCGAACATCAAGCCCCTGCGAAGGGCTGCTTGAGCGCTCGGCGCTGCTGAGCGAGGGGCAGTCGGATCGAGTCGTGGTGGGCCCTGCGGGGCTCGAACCCGCAACCAACGGATTATGAGTCCGCTGCTCTGACCATTGAGCTAAGGGCCCGGCGGGAGGTGCCGCGGCGCGACGGGCGGATTCTAGCCTTGGGCGTGCGGCCTTCGCGGCGGGCGCGGCGGGCGTGCCGGGCGCCGCCGCACAATGGCCCGATGTGCTGGCGCAGTCGCGGGGTCACGCTGGTCGAGTCGCTGCTCGGCGTCGCGCTGGCGGCCATCTGCGTGGCGCTGGCGCTGCCGTCGTGGCGCGCGGCGCTGCAGGCGCAGCGGGTGCGCGCCGCTGCCGCCGCGCTGCGCGACGGCTTGCAGCTGGCGCGCATGCAGGCGCTGCTCGGCGCGGTCGCGGTGCGCGTCTGTCCGGGCGCCGGCTGCGGCGCGCCCGCGCGCTGGGAGCAGGGCTGGGTGGTGCAGATCGAGCCAGCCGCGGGCTGCGCCGCGCGGCTGCTGGCCGTGCAGGCGGCGCTGCCCGGGGTGCGCATCGACAGCACCGGGGCGCTGCGCAGCGGCGCGGCATTCGGACCCGGGGGCTGGCCGCGCCAGCGCGGCGGCGCGCTGCTGATGGGAGTCTGGCGCATCTGCCCGCGGCCGGCCGTCGCGCGGGTGGGCGGGCGCGAACTCGTGCTGGCCGCCGGCGGCCGGCTGCGCGAGCGCGAGGTCGCTTGCCCGGCCGCGGCGCCGGACCGCCGCGAAGCGGCTCAGCGCTGGCTCAAGGTGCTGCCGACCAGCTTGGCGGTGATGTCGACGATGCGGATCATCCGTTCGTAGGGCATGCGGGTCGGGCCGATCACCCCCAGCGTGCCGACCACCCGGCCGTCGACCTCGTAGGGCGAGGTGATCACCGACAGTTCCTCGAAGGGCACGGCCTGGCTTTCGCCGCCGATGTAGATATGCACCCCGGTCGAGCGCTCCGAGCTCTCCAGCAGCCGCAGCAGCAGGGATTTCTGCTCGAACAGGTCGAACAGCCGGCGCAGGCCGGCGAGGTCGTTCGACAGGTCGTCGACCTTGAGCAACTGCTGCTGGCCGGAGATCACCACGTCTTCCTGCTGCTCGGCCGCCGCCTGGCTGGCTGCGCTGACCGCGGCCTGCATCAGCGCGACGATCTCGCCGCGCAGGTGCTCGACCTCGCCGCGCATCTGCTGGGCCATCTGGGTGAAGCTCAGGCCGCTGCAATGGGCGTTCAGGTAGTTCGCGGCCTCGGTCAGCTCGCCCTGGGTGTAGGGGTGGGGCGAGACGATCACCCGGTTCTGCACCCCGCCGGTGGAGTCGACCAGGATGACGAGGATGCGCTGCTCGGACAGGCGCAGGAATTCGATGTGCAGGAACCCGGCGTCGCGCCGCGGACTGACCACCACGCCGACGAAATGCGACAGGTTCGACAACAGCCGGGCAGCGTTGGTGATGACCTTCTGCGGCTCCATCCCTGCCAGCTCGGAGCGGAAGCGCTGCTCGACCTGCTCGCTGTCGTCCACCGCCTGCGCGGTCAGCATGGTGTCGACGAACAGCCGGTAGCCGCGGGGCGTGGGCACGCGCCCGGCCGACGTATGGGGGCTGACGATCAGCCCCAGCTCCTCCAGGTCGGCCATGACGTTGCGGATGGTCGCCGCCGACAGTTCCAGCCCGGAGGCGCGCGAAAGCGTGCGCGACCCCACGGGCTGGCCGTCGGCGATGTAACGCTCGATCAGGGTCTTGAGCAGCACGCGGGCTCGCTGGTCCATGGCGCCATTCTAAAATCCCCGGCGCCATGGTGGGAGGCCGCGGCGCGCCGCGTGCCACGAGGCTGTGCTGTAATCGCCGCAGGCCTCGCCCGGGGCGCTGCCGGGCGCGTGCCCGGCGACGCTTGTCGCCACGCCCGCTCCTGCGCCATTCCGCCATGTCCAATCCGGTATTCCAGCACGCAGTCCTGATCGGCAAGCACCAGGCCGCCGGCGTCACCCGCACGCTGGCGGAGATCGCCGGCTGGCTGGCCGACCAGGGGGTCGAGCCGCTGGTCGAGCAGCAGACCGCGTTGCTGTGCGACCTGCCGGGCTACGCCAGCGCCAGCCTGCACGACCTGGGGCGCGAGGCCACCGGCGACCTGGTGGCCATCGTGGTCGGCGGCGACGGCACCATGCTCGGCGCGGCGCGCCAGCTGGCGCCCTGGGGGGTGCCGCTGATGGGGATCAACTCCGGCCGCCTGGGTTTCATCACCGACATCGCCGAAAGCCAGTGGCGCGGCGCGTTGGGGGCGATGCTGCAGGGGCATTTCGAGCGCGAGCAGCGCGCGGTGCTCGCGGGCCAGGTGCTGCGCGACGGCGAGCCGATCTACGACGGGATCGCCATCAACGACGTGGTGGTCAATCGCAGCGGGGCGACCGGGCTGGTCGAACTGCGGGTCGACGTCGACGGCCGGGCGATGTATGCCCAGCGGGCCGACGGGCTGATCGTGGCCACCCCGACCGGTTCCACCGCCTACGCGATGTCGGCCGGCGGTCCGATCCTGCACCCCAGCCTGCCCGGGCTGGTGCTGGTGCCGATCGCCGCGCACACGCTGTCGAACCGCCCGATCGTGCTGCCCGACCAGGTGCGCATCGACATCGAGGTCGCCTCGCGCAGCGACATCGGGGTGAACTTCGACATGCAGCACTTCGCCGACCTGCTGGGCGGCGACCACATCCGTCTGCAGATCGCGCCGTACCGGGCGGTCTTCCTGCATCCCCCGGGGTGGAGCTACTTTTCCACGTTGCGCAAGAAGCTGCGCTGGCACGAAATCCTCGGCGCCGACGATTGAGCGCCGCGCAAGCCGACCCCTCCCTCGCGATGCTGCGCCGACTGCATATCCGCCAATTCGTCGTCGTCGACGAGCTCGAGCTCGACTTCGGCCCCGGCTTCACCGTGCTGACCGGCGAGACCGGGGCCGGCAAGTCGATCCTGGTCGACGCGCTGAAGCTCGCGCTGGGCGAGCGCGGCGATGCCTCGGTGCTGCTGCCCGGAGCCGCGCGTTCGGAGATCAGCGCCGAGTTCGACACCCCGGCCGCGCTGCTGCCGTGGCTGCAGGAACAGGGATTCGAGGCCGCCGACAGCCTGCTGTTGCGCCGGGTGATCGAAGCCGGCGGGCGCTCGCGGGGCTTTGTCAACGGCAGCCCGGCGACGCTGGCGCAACTGCGCGAGGCGGGTGACGCACTGGTCGACATCCACGGCCAGCACGCCTGGCAGAGCCTGGCGCGCGCCGACTCGGCGCGCCAGTTGCTCGACGCCTACGCCGGGGCCGCGAGCCAGGCCGAGGCCTGCGCGCAGGCCTGGCGCGACTGGCGCGATGCCGACGCGAGGCTGCGCCAGGCCAGCGACGACGCGGGCCGCGGCGAGCGCGAAGCGCAGGCGCTGCAGCTGGAACTCGGCGAGCTCGACAGGCTGGCGCCGCGGGCCGGCGAATGGGACGCGCTGAACGTCGAGCACCGCAGGCTGGCGCACGCCGCCGAGCTGATCGAACAGCTGCAGGCCGCGGCCGCCTGGCTGGACGACGACGACGCCGGGGCGGTACGCCTGCTGGCGCGCGCGCAGCAGGCGCTGCAGGCCGCCGCTGCGATCGATCCCCAGTTGCAGGCCTTGCAGGAACAGATGGAGGCGGCGCGCGCGCTGGGCGCCGATCTCGGCCATGAAGTGGCGGCGCGGCTGCGCCAGGCCGACGTCGATCCGCAGCGCCTGGCCGAACTCGACGCCCGGCTGTCGGCCTGGCTGGCGCAGGCGCGCCGCCACCGTGTCGCCGCCGAAGCCCTGCCGGAGCACTGGCAGTCGTTGCGCCAGCGCCTGCAGCAGCTCGAGCAGGGCGCCGACCTGGGGCAGCTGGGCGAGCGCGAGCGCGCCGCCGCGCAGCGGCTGCGCGACGCCGCTGCGCAGCTCAGCGCGCTGCGCGCACAGGCCGCGGCGCAGCTGGCGCAGGGCGTGCGCGGCCTGCTGGGGGAGCTGGGAATGGCGGGCGGCGATTTCGAGGTGGCCTTGCGCGAGCATGCGCACATCCAGTCCAGCGGCGCCGAGTCGGTGGAACTGCTGGTGGCCGGCCATGCCGGTGCCGAGCTGCGGCCGCTGGCTCGCGTGGCCTCCGGCGGCGAGCTCTCGCGCATCGCGCTGGCGCTGGCCGCCACGACCGCCGCCCAGCAGCCGGTGGCCACGCTGATCTTCGACGAGGTCGACGCAGGCATCGGCGGCGCGGTCGCCCACACCGTGGCGCGCCTGCTGGCGGGGCTCGGGCGCGATCGCCAGGTGCTGGCGGTGACCCACCTGGCGCAGGTCGCCGCCGGCGCCTCGCGGCACCTGCGGGTGGACAAGGCCAGCCGCCAGGGCATGACCTTCAGCCGGGTCGCCGAGCTCGACCAGGCTGCGCGAGAGGCCGAAATCGCCCGCATGCTGGGCGGCGACGCCGCTTCCGCCGTGGCGCTGGCGCATGCCCGCGAAATGCTGGGAGGCGCCGCGGGCACGGCTGCGCCGGCGGCGCAACGAGCGCGGCGCACGCGCCCGGCCGGTTGAGCCCGGCGTGCCCGCCGGCAGCGACAGCGACACCACCAGGGAGACGGCAATGCCAGCGCAAGCGATGAGCCCGCAGCCCCCGCAAGCCGAGGCGCGAGCGCTGCGCGTGGTGCTGTTGTCGGGGGTGTCGGGGTCGGGCAAGTCGATCGCGTTGAATTCCCTCGAGGACGCCGGCTACTACTGTGTCGACAACCTGCCGCCGCAACTGGTCGACGGCTTGCTGGCCGTGGCCCAGGAGGCCGGCTACCGCCGGCTGGCCATCGCGATGGATGCCCGCAGCGGCGCCGGGCTGGGGTTGTTGCCCGAACTGGTGCGCAGGCTGCGCAGCCAGTGCGACCTGCAGTTCATCTACCTGGATTGCAGCACCGAGACCCTGGTGCAGAGGTTTTCCGAGACGCGCCGCGCCCACCCGCTGACCGCGCGTCGCGGCGAGCTCGGCCGGCGCGGCCCGGGGGAGTCCGCCGCGTCGGCGCCGGCGCTGATCGAGGCCATCGAACTCGAGCGCGAACTGCTCGCCCCGGTGGCCGGGCTGGGGCTGCATATCGACACCAGCGGCCTGCGGCCGGCGCAGCTGCGGGCCTGGGTGCGCCAGGCCGTGCACCTGGAGGCTTCGCGCATCTCCCTGCTGTTCGAGTCCTTCGCCTTCAAGCACGGGGTCGCGCTGGACGCGGACTTCGTGTTCGACGTGCGCATGCTGCCCAACCCCCACTACGACCGCCAGCTGCGCCCGCTCAGCGGCCTGGACGCCCCGGTGGCCGAGTTCCTGCGCTCCCAGCCGGCGGTGATGCGCATGCTCGAGGACATCCGCGGCTTCCTGCAGAGCTGGCTGCCGGCGATGGCCGAGGACCAGCGCAACTACGTCGTGGTGGCCATCGGCTGCACAGGCGGCCAGCATCGCTCGGTGTTCCTGGCCGACGAGCTGGGCCGGCAGTTCGCGGGGCAGTACAACGTGCTGGTGCGCCACCGCGAACTCGACGCCGCGGGCACCGGCGGCGCCTGAGCCGCCTGGCGGCCGGCGATCCGGCCCCCGGCTGGCGGCCGGCGATTCAGTCCCCGGCCGCCGGGGCGGCCGTCAGCAGCTTGCGCACCGGTGCCGGCAAGCCCAGGCGCAAGGCCTCGTCGAGCGCGAACCAGCCGCCGTCGAGCGCGCCGTCGGTCACGCGATGGCGTGGCCGCAGCACCACCTGCAGCGGGTGCAAGCGCAGTTCGACGTGGGTCAGCGGATGCACCACCGCCGGCAGTTCCTGCTGCCGCAGCAACTCGCCGAGCTCGCCCGCCTGCGCCAGCGCGCCCGCCTGATCGTCGTGCTCGGGCAGGCACCACAGTCCGGGCCAGATGCCGTGGCCGGCGCGGCGCTGCAGCCAGACCCGCGGCGCTTGCGCCGGCCCGCTGCGTGCCCACAGCAGCACCCGGGTGAGGCTGCGGCGCGGCGCCCGGCGCCGCGCCGGCGCGGTGGGCGGCGGCGCCAGCTCGCGCGGGCAGTCGGCGGCGAAGGGGCACAGCAGGCACTCGGGCTGGGCGGGCTTGCACACCGTGGCGCCGAGGTCCATCAGGCCCTGGGTGTAGGCCGTCAGGTCCTGCCGCGGCAGCAGTTGCTCGGCCAGCCGCCACATGTCGCGGCGGGCCGCCGCGGTGGCTGGCTGCGGCAGTCCGAACGCGCGGCCGAGCACCCGCTGCACATTGGCGTCGAGGATGGCCTCGGGGAGATCGAAGCAGAACACCGCGATCGCCGCGGCGGTCGAACGCCCGATGCCGCGGATGGTCTCGAGTTCGGCGCGCGAGCTCGGCAGCTGGCCGCCGTGGACTTCGCAGACCTGGCGCGCGCCGGCGTGCAGGTTGCGGGCGCGGCGGTAGTAGCCCAGGCCGCTCCACTGCGCCAGCACCTGGTCGAGATCGGCGGCGGCCAGTTCGCGCACCCCGGGGAAACGCCGCACGAAGGGCTCGAAGTAGCGCAGCACCGTGTCCACCCGGGTCTGCTGCAGCATGATCTCCGAGACCCAGACGCAGTACGGGTCGCGGCTGCGCTGCCAGGGCAGGTCGTGGCGCCCGCAGGCGCGCTGCCAGGCGACCAGGCGGGGTGCGAACGAGGCCGGATCGATGCCGCCCGAACGCGGGATCACGTGAGCCCCCCTCGGCGCTGCGCGCCGGCCCCCCCGAGGGGGGTGAACCCGCCTTCGGGGCGGCCGTGCGGCGGGTTCATGTGGGCCCCCCTCGGCGCTGCGCGCCGGCCCCCCCGAGGGGGGTGAACCCGCCTTCGGGGCGGCCGCGCGGCGGGTTCATGCCGCGCGTTCATGCCGCGGCCGGCAGCGCCTCGACTCCGGGAAGCGCCAGGTCGAACCGATTGGCCAGCTGCTGGCGCAGGTCGCGCAACTGGACGGCACGCTCGCTCAACTGGTCGACGCGCTGGCTGAGTTCGCCGTCGGCCTGGGCTACCTGCTGCAGGTTGCTCAGCCGGCGGTGCAGCGAGCGCTTGCGCTCGCGCGCCTGCGCCTGCATGCTGGCCAGCACCGCGCGGTTCCAGTGCTGGGAGTCGGCGACCGCGCGATCCTGGATGTCCCGCAGGCGCTGCTGGGCCGACAGCAGCACGCGGTCGACATAGGCGCGGCTCTGCAGTCGCAGCCATTGCACCGCGCCGGCGAAGCGCAGGTAGTCGGCGCGCATCGACTCGAGGTCCAGGCGCGCTCCGTCGAGACGAAGCTCCTTCGGGCCGGGCACCGAGAACGCGAATTCCTGGTTGAGGCGGGAACACGCGCCGGCCAGCATCGAGTGGTTTTCCTCGAGCACCGCTTCGGCGCGGTTGATGCTCAGCCCGAGTTCGTCGCAGGCATCGGCCAGCGCCGCGCGCAGGCCGGTCTTGAGCAGCGCCGAGCGCAACTGCAGGCGCAGGCTCTCCAGGCGCTTGAGGGCCGTGCCGGCGTCGAGCAGTTCGGCCACCCGCGTCATCTGCCGGGAATTGACCGCCTGCACCGCATGGACCATGCCGAGCGCGGCATCGATGTCGTGGCGCTCGGCGTTCACCCGCTGCAGCAGCGCCGCCACCGCGTGTTTGCTCTTGCCGCGAAGGTTCTGCAGCTCCATCCGCTGTTCGTCGGCCTGGCGCACGCGCGAGTCGATGTCGCGCTCCAGCCGCTGGCGGGTGTCGAGCAGCGTGGCGCGCCAGCTCCCCTCCAGCCAGTCGCGGCGTTCGCGGTCGGCGCAGTCGCCGAGCGCGGTCTCCAGCTGCGGCAACCCCGAGCGCTGCAGCAGGGTCTCGTCGCCATGGATGCGCGCAAGCAGCCCCTTGTGGGCGCTGAGGGCGAACACCCGCGACGGCGCGACCTGCAGCACCTTGGCCACCGACTCGCATTGCCTGCGGATCTGCGACTGCACCTCGTCGCCGCTGCGCAGCGGGTCCCACAGGGTGTCGATCTTGTTCAGCACGACGAAGCTGCGCTCGCGTCCCGCCGCGCCGATGTGCTCGCTCCACAGCTGCAGGTCGCTGCGCGTGACCCCGGCGTCGGCGGCCAGCAGGAACACCACCGCGGCGGCCGACGGGATCAGCGACAGCGTCAACTCGGGTTCGGCGCCCAGGGCGTTCAGCCCCGGGGTGTCGAGCACGCTGACTCCTTGCGCGAGCAGCGGATGCTCGATGTTCAGCAGGCCGTGGCGCCAGCAGGGAACCTCGACCAGGCCGTCGGCGGCCGCGATCGCGGGCGGCTGTTCCTCTTCCAGGTAGAAGCCGAGTTCGCGCGCCCGCGCCAGCGGCACGCGCTGGGTGTCGCACAGCCGCTGCAACGCGCGGCTCATCGCCACCGTGTCGTCGGGCGCGAAGGCGTGCTGCTGCCATTCGTGGGGCCGCGCCTTCCAGTCGCTGAGCAGCCGCGACTCGGCGCGGGTGTCGATCGGCAGCAGCCGCAGCGCGCAGGGTTGCGCCGGGTCGTAGGCGATTTCCAGCGGGCACATGGTCGTGCGCCCGACCCCCGCGGGCAGCACGCGCTGGCCGCTGGCGCCGAACAGCAGGGCGTTGATCAGCTCGGACTTGCCGCGCGAGAGTTCGGCGACAAAGGCCAGTTGCACCTGGTCGCGTTGCAGCCGGCGCTCGAGTTCGGCCAGCGCCTCCTGCCACAGCGAGGGGTCGAGGGTGCTGTCGGCCAGCCAGCCGGCCAGCGCCGCCAGGCGGGCCAGGCGCTGGTCGCGCCAGGCGCCGAAGCGCGTCCAGGGCGGCGGTGGTGCGATGGGGCGGTTGCGGTCGTTCATCGGCAGGGCGGCCGTGCGGACAGGACGGCCGAAGCGCTGGCAATATACACAGGGTAATCCTTTCCGGGTCGCGCGAATACCGCGCGTCGGCGGCTCGGCGAGTCAGCGGCGCTGGCAGCGGGGGCAGAAATAGCTGCTGCGCTGGCCTTGCTGCAGGTGGCGCAGCGGTGTTGCGCATTGGCTGCACGGCTGCCCGGCGCGGCCGTAGACGCGTGCCTGCAATTGGAAATGCCCCGGCGTGCCGTCGCTGGAGCAGAAGTCGCGCAGGGTGCTGCCGCCGGCGCGGACCGCCTGCTCCAGGGTCGAGCGCAACGCCTGCGCCAGCCGTTCGCAGCGCGCGCGCGACAGCCGCTGCCCCGCGGTGCGCGGGTCGATCGCCGCGGCGAACAGCGCCTCGCAGGCGTAGATGTTGCCCACCCCGGCGACCACCGACTGGTCGAGCAGCAGCAGCTTGATCGCCGCGCGCCGGCCGTGGATGGCGCGCCACAGCGCCAGGCCGTCGAAGCCGGGCTGCAGCGGCTCCGGCCCGAGGTGGCGCAGCAGAGGATGCGCGGCCGCGTCGCCGGCATGCCAGATCACCGCTCCGAAGCGCCGCGGGTCGTGCAGACGCAGTTCGCCACGGTCGGTGAACAGCCGGAAATGCTCGTGCGGGCCGCTGGGCGCAGGCGCCGCGCCCGCATGCCAGCGCAGAGATCCCGACATGCCCAGGTGGATGATCAGCAGCCCGTGCTGCAGCCCCAGCAGCAGGTACTTGCCGCGGCGGTCGAGGCGCTCGACGCGCTGCCCGGCCAGGCTGGCCGGCTCGCACTGCAAGGGCCAGCGCAGCGCCTTGCCGGTGGCGGCGCCGACCACGCGGCTGCCCACCAGGGGCTCGAGCAGCGCGCGGCGCGTGACCTCGACTTCGGGCAGTTCGGGCATGCGCGCATTGTGCAGCAGGCCTCGCCGAGTCGGCCGCCGCCGGCAGCGGCACTACACTGGAGAGCCTGCAGACCAGGTCCGGATTCATCCATGCGCCACGTCGTCCTCGCAGCCGCGTCGCTGTTGGTCGCCCTTGCCATCCCCGGGGCGCTGCCGCCCGCCTCGGCGAGCGTGCCTGCCGCGTCGGCAGCGACAGGCAGCGCGCCCGCGCAGCGGGCCCGCGACGATGCCGAAGAGCAGGCGCGCTGGTTCTATTCCACGCTGACCGGCGAGATCGCCGCGCGCACCGGCCATCCGGCGCAGGCCTACGCCGAGCTGCTGCGCGCGGCGCGCGACATGGATTCGGCCGAGCTGTTCGAGCGGGCGGTCCAGGTGGCGCTCGACGCCCGCCAGCTGCAGCTGGCGCTGCAGGCGGCCGCCGCCTGGCACGAAATGCAGCCTGCGTCGGTGCGCGCGCAAGCCTGGCGGGTGCAACTGCTGCTGGGCATCGGCGGCCACGACAAGGAGGCGGCGGCGGCCACCTCGCGCCTGCTGGCGATGACCCCGCAGCCGCGGCGGCCGCAGGCCATCCTGGCGCTGGGCGGGGTGTTCGAGGGCATGCACGACCCGGCGCGCGCGCTGGCGCTGGCGCGTCGCAGCCTGGCGCCCTACGCGGCGCTGCCGCAGACCCAGGTCGTTCTGGCCCACCTGCAGGTGCTGGCCGGGCAGGTCGATGCGGGGGTGGCGCGCGCGGCCCGCGCGCTGCAGGCGGACCACGGCCTGCGCCCGGCGGCGATGATCCTGCTGCAGCACTACACGCTGGGTCCGCAGCGCGCCGATCGCCTGTTGCAGGACTACTTCGCTGCGCAGCCCGACGACGATTCGCTGCGCATGATCTGGGTCGACGCGGCCACCCAGCAGCAGCGCGACAGCGTCGCGCTGGCGCAATCCCAGGTTCTGGCTTCGCACCGCCCGGATTTCCCGCAGGTGTGGCTGATCATGGGTTCGCTGCGCCAGCAACTCGCGCTGCCGATCGAAGCGCAACACGATTTCGAACGCTACCTGGCGCTCAGTCTGCCGGCCGACAGTCCACAGCGCGCCTTGCTGCGCGCGCCGGCGAGCGCTTCGGCGCCGGCCGCACCGCTGCAGCCGGCGCCTTCGGCCGATGACCTGCGCTCGGTGTACCTGGCGCTGTCGGCGGCGGCGCTGCACGCCGGCGACAGCGAGCGTGCGCAGCAGTGGTTGCAGGCCATCGGCGCGCATGCCGAGGATCCGGCGGTGGTGCTGCAGCAGGCCAAGGTGCTGGCCGCGCAGGGGCGCGCGCAGCAGGCGGTGCAACTGGTGCAGCACCTGCCGCGAGGCGACCGCGCGCAGCGCCAGCGCCGCTTGCTGGCGCTGGCCGACCTGCTGCAGGCCATGCACCAGCCGGCGCGCGCGCTGCATGCGCTGGAGTCGGGCATGGCAGCCTGGGGCGGCGATGCCGGCTATGCCTATGAGACCGCGATGGCGGCGGGCGGGGCCGGGCGCACCGCGCGCATGGAGGCCATCCTGCGGCGCATCGTCCAGGCGCACCCCGATTACCAGCCGGCGCTCAATGCCCTGGGCTATACCCTGGCCGACCATGGGCGCGAGTTGCCGAAGGCGCGGCAGCTCATCGTGCGGGCCCTGCGCCTGAGCCCGGGCAATCCCTTCGTGCTGGACAGCCTGGGCTGGGCGGACTTTCGGCTCGGCCACCTGGGCCGCGCCCAGGCCAGCCTGCAGCAGGCCTACGCGGCGCGCCGCGACCCGCAGATCGCCGCGCACCTGGCGCAGGTGCTGTGGCGACGCGGCCACCATGCGCAGGCTCTGGCGCTGCTGCGGCAGGCCTGGCAGGCCGCGCCCAAGGACCCGGGGGTGCTGCGCGCGATGCGGCGACTGGGTGCGAAGTTTTGAACGCGGGCGCGTCGCGCGGCGGCGTCGCGGCTGCCCTGCTCGCGCTGCTCGTGCTGCTCGCCGGCTGCGCGGCGCCGCCGCGCGTGCAGCCGCCGCCGGGCTGCGCGCTCGACTACTCCGGGAGGCTGGCGGTGGTCGAGCAGGGCGCGGGCGCGCGCAACCTGTACGGCTCCTTCGAGTTGCGGCTGGACGGCGACTCGGGCTGGCTTGAAATCGGCTCGCCGCTCGGCCAGATGCTGGCGCGGGCGCGCTGGAGCGCCGCCTCCGCGAGTGTCGACGACGGCCATCGCCGGCGCGTCTACCCGACCTTCGAGGACATGACCGAGGCCAGCGTGGGCTTGCGTCTGCCGCGCGCGGCCCTGCAGGACTGGGTGCGCGGCCGGGCGGCCGCCGGCTGGCCGTCGCGCGAACTCGCCGGCGGCGGCTTCGAGCAACTGGGCTGGCAGGTGCGCATGCAGCTGCGCGACGGCACGCCGCACATCCTGCGCCTGCGCCGGGAGTCGGACGGCGGCTCGGAGGCGCTCAGCCTGGTCATCGATCGGCTGCGACAGGTCGGCGCCGATTGTCCGCAGGCCGGGCGCGGGCGATGAGCAGCCGCGCGCCGGTGCGCGCGCTGTACGGCGTACCGGCGCCGGCCAAGCTGAACTGGTTCCTGCACGTGCTGGGTCGGCGCGACGACGGCATGCACCGGCTGCAGACGGTGTTCCAGTTCATCGATTGGTGCGACCTGCTGGATTTCGAACTGTGCGGCGACGGCCGCATCGAGCGCGAGGGCGGCGACGGGCTGCCCGACGAGGACCTGTGCGTGCGCGCGGCGCGCTTGCTGCAGCGCCATGCCGGCTGCCGCCTGGGCGTGCGCATGCGGCTGCGCAAGCGCGTGCCGGCGCAGGCCGGGCTGGGCGGCGGCAGCTCCGACGCGGCCAGCGTGCTGCTGGCGCTCAACCGTTTGTGGGGCTTGGGCTTGCGTCGCGGCGAGTTGCAGGCCCTGGGCGCACGGCTTGGCGCCGACGTGCCGGTGTTCGTCTTCGGGCGCAACGCCTTCGCCGAGGGCATCGGCGAGCAGTTGCTGCAGGTCGATCTGCCGCGCTGGCGCGCGGTGGTCGCATGGCCGGGCGCGGGGCTTTCGACGGCGCAGGTGTTCGCCAGCCCTCTCTTGACACGCAATACGCCCGCTTGCACAATGGAGGGCTTTTGCGAGCACCTCAAAAGGGGGCTTGCGCCTGGATTCGAGGCCGAACGCGGCGGGGTCGAACGAGGCAGGATCGAACGCGACAGCAGCAGCAGCCCGCAAGGTGCGGCGCGCATGCGCGAGTTGCTGGCTTTCGGCGGCAACGACCTGCAGGCGGCTGCGATCGAGCTGCTGCCGCGAATGCACGATCTGCAGCGCTGGTTGGCGAGCCGGGGCGATGGCCCGGCGCGCATGAGCGGCTCGGGCTCGGCGATGTTCGCGCCATGGCCAAGGGGGGAGCAGGGCTCGGCCGACTCGCTTGCTGCGAGCGTGCCGGCCGACTGGTCGGCCAGGGTGTGCTGGACCTTGCCGCGGCATCCGCTGCAGCATTGGGCCGAGGAATGACGGCGCTCGCGCGCAGCGGAAGGCGCCGCGCGAGTGCGTAGAATGCAGGAGGCGGGCGGCCGGTGCCGTCGCGCTTCGAGGGTCCGCCGGGCCGGCCACGGCCGGACGGGCCCGGTCGAGATGTTGGGGAGTCGCCAAGTTGGTTAAGGCACCGGATTTTGATTCCGGCATACGAGGGTTCGAATCCTTCCTCCCCAGCCCCACTTGAGGGCCTGAAAGTGTCGCAGCGGCGGGACTGCCGCTGCCTGAGGCAGGCGCCAGAGCAGTTCCACCATGACTTCCTCCACGGCCGACTTTGTCGTATTCACGGGAAACGCCAACCCGGCGCTGGCTCAGCAGGTGGTGGAGCAACTGGGCATCGGACTCGGCCAGGCCTTCGTCGGCCGCTTCTCCGACGGCGAGGTGACGGTCGAGATCCAGCAGAACGTGCGCGCCCGCGAGGTGTTCATCCTGCAGTCGACCTGCGCGCCGACCAACGACAACCTGATGGAACTGCTGGTGATGGCCGATGCGCTCAAGCGCGCGTCGGCCGAGCGCATCACCGCGGTGATCCCGTACTTCGGCTACGCGCGCCAGGACCGCCGGCCGCGCTCGACGCGCGTGCCCATCACCGCCAAGGTGGTCGCCAACATGCTGCAGGCGGCGGGGATCGCCCGCGTCGTGACCATGGACCTGCACGCCGACCAGATCCAGGGCTTTTTCGACATCCCGGTGGACAACATCTACGCCTCGCCGATCCTGCTCGGCGACCTGCGATCGAAGAACTATTCCGACCTGATCGTGGTCTCGCCCGACATCGGCGGCGTGGTGCGGGCGCGCGCGCTGGCCAAGTTGATGGACTGCGACCTGGCGATCATCGACAAGCGCCGTCCCAAGCCGAACGTGTCCGAGGTGATGAACGTGATCGGCGACATCGACGGACGCAATTGCATCATCATGGACGACATGGTGGACACCGCCGGCACGCTGACCAAGGCGGCCGAGGCGTTGAAGGAGCGCGGCGCGCGGCGCGTCGTCGCCTACTGCACCCACCCGGTGTTCTCCGGTCCCGCGATCGAGCGCATCAACGCCAGCGCGCTGGACGACGTGGTGGTGACCAACACCATCCCGCTGCGCGAAGCGGCGCTGGGCAGCTCGAAGGTGCGCCAGTTGTCGGCCGCGCCGCTCGTGGCGCAGACCATGATGCGCATCGCCCAGGGCGGCTCGGTGCTGCAGCTGTTCAACGAACAGGAAACCCTGTTCTGATCCAGGGTCCCTTTGTGCGCCGCGCCCGCTTCGGGCGTGGCATCCCGGGCGCCGCGCTGGTCGCGAGCGGGGCGCCTTCACCCCGGGGCCCGCGGGCCCCATTGCAGGAGTCGACATGAAAGTCGTCGCGTTCGAACGTCAGGCGCAAGGTACCGGTGCGAGCCGCCGCATGCGCCGCGCCGGCAAGGTTCCCGGCATCGTCTATGGTGGCGAGCAGCAGCCGCAGCTCATCGAGCTCGATCACAACGCGCTCTACCACGCGTTGAAAAAGGAGCAGTTCCACTCCTCGGTGCTCGACCTGGCGGTGGGCGAGCAGCAGACCAAGGTGCTGCTCAAGGCCTACCAGGTCCACCCCTTCCGCGCGCAGGTGCTGCATGTGGACTTCATGCGGGTGGCCGCCGATCGCAAGATCGCGATGAAGGTCCCGCTGCACTTCAAGGGTGCCGAGGAGTCGCCCGCGGTCAAGCTCGAGGGGGCGATGATCAGCCACGTGGTCAGCGAGCTGGAGGTTTCCTGCCTGCCCGGCGACCTGCCGGAGTTCATCGAGGTCGACCTCAGCACCCTGCACAAGGGCCAGTCGCTGCACGTCAGCGACCTGAAGCTGCCGGCGGGCCTGACCGTGGTCACCCACGGTGCCGAGAACCCGGCGGTGGCCACCGTGCTGAGCAAGGGCGGCGAGGCCGCGGCGGCCGAGGAAGGCTCCGGCGAGGCGGGAGCCGCGCCGGCGACCCCGGCAGCCTGAGTCCCCGCGGGCCCGGCTCCCAGAAACCCCGCCTTCGGGCGGGGTTTTCATGTCCGGTCCGCCGCCCGGCTACCCGGCGTCCACCGGCCGCGGTCGGCGGTCCTCGCCGACCGCGACATAGGTCAGCGTGGCCTCGGTGACCCGGAACACCTGGGTGTCGGGGATGCCGCGCTCGGCGTAGACCTCGACCTCGATGGTGATCGAGGTGCGACCGACCCGCGCCACCTTGGCGTACAGCGACAGCAGGTCGCCGACCAGCACCGGGTGCTTGAACACGAACTGGTTGACCGCCACGGTGGCGACGCGCCCCTTGGCGCGCCTGGCGGCGGCGATGCCGCCGGCGATGTCCACCTGGGCCATGATCCAGCCGCCGAAGATGTCCCCGTGCATGTTGACGTCGGAGGGCATCGGCTGGATGCGCAGGATCGGTTCCGGATCGGTGGGCAGGCTTTGCATCGTGTCGCGGGCGGGAAGTGGTCTGGCGGACCGCGGTGCACAAACCCGGCCCAGGCTCAATAATGCAACATTCTGCGGCAGTTCGCCGCGCATTCCGCTCCAGGCGGCCGCAAGGCCGGCTGCATGTCCATGCCAGACCATTCCTCGCCGGCGTCCTTCGATGCCCGCGCAGCCGCGCCGTCCGGCGCGCGCTGGGCGGCGCTGCGCCAGCTCGCCCCGTACCTGTGGGAATACCGCCTGCGCGTCGTGCTGGCGCTGCTGATGCTGGTGACGGCCAAGGTGGCCAACGTCGGGGTGCCGATCGTCCTCAAGCACATCGTCGACGACCTGCAGCTGGGTCCCGGCGACCCGCGCGCGGTACTGGTCGTGCCGGTGGCGCTGCTGGCGGCCTACGGCGCGCTGCGGTTCTCGGTGTCGCTGTTCACCGAACTGCGCGAGGTGGTGTTCTCCCGCGTCACCCAGGGGGCGGTGCGGCGCATCGCGTTGCAGGTGTTCCAGCACCTGTTCTCGCTGTCGCTGCGCTACCACCTGCAACGCCAGACCGGCGGCATGTCGCGGGACATCGAGCGCGGCACCCGCAGCATCTCCAGTCTGGTGTCCTACACGCTCTACAGCATCCTGCCGACCCTGGTCGAGATGGCCCTGGTGATCGGCATCCTGGTGACTCGCTACGACTGGTGGTTCGCCGCGGTCGCGCTGGTCGCGCTGGTGCTGTATGTGTCCTTCACCATCTGGGTCACCGAATGGCGTACCGGACTGCGACGGACGATGAACGAGCAGGATTCGCGAGCCAACCAGCACGCGGTCGACGCGCTGCTGAACTACGAGACGGTGAAGATCTTCGGCAACGAGGCCTACGAGGCGCAGCGCTACGACTCGAGCCTGAAGCGCTGGATGCACGCGGCGGTGCTGTCGCAGAACTCGCTGTCGCTGCTCAACCTGGGGCAGAATCTGATCATCTCGGCAGCGGTCACGCTGCTGGTGTGGCGCGCCACCGTCGGCGTGGTCGCGGGCACGATGAGCCTGGGCGACCTGGTGCTGGTCAACGCCTTCATGATCCAGCTCTACGCCCCGTTGGGCTTTCTCGGCGTGGTGTACCGTGAACTGCGCCAGGCGCTGACCGACATCGAGCGCATGTTCGGGGTGTTGCACGAGGATCGCGAGGTCGCCGACGGTGCGGGCGCCGTGCCGCTGCGGGTGGTCGGCGCGACGGTGCGCTTCGAGGACGTGCACTTCGCCTACCACGACGCGCACGAGGTGCTCAAGGGGGTGAGCTTCGAGATCGCGGCGGGCAGCACGCTGGCGGTGGTCGGCCCCTCGGGGGCCGGCAAGTCCACGCTGTCCCGGCTGTTGCTGCGTTTCTACGATCCGCAGCAGGGGCGCATCCTGATCGACGGCCAGGACATCGCCGGGGTGACCCAGGCCAGCCTGCGCGCGGCCCTCGGGATGGTGCCGCAGGACACGGTGCTGTTCAACGAAACCATCGCCTACAACATCGGCTACGCCAGGCCGGGCGCCAGCCAGCAGGACATCGAGCGGGTCGCCCGCGCGGCGCAGATCCACGATTTCATCGTGCGCCAGCCGCAGGGCTACCAGACCCAGGTCGGCGAGCGCGGGCTGAAGCTGTCGGGCGGGGAGAAGCAGCGCGTGGCGATCGCCCGCGCGCTGCTCAAGGAGCCGGCGGTGCTGGTTTTCGACGAGGCCACGTCGCAGCTCGATTCGGCCAACGAGCGCGCGATCCAGGCGCAGATCCGCATCGCCACCCGCGACCGCACGACCCTGATCATCGCCCACCGGCTGTCCACGGTGGTCGATGCCGACCAGATCCTGGTACTGG
>JAKBBQ010000023.1 GCA_021808405.1 Pseudomonadota bacterium | reverse complement strand
CGCTGCGGGACTTCGCCGCCGAGCGCGACTGGCTGCAGTTCCACACGCCGAAGAACCTGGCGATGGCGCTGACCGGCGAGGTCGGCGAACTGGTCGAGGTGTTCCAGTGGATGAGTCCGGAACAGTCTGCCGCGGCCGCGCGCGACCCCGAGACCGCGCAGGCCGTGCGCGACGAACTGGCCGACGTGCTGGTGTACCTGGTGCGCCTGGCCGACGTGCTCGGAGTCGACCTCGACGCCGCGGTGCGGGACAAGCTCGCGCGCAACGCGTTGCGCTATCCCGCCGACCAGGTCCGCGGCAGCAACCGCAAGTACGACAAGTACTAGCAGGCTTGCCTGAATCGACAGGAAGACGCGAGCAGCCGACAACTGGGTCGAGGAAGCCGCGACGACCCGGACCTCGCCGGGTTCGGCGCCCGGATCGCGTCGAGGCGGTGGGCTTGCAGGTGCGGCCTCAGCCGGCCTGGAGCAGGCGGCTGCGCAGGTATTCGCGGGTCGGCTCGTCGGTGCAGTAGACGTAGCACGCCTTCATTCCGCGTGTCATCAGGGTGCGGTAGGTGTTCTTGATGATGCGGTCGGTCTGCGCGCGCACGGCCAGCGGCTCGGTCCTCGATCGGGTCTTCCAGCCCCGGATGGTCTTGTCGTGGCGGGCGCGCGCCGCCGGGGAGGTGACGATGCGCCCGTCGCGGGCGACCAGGTCGGGACCGACGATCACCCCGACCACCTCGAGTTCCAGGCCCTGGCAGGTGTGGATGCAGCCGACCTCGGCGATCGAATCCGGGGCGATGATCCACAGGCTGCCGTCCTGGTCCAGGTTCCAGCGCCGGCGGTAGCCGTCGCCGATGACAATGTCCCACGCCGTCGGGTCGTGCCGGCTGTTCCAGGGCCAGCAGTAGCCGGCCACCACCCGCGCCTTGTTGGCGCCGTTGCGGGCCTGGACCGCCGCGTGGAGTTCCTGCGGGGTGTCGAACACCCGGAAGTCGAATTCCCCGGGCGACAAGGTCACGTTGGCGGTCGGGCGGATGCCCAGCACGTCGTCCAGCCACGCGAGGTAGCCGTCGGAACCGCTGCAGCGGAACTGCGACGCCAGTCGGCCCTCGGCGACGACGACGCCCGCCTTGGTGGCGGCGAACTGGCGGATCACCTCCTTGGTGCCGACGTCCTGCAGGGTGACCCGTTGGTCCTCGTCGAGGAAAAAGATGCTGCACCGCGCAGCGCGCACCAGCTCCCCGACCTGGTGCTCGCCGAGGTTGCCGTACAGGCCGCTCTTCTCGTTCAGTCGGTGCGCCTCGTCGACGATCAGCACGTCGACGCTGTTCTCGGGCGCGGCGACGAAGGAGCCCGACCCCTTGAACAGTTCGGAGAATCGCGAGCGGGTCATCGAGCCGACCAGCCTGGACTCGTACACCCGTCGAGGCGCGGCGTTCTTCGACACGTAGCGCACGTTCATCCGTTGCTGGACCAACGCCACGAGCAGGTTGATAGCCAGCACCGTCTTCCCCGTTCCCGGGCCACCGTCGACGATCAGCACCCGGGGCCGATCGGTCGTCGCGGCCAGCGCGGCCGCGCGCGCCGCCTCGAAGACCTCCTTCTGTTCGTCGATCAGGATGAACTCGGGGTTGCCACGCAGCATCGCGGCCAAGCTGTCGGCCAGCGCCCTGGAAGGGCGAATGCGTCCGTCGACGAGTTCGCGCAGCACCTGGCCGCTGTCGCCGCGCTGTACATGCCGCTGGATGTACTCGCGCAGCGCCGTGCGTTCGGCGGGTCCCTTGAGGAACAGCGGCGCTCGTTCGGTGTAGCGGCCATACAGGCTCGAGTCGATGACCCCGTCGCGGCGGTAGTTGTGCAACCAGGCGCAGGGCGCGACTTCGATTCGTCCGCCGTAGACCGCCTCGTTGAAGTGACGCAGCAGGCTGGCGTAGGACCAGGCCTGGTAGCTCGGATGCACCACCTCGCGCAGTGCGCCGCCGAGGTGGGTTCGCACGATGGCGTCCTTGTCCGTCGCCTGGGCCGTTTCCCACTGCTTGAGCTCGACGATCACCGCGTGCTTGCCGCCCCCGGAGTCGAGGCCGGACAGCGTCACGTCGATGCGCTTGGCGCTTTGCGGGATGTGCAGTTCGACGGCCACCCCCATGTCGTCGGGCAGGTCGTCGTCGTCCAGCACGGTGGCGAAGCGCAGCAGCGACTCCCTCCAGGACATCATCTCCGAGTGCCCGACGCGGTGGCCGGTCTTGCGCAGGAACTGCTCGCCGACGATGTCCTCGATGTCGCGCTCGAAGGCGTCGCTGAGGAACTGCTTCTTGTCGGCTTGGTAGACGATCACTGCGCCTCCCTGGAGCGCTAGCTGACTAGCGGCTGTCGTGCTTCCGGCTGTTTGCGCGGAGTTCCTTCGCAGGATACTGGATCGCCTCGGGCTTCGGCCGGGCTTTCGCCGCTGCGCCGACGCCTGCGCCGGGCGCAGCGGGCGCGGCTTCACCCCACGCCGAGGTGGGCCTGCAACTGCGCCTGGCTGGCTTCGAACTGCTCGCGCGTGCCCGCGAACACCACGCGGCCGGTGTCGAGCACCACCACGTCGTCGGCCAGGGCCAGCGCCAGGCCGAGGTTCTGCTCGACCAGCACCACCGCCATGTCGGCGCGCAGGCCCGCGATCACCCCCTGCAGTTCATGCACGATCTGCGGCGCCAGGCCTTCGGAAGGCTCGTCGAGAAGCAGCAGGCCGGGGCAGGTCATCAGCGCGCGGCCGATGGCCAGCATCTGCTGCTCGCCGCCGGACAGGTTCTGCGCGACATGGCCCAGGCGCTCGCCCAGGCGGGGGAACATCCGCAGCACCTCCTCGCGCCGCCAGTGCCGCCGCCCCGCGGGGGCGCCCTTGCGTGCGGCCACGTCGAGGTTCTCGCGCACGCTCAGGCTGCCGAAGACCCGCCGGCCCTGCGGCACGAAGGCTACTCCGCTGCGGGAGATGGCCTCGGGGCTCGCGCGCTGCAGTTCGCGGCCGCGGTAGGCGATGCGTCCGCGGCGCGGCGGCAGCAGGCCGACGATGGACTGCACGGTGGTCGACTTGCCCGCGCCGTTCCTGCCCAGCAGCGCGGTCACGCGCGACGGCGCGGCGCTCCACGAAACGCCGTGCAGCACATGGCTTTCGCCGTAGAACACGTGCAGGCCGTCGACCACCAGGGAGCCATCAGTGTCCAAGATAGATCTGCCTGGTTCGGGGGTCCTGCACGACATCGTCGCGCTGGCCGCTGAGCACGATCTGCCCCTGGTTGAGCAGGGTCACGCGGTCGGCCAGCGCAAGCGCCGCGCGCATGTCGTGCTCGATGAGCACGATGGTCACGTCGCGCCCGATTCCCGCGAGCAGGGTGCGGATGCCCTCGCGCTCCTGGGCGGACAGGCCGGCCAGGGGCTCGTCGAGCAGCAGCAGGCTCGGGCGCTGCGCCAGCGCCATGGCGATTTCCAGCCTGCGCTTGTCGCCATAGGAGGTCTGCTGCAGCGGCAGTCCGGCCTTTTCGGTCAGGCCGACGGCGGCCAGCGCCTCGCGCGCCTGCGCGTGCAGCGAGTCGTCGGCGGCGAAGTGGCCCCAGGCATGCCAGCGCCGCGGCGAGCGGCCCAGCAGCGCCAGCTTGACGTTGTGCAACAGGGTGTCGTGCGGGAACAGGGTGATGATCTGGTAGGTGCGCGCCACTCCGCACTGCGCCCGCGCGGCCGCGCGCATGCGAGTGAGGTCCCGGCCGTGCATCACGATGCTGCCGGCGTCGCTGCGCAGGTCGCCGGCGATCAGGTTGAACAGCGTCGTCTTGCCGGCGCCGTTCGGTCCGATGAGCAGATGGCGCTCGCCGCGCGCCACGCTCAGGTCGACGCCGCGCGTGACCTGCAGGCCGCCGAAGGCCTTGCACAGCCCGCGCACCTCGAGTGCCGGGGTCATGGGGCGGCCCTCCCCGCGGCCCCCGCGTCGCCGGAGGCGTCGAGCGCCCCTTCGGTGCGGGCCTGCGGCGGGGGCGCCGCAGGAAGGGCGGCGCGGCGCAGCCTGGCCGCAACGCGCGAAGCGCCCGCGACCAGTCCTCCGGGGACGAACAGCACGATCAACAGGTACACCACACCCAGCAGCATCACCCAGTGGGAGGTGAAGTCGCTGGCGACTTCCTTGAGCAGCACGACCAGCAACGCGCCGACGACCGGCCCCAGGCTGGTTCCCGGGCCACCGGCGATGACCATGAGCAGCGTCTCGGCGGAAGCCGACAAGGTCATGCTCTGCGGGCTGATGAACTGGTTGTAGTCGAGGAACAGGATCCCGGCGACCGCGGTGAACAGCGCGCTGACCGTGAAGGTGATCCAGCGGATCAGGAAGACGTTGTAGCCCAGCGCGGCCATGCGACGCGGCTGGTCGCGCGTGCCGCGGATGCTGGCGCCGAAGGGCGAGCGGATCCACGCCGCCATGAGCACCCAGCACACCACGAACACCGCCAGCGCGTAGTAGTAGAAGAGCACCGGGCTGTCCAGGCGGACCCCGGCGATCCGGGGCCGGGTGATTCCCGACAGGCCGTTGTCGCCCCCGGTGACGTCGCTCCAGCGAAAGCAAAGGCCCCACAGGATCTGCCCCAGCGCCAGGGTGATCATCAGGAAGCCGATGCCGCTGGCGCGCAGCGCGATGATTCCGAACAGCGCGCCGACAGCGGCGGTTCCCAGCAGCGCGGCGGCGTCGGCGCTGGCGTGCGACCACCCCAGCCGCAGCATCAGCCACGCCGCGATGTACGCCGACACGCCCAGGTAGCCGGCCTGTCCCAGGCTGATCAGTCCGGCGTAGCCGACCAGCAGGTTCAGGCTCAGCGCGAACAGCGCGGCGATCAGCACCTGGCTGGCCAGGTTGACGTAGTAGATGCCGCCCACCCAGGCGGGCAGGCTGAGCGCCAGCAGCACGGCCGCGGCCAGCGCGAGCTTGCGCATCATCCGGCGATCCTCCCCAGCAGGCCGCGTGGGCGCACCGCCAGGATGATCACCATCGGCAGGAACAGGATGATGTAGGACAGGTTGGGCAGCCACGATTGCCCGAAGCTGTAGATGAAGCCGATGACCACGCTGCCCAGGAGCGCGCCGCCCAGGCTGCCCAGGCCGCCCAGGATCACCACGACCAGCGCCAGGGGCAGCATGTCGGCATCCATGCCGGGGTAGACCGACAGGATCGGCGCCGCGACGGTGCCGCCCAGCCCGGCCAGCGCGGTGCCCAGGAAGAACACCAGGGTGTACAGCCGCGATGCCGGAATGCCGATGGCCCGCGCCATCGCCATGTCGTCGACGCTGGCGCGGATCATCACTCCCACGCGGGTGCGCTCGAGCAGCAGCCACAACGCGACGAACAGCAGCACGCTGAAGGCGATGACCGCCAGCCGGTAGGTCGGGAAGATGATCCCGAACAGCGAGCTCGCGCCCCGCAGCGCATGCGGGGGCGACACCGACTGCGGATCGCCTCCCCACAGCCACAGGCTGCCGTCGTCGATGATGAAGGCCACGCCCAGCGTGGCCAGCACCTGGGCCAGGCTGTTGCCTTCGAGCCGGCGCAGCACCAGCCGCTCGACCACCACGCCGAGCCCGCCGACCACTCCGGCCGACAGCAGCAGCGCGCCGCCGAAGCCCCAGCCGTGCTGCAGCGCGCTGTAGCCCAGGTAGGCGCCCAGCATGAAATACGCCCCGTGCGACAGGTTGGCCACCCGCATCAGGCCGAAGATCAGCGAGAACCCGGCCGCCAGGGTGAACAGCACTGCGCCCAGCGCCAGGCTGTTCAGGCTCTGCACCATCCAGAAGTGCATGCCGCGTTCCGGCTCAGCGGCCGAGGAAGCGCGCGGGCGGGTAGTCGCGCGAATACACCGGTTCGGCGAGGAAGGCCTTCTCGCCGTAGGTCCAGAACTGCGACACCGCCGGGTAGACCTTGAGCACCGCGTTCACCAGTTGCCCGTGCTTTCGCTCCACCTTGCGGATATACACGTTCATGATCGGGTTGCCGAGGTTGTCGAGGTGGATCGGCCCGCGTGGGTCGTCCGGCACGACCACGTGGCGCAGCGCATGCATGAAGGCGTCGCGGTTCTCGATGTCGCCGTGCACGGCTTCCAGCGCGTGCTTGAGCATCAGCGCCGCGCCGTAGGCGCCCACGGTGTAGTAGCCGGGCATGCGGTGGTACTCGCGCTCGATGCCCGCGACGAAGGCCTTGTTGTACGCATTGTCGATTTCCGCGGTGTACCAGCCTGCCGAGATGATCCCCAGCGCGTCGTTGCCCATCGCGGGCAGCACGCCTTCGTCGACGGTGGTCATCGAGCCCAGCAGCGGAATCTTGCCCTTGAGGCCGTAGTCGCTGTATTGGCGGATGAACTTGATTCCGTTGCCGCCGGCGAAGGCCGCGAACACCGCATCCACCTTGGTGTCGAGTTCGCCGATGTAGGAGCCGTAGTCGGCCACGTTCAACGGCGACCACAGCTTTTGCACGATCTCGCCGCCTCCGTCCTCGAAGGCGCGCTGGAAGCCTGCCGAGACCTCGTAGCCGAAGGCGAAGTCGTCGGCGATGATCGCGATGCGCTTGTACTTGAGGGTCTTGGCGGCGTAGTCGCCCAGCGGGTGCATGGGCTGCGCCGACGTGCCCACCGCGCGCACGAACCAGGGGTTGTGCTTGCGCTGGGTCAGGTCCTCGGCGGCCGCCGACGGGGAGATGATCGGTACGTGCACCTGGCCGATGTAGTCGTTGATGGCCAGCGCCTCGAAAGCGGCGAGCGGGCCGATGATCACCTGCACCTTGTCCTTTTCGACCAGTTCCTGGGCCTTGGCCTTGGTCAGAGCCGGCTGGCCCGCGGTGTCGGCGACGAACAGCTGCACCGGGCGCCCTGCGATGGTGTTGTGGTTCTGCTGCAGGAAGTAGTGCAGGCCCTCGTCCATCTGCAGGCCGCCCGCGGCCAGCGCGCCGGACTTCACGGTGAGGAAGCCCACGCGAATCGGCGTCGCGGCGTGGGCCATCCGCGGTAGCGAGGACCCCGCCGCCAGCGCGGCAAGGCCGAGGGTGAGGGAACGACGCGTACTGTCCATGCTTGTCTCCTGCTGCGGGCGATGATGACCTGCTGATTGTTGGCCGCATGATGTATCACGACGCATGCAAAGTCAAACTGAAATTTTTCCAAAGAGGCCATTTCTGCGATCCGATCAAAGGGGCTGGAGTCGAAACATCGTTCCAAGTAGCTGAAAAGAAACGTGTTATAGGGTGAACCGTCGGTCGACGGGCTCCTTTCGGACAGCGAACGTGATGTATCACGATTGTGAAAAAGAATGTTGAGTGATATTCTTCTCGCCATGAGCCAGACCCTGGATGAACGCGCCCCGGAGTCCGCCAGCGCCAAGCTGCTGCGGGAAAAGGTGTATGAGCAGTTGCGTGCCGATGTGATCAGTTGCCGCCTGGCGCCAGGGGCGGAGATCCGCGAGAGCGAGCTGGCCGAGCGCTTCGCGGTCAGCAAGTCGCCGGTGCGCGACGCGCTGATGCGCCTGGAGCGCGAGAACCTGGTGATCACCCTGCCGCGCCAGGGCTACCGCGTGGCTCCCGTGTCGCTGAACGACGTGCAGGACATGTTCGCGCTGCGCGAGGTGCTCGA
This sequence comes from Pseudomonadota bacterium, assembly GCA_021808405.1. Lineage (GTDB taxonomy): Bacteria > Pseudomonadota > Gammaproteobacteria > Burkholderiales > Burkholderiaceae_C > Thiomonas_A. The sequence goes on along the minus strand of JAKBBQ010000023.1, from coordinate 17,824 downwards.
GCGCGCGTGCATCGAGCGCATCACCCGCCGCGCCAGCGACGAGCAGCTGGCCGCGCTGGAGCGCTTTCGGCGCTTCGATCCCGCGGCGTGGGAAGGCGGCTTCGTCGCCTACAACCGCAGCTTCCACCGCGAGCTCGCCGCCATCTCGGGCAACGCGCGCATGCGCGACCATCTGTTCGACCTGATGGACCAGATGGAGCGCGCGGTGCAGCTCAGTGTCAACAGCCTCAAGCGGGGCAACCCGCAGGCCGTGATCGACGAACACAACGCGCTGATCGATGCGCTGCAGGCGCGGCAGACCACGCTGGCGCAGCGCATCAGCGCGCGCCACGTGCAAAGCGCGGGCAAGCGCGTGCTGCGGGCGATGACCCATGCCGTGATCGCGCCCTGAGCAGCACGCCCCGAGCCTTCGCGACCCAGACCGATTGTCCGCCGCCGCCCGGCGGCCCCTTCCCAGGAGCAGAGCCCATGGCCAGCATTGCCGTCCCACCCGCCACCCGCGCGATCCCGGCTCACGGTTTGTTCATCGACGGTCGGCAGGTGCCGGCGTCACGGCCCGAGATGCTCGACGTGCTCAATCCGGCGACCGGCGAGGTGATCGCCCGCATCGCCCACGCCGACGACTCCGACGTCGACCGCGCGGTGGCCAGTGCGTCCGCGGCATTCGCCGGCAGCGAGTGGAGCGCCCTGTCCAACCGCACCCGCGCCAAGCTGATCAACAAGCTGGCCGACGTGTTCGAGGCCAACCTGGACGAGATGTACCAGCTCGAGACCCTGAACAACGGCCGCTCGGTCAACGAGACGCGCGCGCAGATCTCCAGGCTGCCCGATTTCTTCCGCTACAACGCCGGGCTGGCGATCGCACGCCGCGACTCGGTGATTCCGGTGGACGGCGAGTACTTGAACTACACCATCCGCACGCCGGTCGGCGTGGTGGGCAACTCCACCCCGTTCAACCACCCGCTGATGATCATGGTCAAGAGCCTCGCGCCGACCCTGGCCTCCGGGTGCACCACCGTGGTCAAGCCCTCCGAGTACACGCCGCTGACCACGCTGCGCCTGGCGCAGATGTTCGCCGAGGCCGGGCTTCCGCCGGGGGTGTTCAACGTGGTCACCGGCCTGGGCCCGACCACCGGCAAGGCGCTGGCCGAGCATCCGGGCCTGGCCAAGTGGGTGCTCACCGGCGGCACCGAGGCCGGGCGCCTGACCGGCGCCGCGGCCGGGCGCCATTTCGCGCATCAGACGCTGGAACTCGGGGGCAAGACGCCGGTGCTGGTGTTCGACGACTTCGATCTCGAGCAGGCGGTCAACTATGCGGCCTTCGGCGCCTTCATCGGCGCCGGACAGACCTGCATCTGCGGCAGCCGGCAGATCGTGCAGGCCGGCATCTACGATGAGTTCGTCGAGCGCCTGGCGGCCAAGGCGCGCGTCATTCGCCTGGGCAACCCGGCGGACCCCACGGTGCAACTCGGCCCGGTGATCTCCAGGCGCCAGCAGGAGCGGGTGCTGCGCTACATCCGCATCGGCCTGGAGGAGGACCGCGCGCGCCTGGTCGCCGGCGGGCGGGTTCCGCCCGACCCCGCGCTGGCGGAAGGCTTCTTTGTCGAGCCCACGGTGTTCGCCGACGTCACGCCGTCGATGCGCATCTTCCAGGAAGAGGTGTTCGGGCCCTTCGTGTCGGTCAGTCGCTTCGAGACCGAGGAGGAGGGCCTGCGCATGGCCAACGACTCGGCCTTCGGCCTGGCCGGCGCGGTGCGCACGCGCGACGTGGTGCGCGCGCATCGCGTGGCGGCCAGGCTGCGTTGCGGAATCGTCTGGATCAACGACCACCACCGGCTGGATCCGGCTTCGCCGTGGGGCGGCGTGAAGGATTCGGGCATCGGCCGTGAATGCGGCACCGAGTCCTTCGACCAGCACTTCGAGACCAAGAGCGTGATGCTGCGCATGAGCGACGCTCCCTTCGACTGGTACCGCGACACCGCCAGCCAGCCGCGCCTGAACTGAGCCGCCCGCGCCCGAGCCGGTCACCTTCGAGCGAGAACTTCCGAAAGGCCAACGCGATGTCCCATTCCACCCCCGGCGACCGCACGCTGCAGACCCACCGTTTCGGCGCCGGCGGATCGGCGCTGTGCCTGCACAGTTGCGGCGACGGTCCGCCGCTGGTGCTGCTGCACTCCCTGCTGGCCGACCGCGCGAGCTTCGAGCGCATCGTGCAGCCGCTGGCGCGGGAGTTCCGCGTGCTGCTGGTCGATCTGCCCGGCTTCGGCGGTTCCGACCCGGCGCCCGGCGGCCTGCAGGCGGTGGCCGACCGGGTGGCGGCCGGGCTGCGGCAGGCGCTGGGGCAGGCGCGCCCGATCCTGCTGGGCAACGGCTACGGCGGCTTCGTCGCGCTGCTCACGGCGATTCGCCATCCCGACCTGGTCCACCGCCTGGTTCTGGCCGATTGCGGTGCCGCGTTCGACGAGTCGGGGCGGGCGGCGTTCGTGGGCATGGCGCGCGCCGCCGGCACGTCGGGCTTGCAGGCGGTGGCCGACGTCGCGATGCGCCGCTTGTTCGCGCCCGACTTCCAGGCCCGGCATCCCGAACTGATCGAACGCTGCAGGGAGCGTTTCCTGGCTACCCCGGCGCAGACCTTCCAGGACGCCTGCGCGGCCTTGTCGACGCTGGACCTGCGCGAGGCCGCCGCGACGTTGCAGGTGCCCGCGCTGGTGCTGGTGGGCGAGCGCGACGAGGCGACACCCCCGCCGATGGCACGCGAACTCGCCGGGCTGCTGCCCGACTCGCGCCTGCGCTTGCTCGAGGGTTGCGCCCACGTTCCGCAACTGCAGGCACCCGAGCTGTTTGTCGCCGAGGTGCGGCAGTTCCTGCGCGAGCCCGCGGCGGTCGGACCCTGAGGCGGCGCCGCGCGGCCGGTGGCTGGGCCGTGGCGCAGGCCTTGCGGCCCGCGCACCCGCGTCACGACCGCGCCGGGGCCAGACGGATGCGGGTGATCTCCGACGGTGCGCCCAGGCGCTTGGGCGGTCCCCAGTAGCCGGTGCCGCGGCTGACGTAGACCTGCATCGCCTCGACGCGGTGCAGCCCGGCGACAAAGGGCTGCTGCATGGCGACGAAGTGGTTCCACGGCCAGAACTGGCCGCCGTGGGTATGTCCGGCCAGATGCAGGTCGAAACCCGCCTGGGCGGCCTGGGCCGACGACGCGGGCTGGTGGCCCAGCAGGATGCGCGCGACGCCCTGCGGGGCGCCCTCGATCGCCTTGTGCGGGTCGCTGCGATGCGCGGGGTCGAAGGCGTGACCCTGCGGGTCGGTGATCCCGGCCAGCACCAGGCGGGCGCCGTCGTGCTCGAGCACCACGTGCTCGTTGAGCAGGCAGCGCAACCCGAGGCTCTGGAACTCGGCCAGCCAGGCGTGCACGCCGGAGTAATACTCGTGGTTGCCGGGAACCATCCAGGCGCCGTGGCGCGCGCGCAGCGCCGCCAGCGGCGCGGTGTGCTCGCGCAGCCGCTGCACCGTGCCGTCGACCACGTCGCCGGTGACGGCCACGAGGTCGGGGCGCAGCGAGTTGACCCGCTCGACGATGGCGCGCACCTTGCCGGCCTTGATCGTCGGCCCGACGTGGATGTCGCTGATCTGGGCGATGGTGAAGCCGTCGAGGGCCGGCGGCAGTCCGGCGATCTCCACCCGCACGTCGACCACCCGCGCGGTGCGCCGCGCGCCGGCCAGTCCGATCAGCGACACCAGCAGCGCGGCGGCCGGCACCGCCGCGGCGCTCGCCCCCGCCCAGCGGCCGGTATCGGGCAGCAGCAGCACGAGCTCGCGCGCGAGGGTCAGCACCAGGGTCGAGGAGAACAGGCCGAGGTCGAAGAACCCGGCCCAGGCGACCAGGTCCCAGGCATCGCCCGAGCGAAAGCGGCTGAAGAAGGCGGCCGGGATCAGCAGCGTGGACAGCACCAGCAGCGCGCCGCCCGGCAGGCGCAACGCAGCCGGGTAGCTCGGCAGCAACTGCGCGCCGATATAGACGTGCAGCAGCGCCAGGATCGGCCAGATGCGCAGGAAAAACCGCCTGAGCCGGCTTCTGCGGTGCCGCAGCTGGGCGTTCGCGGGAGTCGGCGCGGGGGCGGCGGTCGTCGAGTGCATGGGGGTACCGGGTGTGGGAACAGCCGCATTTTGCAGGGTTTCGGGCGGCGGCGCGCGGGCCCGCCTTGTCCGCGCGGGTCCCCCCGGGTAGCATCCAGTCCCGAGGCCGGGCGCGCGATCGGCGCGGCGTCCGGCGCCGGTCGCGGCCGGGCGAAGGAGCGATGCGCATGCGGGTTGCCGACGGGGACATCCGGCTGCTGCGGGTTTTCAAGACCGTGGCCGACTGCGGGGGCTTCTCGGCGGCCGAGGCCGTGCTGGACATGAGCCTGTCGACCATCAGCTCGCATATGTCCGATCTGGAGTCGCGCCTGGGGCTGCACCTGTGCGAGCGCGGGCGGCGCGGCTTCCAACTGACCGAGGAAGGGCGGGCGGTGTACCGGCTGGCCGAGGACCTGCTGGGGTCGCTCGAGCATTTCAAGACCGAGGTCGGCGCCTTGCGCCACCGCATCGGCGGGGAACTGGCCATCGGCATGGTCGACAACACCATCACCGACCCGCAGTCGCCGGTCGTCGCCGCGCTGCGCGAGGTCAAGCAGGCGGGAGGGGACCTGCGCATCCGCCTGGACATCAAGTCGCCGAACGAAATCGAGGAGGCGGTCCTGGCGAGGAAGATCCACGTGGGGATCGCGCCGTCCCGCGAGCGCCATCCGGGCCTGAGCTACGTGCGCGTGTACGGCGAGCGGCTGCAGCTGTACTGCGCGCGCGGGCATCCGCTGTTCTCCCGCGGCGCCGACGAGGTGAGCGCGCAGGACCTGCGGCAGGCGGAGTACGTGGCGCGCGGCTACATGCGCGAGTCCAGGGAGTTCGCCGACAGCGCGCTGTTCAAGCCGGCCGCCCACGTGTTCCACATGGAGGCGCTGGCCTCGCTGATCCTCAGCGGGCACTTCATCGGCTACCTGCCGCGGCACTACGCCGCGCGCTGGGTCGAGCAGGGGCTGATGGCCGCGATCCTCCCGCGCGAACGATTCGACGAGGCCGAGTTCTACGCCGTGACCCTCAAGGGCCGGGAGCAGTCGACCGCGGTGCGGGTGTTCCTGCGCTGCCTGCTCGCGCAGGCCTCGGCCGGCACGCAGGCCGAGACGCGTTGAGCGTGCCGGCCGGCCGCGTCAATGGGCCGCCAGGAATGCCGCGTACTGCGGCGACACGTTGGCCTGGAAGCTGGCCGGCACGGCCTGGATGCGCCCGATCTGCTGCAGCACCTTGGCGGTGTTCACCAGCGTGCGATAGGTGGCCGACCGGGTCGCGCCGGAGCCGCTGCCCATGACCTTGGGCAGCGTCTGGTCGGCGCCGGAGAACAGTTCGTAGCCGGCCAGCTCGCCGCGCGCCACCGGCACGCTGACCCCCATCACGCGGGCCATGTCGGCCACCGCCTTGCCGCGGTGCTGCACGGTCATGCGGTAGCCCTGGTCCATCGCGCGCAGGAAGCCGCGCACCAGCCGCGGATGCGCCTGCGCCCACGACGAGTTGGCGATGCACAGGTTGTAGCTCGAGGCATCGCGCGGCAGTTCGCCGTCGGTCTTGATCACCCTTCCGCCGGCCTGCCTGAGGGCGGTGAACACCGGGTCCCAGACGATGGCCGCATCGATGGCGCCGGTCACCCAGGAGGTGCGCATCTGCGGCGGCGCCATGTTGATCTGCTGCACCGAGCCGTAGGGCACGTGCGCCTCGGCGAGGAAGGTGGCGAGCTCGAAGGAGGACTGCGATCCGGCGACGATGGCGATGTTCTTGCCCTCGAGCCCGGCCACGCCGGTGATGCCGCTGGAGGGCTTGACCACGATGCCGGCCGCGTTGAGGTAGCGCTCCTGGTTGTACACCACGGTCAGCGGCAGGCCCTGGGCGATCGCCGTGACCACCGGCGGCACGCCGATCACGCACATGAACGACAGGCTGTTGGAGGCCAGCGCGGTCATCGCCGCGGGACCCGAGTTGAACAGCTTGTACTCGACGTCGGCGTGCATGTCGCGCTCGAACATGTGCTCGGCCATCGACACCATGAAGGGGTCGATCGCCGGCTCGTAGCCGATGATCACCTGCGGCTTGCCGTGGGCGCAGGCCGGGCCGGGTGCGATGCACGCGGCGGCTGCCAGCGCCAGCGCGGCGACGAGTGCCGGTTGGGTGTATTTCATCTCGTGGTCTCCTCTTGTCGTGGATGGCGTGCAGGCGTGAGCCGGCACGCCCGGGGCCCCTCTGTGGCGAGGGTGGGTGCTACGGGCCGTGCCCGGCTGGAGTCGCGGGTCTGCGCCGCGCGACGCTTTCGGCCAGCACGCAAAGGATCTCGAACAGCAGGGTCGCCGCCACCAGCGCGGTGTTGCCCGAGGGGTCGAAGGGCGGGGACACCTCGACCACGTCGCCGCCGACGAGGTTCAGCCCGCGCAGGCCGCGGATCAGCTGCTGCGCCTGCAGCGTGGTCAGGCCGCCGATCTCGGGAGTCCCGGTTCCCGGCGCGTACACCGGGTCCAGCGCGTCGACGTCGAAGCTCAGGTACGCGGGTTGTTCGCCGACCACCCGGCGCGCTTCCGCGATCACCGCGTCGACCCCCATCGCGCAGAATTCGTCGATGTCGATGACACGGATCCCCTGCTGCTCGCCCCAGTCGTTCTCGCTGTCGTTGTACAGCGCGCCGCGGATGCCGATCTGCACCACTCGCCTGGGGTCGAGCAGGCCTTCCTCGATCGCGCGGCGGAACGGCGTGCCGTGGGTGTACAGGCTGTCGCCGAAATAGCGGTTCCAGGTGTCGGTGTGGGCGTCGAAGTGCACCATGCCCACCGGCCCGTCGCTGGCGATGGCGCGCAGGATGGGCAGGCTGACCAGATGATCGCCGCCCACCGACAGCGGCGCGACCCCCGCGCGATGCACGGTCCGGTAGAAGGCGGTGATGCGCGCCAGCGAGTCCATCAGGTCGACCGGATTCACCGGGGTGTCGCCCAGGTCGGCGCAGTTGCACAGCTCGAAGGGGTTGATGCGGCTGGCGCGATGGACGTTGCGGACCATGGTCGACGCGTCGCGCACCTGGCGCGGACCGTGGCGGGCGCCCGCCCGATTCGTCGTCCCGCCGTCCCACGGCACGCCGATCAGCCCGATGTCCACCTGCCGCATGAGTTCGCCGTGCGGGTCGACCTGCGGCAATCGCATCAAGGTGGCGATGCCCGCGTAGCGGGGCAGGGTGGTTCCGGTTACCGGGGTGAAGAAGTCCTTGGGCATGCTGGCGTCGGGCAAGGAGGCGTGAGGATCGCGGATCGCGGGCCGCCGGCGTCTGCGGGATGCCGGCAGCGACGACGGCAGTCTGCCACGCGTTCGCCGGCCGCTGGAAGAGCGCGGCGTCGAACTGAAGTTCGACGATGGGCGAAGCATCGGCGTGCGCGCCGGCCCGCGTGCTGTCCGGCGAGGGCCAGGCCGCTGGCAGCTCGGGTCAAGCGCCCGCGCCTCGGGGCAGCTAGGCTCGGCGCTGCAAGCGGGGCGCAGCGCGGGATGCGTCCCTGCGCGCAGCCGCGGTCCGGTCCGCCCAGGCGGAGCTGGACCCTGTCCCAACCTGGTCCGCGACGGCCGGCCGGCCGCGGGTCGCGAGCATGCTTCCACCATGATCTGCCCAGCCGAGCACGACACCATCGCCGTCGCGTTGCAGCGCGCGGCCCTGAGCTACGACAACCTGCCGCTGTTGGCGGTGCCCAGCCATGCGCAGCGCGCCTACCACCCGCAGGGATGGCAGATCAGCTATCGCGACGCCGCGCGGACGGTCGCCGAGCTGGCGGCGCGCTACCGCAGCGCGGGCTATGGCGTCGGCCACCGCGTCGGACTATTCCTGGAGAACCGTCCCGAGCATATGCTGCACAAGCTGGCGCTGAACTCGGTGGGCGCCTGCTGCGTTCCCATCAACGGCGACTACCGCCAGGCGGAGCTCGCCTACGTGGTCGAGCATTCGCGCATGGACCTGGTGGTCACGCTGGCCGCGCGGCGGCCGGGACTCGAGGCTGCGATGCGCGGCCTGCGCGAAGCGCCGCCGGTGACCGAGTTCGAGTCCTTCGAGCGCGGGCCGGCCCGCGCCCGCAGGCCGGCGGCCGATACGACTGCCGCCGCCGACAGCCCGGCGAGCATCCTCTACACCTCGGGCACCACCGGGCAGCCCAAGGGCTGCGTGCTGTCGCACCGCTACGAACTGGCGGCCGGAGCCTGGTACGCCCGCCAGGGGGAGCTGGCACGGATCCGCGAAGGCTGCGAGCGGCTGTACAACCCGCTGCCGCTGTTCCATGTCAACGCCTCGATCCTGTCCTTCTACTGCATGCTGCTGAGCGGGGGCTGCCAGGTGCAGGGCGAGCGCTTCCATCCCGCGCGCTGGTGGCCGGAGGTCTGCGAAGCGGGCGCCACGATCGTGCACTACCTGGGAGTCATCGTGCCGATGCTGCTGCACCAGCGGCCAAGCCCGCTCGATCGCGCGCACAGCGTGCGCTTCGGCGTCGGCGCCGGGGTCGAGCCGCAGTTGCACCGGGTGTTCGAGGAGCGCTTCGGCTTTCCCCTGCTGGAGATCTGGGGCATGACCGAAATCGTTCGCGTGCTGATCGACAACGTGCCGCCGCGCCAGGTGGGAACGCGCGCCTTCGGCCGCGCGCAGCCGGGCCTGGAGGTGCGCGTGGCCGACGAGTCGGGGCAGGAGGTGGCGCCCGGGCAGCCGGGGGAAATGCTGCTGCGGCACGACGCCGCGCAGCCGCGCAAGGACTTCTTCAGCGGCTATTTCGACGACCCGCGCGCCACCGAGGCGGCGTGGCAAGGGGGCTGGTTCCATACCGGAGACATCGTCACCCGCGACGACACCGGCATGCTGCATTTCGTCGATCGTCGCAAGAACATCATCCGTCGCTCGGGCGAGAACATCGCGGCGGCCGAGGTGGAGGCGCTGCTGCTCAGCCATCCCCAGGTCGAGCAGGTCGCGGTGGTCGCGGTGCGCGATGAATTGCGCGAGGAGGAGGTGCTGGCCTGCATCGTTGCGGCGGCCGGCGCCGGCGCGCCGCGGGCGATGGACGCGGCCGCGCGCGCGGCGCTGGCGCGCACCCTGTTCGACTTCTGCCGCGAGCGCCTGGCCTACTACAAGGCGCCCGGCTGGATCCTGTTCCGCGACGAGCTGCCGACCACCGGAACGCAGAAACTGCAGAAACACCGTATCTTTCCGAAGGGCAGCGATCCGCGCGAAGAACCCGGCATCGTCGACCTGCGCCCGCTGAAAAAGCGCGGTTGACTCCACGGCCGGCTTCGCATCGCGCCGGGGCACGTCGAAGGTACGAAACTTGCTTGCGGGCTGCAGCCATGGTTACACCGGATGGACGCGGAGGCCGCGGTGGCCGATGATGGAGCGCTGCGCCTGCGCAATCGGGTTCCGCAATCGGGTTTTGCAATCGGGTTCCGCAGTCGGGTTCCGCAGTCGTGTCGATGCAGCGCGGAGCGTGCCTCGGGGACAGCGTGCGCGCCCGCGGACTTCGCATGGGCACCTGGAGGTGTCGCGATGGAATTCACCTACACCACGAGCGAACAGAGCCGATCGGACCGGTTCGGCTATTGGCACGACGTCATCTGCCGCCACTGCATCCCCGCCGCCTGCGACGCGGCCGACCGCAGCTGCTTCGACGCGACGATCTCGGGGCGCACCGCGGGTCCGCTGCTGGTGGCCAACATGATCGCTCCCGAGCACGAATGGGCGCGCGGCGCCAGCCACATCCGGCAGGGGCCGGAGTCCAACCTCTGGCTGGCCTACATGGAATCGGGCGTCGGCTACCTCGAACAGGCCGGGCGCCGGGTGGTGCAGAACCCCGGGGACATCGTGCTGTACGACGCAGCTCGACCTTTCCAGTACAGGCTCGACTCGGCCTCGCTGTTCATCGTGCGCATACCGCGCGACCTGCTGGGCAACCGCAGCAGCGGCGCCGAGCGCCTGGTCGCGACCTCGCTCGGCGAGGGCACCGGCCTGCGCCCGATGCTCGGCGGACTGATCAAGGAGTTGAACTCCAACCCGGCGATAGGCCGCGTCGCATCGGCGCAGCCGCGGGCCGTCAGCGCGATGCTCGACCTGCTGGCCTGCATGGTCGAGCTGCACCTCGGCGAACATGCCCACCCGAGCGCCACGCAGGCGCTGTTCCAGCGCGCCTGCGCCTGGGTGCAGCAGCACATCGAGGATCCGGAACTGTGCGCGCAAAGCGTCGCGCTGGCGCAGCGGGTTTCGGCACGCACGCTGGCGCGGGTGTTCGCGGCGAACGGAACCACGCTGATGCGCTTCATCTGGCAAAAGCGCCTGGAGGCGAGCTATTGCGCTCTCGCGCAGGGATCGGTGCGCAAGGTGTCCGAAGCCGCGATGAACTACGGCTTCTCGGATCTCTCGCATTTCAGCCGGGCCTTCAAGAAGGCCTACGGGGTTTCCCCCCACAGCTTGCTGCTGCGCCACTAGCGCGCCGCGCGCGCGGCTGCGCCCGTGTCGGCGGCCGGTCCGCGCGCAGCGCGTGGCGCTGGCGGGCCAACGCGCTGTCCGTCTGGTACAGGACGCTGCTCGGCCTGTCCCTGTAACTTGGCGGCAGGTCGCTCGCTCGGCGAGCGAGCGGCGGCTCAGACAGGGGAATGCGCAGATGTCCGAACGGGAGTTGCACTACAAGTCCTTGACCGAGGTGTCGCGGCTGATCCGCGACCGCGAGCTGAGCTGCGTCGAGGCGACCCAGGCGATGCTCGACCGCATCGATCGGCTCGACCGCGTGTACGTCAGCTACGCGACCGTGTGCCGCGAGCGCGCGCTGCAGCAGGCGCGACAGCTCGACGGCGAACTCGCGGCGGGCAACTGGCGCGGTCCGCTGCACGGCGTGCCGCTGGCGGTGAAGGACCTGTGCTACACCAGCTTCGCGCCGACCAGGGGCGGCACGAAGATCCACGAGCGTTTCACGCCGACCTTCGATGCGACGCTGGTCGCGCGTCTGGAGACCGCCGGCGCGGTCACGCTGGGCAAGCTGTCGATGACCGAAGGCGCCTACACCAGCCACCACCCCGACATCGCCTATCCGCCCAACCCCTGGAACGAGGACTACTGGGTCGGCTCGTCGTCCACCGGATCGGGCGTGGCCACCGCGGCGGGCATGTGCTTCGGCTCCATCGGCAGCGACACCGGCGGATCGATCCGGTTTCCCAGCGCGACCTGCGGGCTCACCGGGATCAAGCCGACCTGGGGGCGGGTGAGCCGCCACGGGGTGTTCGCGCTGGCCGACTCGCTCGACCACCTGGGACCGATGACCCGCTGCGCCGCCGACGCGGCGGTCATGCTGCGGGCGATCGCCGGCTGGGACCGCGACGATCCGACCTCGATCGACGCCGCGGTTCCCGACTACCTGGCCGAAGTGGGCGCAAGCGTGCGCGACCTGCGCATCGGTCTCGATCGCGACTATGCACTGGGCGGCGTCGACCCCGACAACGCGAAGGCGCTGCAGGCGGCGATCGCGGTGTTCGAGCAATTGGGGGCGCGCATCGTCGAGGTGAAGTTCCCGCCGTACCGGGATGCCGTCGCCGCCTGGAACCTGCTGTGCTCGGTGGAGACGGCGCGAGCGCATGCCGCGACCTACCCTTCGCGCAAGCAGGAGTACGGCCCGGCGCTGGCGCAGCTCATCGAGCTCGGCCTGCAGGCGTCGGGGGTGGAGGTCGCGCGGGGGGCGGTGCGCCGCCTGGAGTTCAGCGGGGCGCTGCACAGCCTGTTCGGCGAGGTCGACTGCATGATCCTGCCGACCATGCCGCTGCCGATCCCCAGCCTGGCGCAGATGAGCGAGTACGGCGCCGATCCCGAGGTGCTGCTGTCGATCCTGCGCTTCACCGCGCCCTTCGACTTCTCCGGAACGCCGACGGTGGTCATGCCCAACGGCTTCGACGCCAACGGGCTGCCGACCAGCATGCAGCTCGCCGGTCCGCGGCTGGGCGAAGGCGTGCTGGTGCGCGCAGCGCACGCCTTCCAGAGCATGACCGACTGGCACCTGAGGACGCCGCCGCTGCGCGCGCTGTCCGGTACCGCGGCGCGCTGAGCGCGTCGTCGCATTCCAATCATCGGAGAACGATCATGAGGCGAGTGTTGGCATATGTATTGGCGTGGGCGCTGCTGGGGCTCGGATGCGCCACCGGGCATGCGGCGCCGGCAGGCAAGCCGATCGTCGTCGGCAGCATCCTGGACCAGACGGGCCCGCTGAACATCTACGGCATCCCGATGGTCGACGCCACCCGGCTGGCCATCGAGTCGATCAACCGCAGCGGCGGCGTGCTCGGGCGCCCGCTGAAACTGATCGAGTACGACGCCCAGTCGGACAACTCCAAGTACACCATGTACGCCAACGAGCTCGCGTTGCGGGACCATGTGGCCGTGATCATGGGAGGCATCACCAGCGCCTCGCGCGAGGCCATCCGGCCCGTCGCAGACCGCGACCGCACGCTGTACTTCTACAACGAGCAGTACGAAGGAGGCGTGTGCGACAAGAATGTGTTCCTGACCGGGATCGTTCCGACCCAGCAGATTCCGCCGCTCATCGACTGGGCGGTCAAGCACGCCGGCAAGACCTTCTACATCCTGGCCGCCGACTACAACTACGGCCACATTTCCGCGCAGTGGGTCGATCGCTATGTCGCCAAGGACCACGGCAAAGTGCTGGGAACCCAGTTCATCCCCCTGAACGTGTCGGACTTCGGGACCGTCATCACCCGGCTCGAGCAGGCCAGGCCCGCGGTCGTCGTGTCGCTGCTCGTCGGTGGCGACCAGATGGCCTTCTATCGGCAGTTTGCCGCCGCGGGGCTGGCCAAGCACATGCGCATCATCTCGCCCACCTTCGGCCTGGGCAACGAACAGGTGGTGCTTGCGCCGTCGGAGGCCAAGGGGATCGTGGTCGCCTATCCGTACTTCGAGGAAATCGACTCGCCGGCCAACCGGGCCTTCCGCAAGCTCTGGGTCGCGCACTACGGCAAGTCGGTGAGCATCACCGACAGCGCGGTGACGGTCTGGAACGGCTGGCATCTGTGGGCCGAGGCGGTGGCCAAGGCCGGCACCACCCAGCGCGCCAAGGTCATCGCGGCGCTGGAAAGCGGCTTGAGCTTCGACGGCCCCTCGGGCAAGGTGAGCATCGATGCGCCGACGCACGGGGTGATCCAGAACGTGCGGCTGGGCGAGGTCGATTCCCATCACGGCTTCCGGCTGATCGCCGAGCACAAGGCGGTGGCCCCGGCGTTCGAGCAGCGTGTGTGCAACCTGCTGAAACACCCCGGGCTGAACCGGCAGTTCACCCCCGCGGATTCGTCGAAGTGACGCGCCGGCTGCGCTTGCCGTCGGGGTGGCCATGCACGCGCTGAGCTTCGGGTGGCTGCTCAACGTGTCGCTGTCCTTCCTGTCGGAGATCGCCGTGCTGGTGCTGATCTCCCTCGGGCTGGCGGTGCTGTTCGGGATGATGGGGATCATCAACTTCGCGCACGGTGAATTCCTCATGTTCGGCGCCTTCGGCACGCTGGCCGGGGTGCGCGCGGGCCTGCCGCTGGCGCTGGCGATGGTGGCCTCCAGCGCCGCGGTGGGGGCGTTCGGCTGGCTGGTCGAGCGCCTGCTGATCCGCCATCTGTACGGGAGGCTGGAGGACAGCATGCTGGCCACCTGGGGACTGAGCCTGATCATGTCCCAGGGCGCGGTGCTGGTCTTCGGAGCCAGCACCCGCGGCATCGCCACCCCCGGCGGCAGCCTGGACGTCGGCGGCTACTCCATCGCCTGGTACTCGCTGGTGCTGGTGCTGGCCGCGCTGGTGCTGCTCGCCGCGGTGTACCTGGTGTTCACCCGCACCCGCTACGGTGTCATGGCGCGCGCAGCGGTGCAGCGTCCGCAGATGGCCGCGGCGCTGGGCATCGATGCCGGGCGGGTCAACGCGCTGACCTTCGCGCTCGGCTCGGCGCTGGCCGGCGCGGCCGGCGCGCTGCTCGCACCGGTGGTCGGGGTCATGCCCAGCATGGGCCAGGCCTACATCGCGCGCGCGTTCATGACGGTGGTCGTCGGCGGGCCCGGGGTGATCAGCGGCACCGCGGCCGCCTCGCTGTTGCTGGGCGGAGTGGAAAACGTCGTCTCCTATCTGTCGACCCCGTTCTTCGGCCAGGCCACGCTGCTGCTGGTCGCGGTGCTGGTGGTGCGCCTGATGCCGCGAGGCATTTCCGCGCGCTGGAAGCGGGGCATTTGAAAGGTCCACGCATGAGGTTGTCGAACGATCCCGCGACGCGGCGCGCCGCCGCCGCGCTTGCCGCGGGGGCGCTGATCGCCATCGGCGGGTCGCTGCTGCCCGAGTTCCTGCAGTTGCAGGCCACCAGCTGGGCGATCTTCGGGATGCTCGCGCTGAGCCTCACGCTGGTGTGGGGCGGCGGGGGCATCTTCAGTTTCGGCCAGGGCGCCTTCTTCGGCGTCGGCGCCTACGCCTACGGCGTGGTCGCGATGAACCTGCTGCCGCACACCAACGAGTCGCTGAGCGCGGTGCTCGCGGCCGCGCTGGCCGGCGCGCTGGCGGCTGCGGCCATCGGCTACTTCATGTTCTACGGCAAGGTCGGCGACGTCTACGTGGGCATCATCACGCTGGCGCTCACGCTGGTGCTGTACACCGTGGTGTCGGGCACCGCCGACCCGCGCTACCACATCGGCGTGGCGGCGATCGGCGGCTACAACGGCATGAGCGGCGTGCCCCCGCTGACCGTCGGCGGGCCCGGCTCGGCGCAGTCGATCGCGCTGTCCATCGGGCAGCAGTTCGTGTTCGTCGTGCTGGTGGCGGCGCTGTGCCTGGCCGGCGTGTACCGGTTGCAGGGTCGTCCCTTCGGCAGGGTGCTGGAGGCGCTGCGCGACAACGAACTGCGCGCGCAACTGCTGGGCTACGACGTGCGCGCCCGCAAGCTGCTGGCCTTCGCGCTGGGCGGCGCGCTGGCCGGACTCGCGGGCGCGCTGTACGCGGCCTGGGGCATGTTCGTCAGCCCCGGGGTGTTCGGCCTGCAGCAGGCGAGCATCATCGTGATCTGGGCCCTCATCGGCGGGCGCCGCTCGGCGCTGGGAGCCTTCGTCGGCGCGCTGCTGGTGTCGGGCCTGTCCTTCGTGCTGGGCGGCGACGCCGGCAACTACACCCCGATCATCCTCGGTGGGGTGCTGATCGCCGTCGTGCTGTTCGTTCCGCAGGGCATCGTGCCCAGCCTGCAGCGATTGCTCGGCGGGTTGCGCCGCCGGGGCGCGCAAGCCGCGCCGTCCGCGCCACCCGGCGAGTCCGCCGGCGCGCCGCGCGCGTTGCCGCGTCGTGCCGGCGGCGCGGCGGCGCAAGGCCCTGCGCCGGAGCTGCAGGCGATCGCCCTGGCCAAGTCCTTCGGCGGGGTGCAGGCCGTGCGCGACGCGAGCCTGCGCTTCGCCTCGCGGGGGGTGCATTGCCTGATCGGCCCCAACGGCGCCGGCAAGAGCACGTTTTTCAACCTGCTGGTCGGGCGGCATTTCCCCAGCGGCGGGGACATCCGCCTCGACGACAAGTCGATCCGGCGCGCCGAGCCGCACGCCAGGGTGCGCGCCGGGCTGGGCATCAAGCTGCAGGAGGCCAGCGTGTTCCCCAGCCTGTCGCTGCACGAGAACCTGTGGCTGGCCGCCTACGGGCGGCTGCGCGACAAGGCGGCGGCGCAGGCGCGCGCCGACGAACTGCTGGACTGGCTGTCCTGGCGACCCAGGCAGCGCGAGGCCGCGGCGGTGCTCGCCCATGGCGAGCGCCAGTGGCTGGAGATCGCGATGGTGCTGGCGGGAGAGCCCTCGGTGGTGCTGCTCGACGAGCCGACCGCGGGCATGTCGCGCGAGGAGTCGCTGCGCGTGGCCGAGCTCATCGGCGAGCTCGGCGCCAGCGCCTGCGTGATCGTCGTCGAGCACGACATGGAATTCGTGCGCGCGCTGCAGGTGCCGGTGACGGTTTTCCACCGCGGCGAGGTGTTCGCCAGCGGCTCGCTGGAGGACCTGCGGCGCGACGAGCGCATCCTGGACATCTACCTGGGCCGTCACGATGCCGCCACCGCTGCTTGAGCTGCAGGGGGTGCACGCCGGCTACGGCCTGGTGCCGGTGCTGCAGGGCATCGACCTCGTGCTGCAGCGCGGCGAGGCGGTGTCGATCCTCGGTCGCAACGGCGTGGGCAAGACCACGCTGCTGCGCTCCATCGTCGGTGCGCTGCGCATGCAGGGCGGAGCCATGCACTTCGACGGCCGCTCGCTGGCCGGGCTGCCCACCCACCGCCGCGCGCGCCTGGGAATCGCCTACGTCCCGCAGGGCCGGCAGATCTTCCCGGCGCTCAGCGTGCTGGAGAACCTCAAGGCCGCGGCCTTCGGCGCGCGGCGCGGCGACTCGGAGGCGGCGATCGAAGCCGCGCTGGAGGAGTTCCCGCTGCTGCGGGAGAAGCAGGCGGCTCGCGGAGCCACCCTCAGCGGAGGCCAGCAGCAGATCCTCGCGCTCGCTCGCGCGTTGCTCACCCGCCCCTCGCTGCTGCTGCTCGACGAGCCCTCCGAGGGCATCCAGCCTTCGATCGTCGACCAGATCGCCGAGGTGGTCGCCGAGCGCAACCGGCGCGACGGGATCGCGGTGCTGGTGGTCGAGCAGAACCTGCATTTCGTGCAGCGCCTGGGGGCGCGCTGCAAGCTGCTCGACAAGGGGCGCATGGTGTTCGACTGCAGCGCCCGGCAGATCGTCGAGGACCGCGAGCTGCAGCATCGGTACCTGGGGGTGTGAGTCCGGCGCCCGCGGGTGCGCCAGCGCCGCGCTCGCCCGGCCGCCCGGAGGGCGCGGGCGCCTTCGCTCGGGGTGGCGGCCGGATGCGCCGACAATGCGGCATGACCGTCGACGCGCACGCGCCGTGGATCGCCTTCGCCTTGCACTGTCCCGACCCGGAGCCCACGTGAACCAACCGCTGCCATCCCAGGCCCTCGAACAGCTCTATACCCAGGCCCGCACCCACAACCGCTTCAGCGAGCAGCCGCTCGACGACGCGCTGCTGCGCGAACTCTATGAACTGATGAAATGGGGCCCGACCTCGGCCAACTGCACGCCGGCGCGGCTGGTGTTCGTCAAGTCGGCCGCCGCCAAGGCCAGGCTGGCGCCTTGCATGAGCGAGGGCAACCGGGCGAAGACCCTGCAGGCGCCGGTCAACGTGATCGTCGGCATGGACCTGGCCTTCTACGACCACCTGCCGACGCTGTTCCCGCACAACAGCCAGGCCCGCAGCTGGTTCATCGGCAACCCCCAGCTGATCGCCGAGACGGCGCTGCGCAATTCCAGCCTGCAGGGCGCCTACCTGATGCTGGCGGCGCGCGCGCTGGGGCTGGACTGCGGGCCGATGGGCGGCTTCGACGCCGACGCGGTCAACGCGGCGTTCTTCGCAGGCAGCACGGTGCGCGCCAACTTCATCTGCAACCTGGGGCACGGCGATCCTGCCGGCCTGCGCCCGCGGGGGCCGCGGCTGAGCTTCGAGCAGGCCTGCCGCATCGAGTGATCGACACGCCGACGGCGACCCGGCCGGCCGGCGGCACCGCCGCCGGGCACTATTCCGAGCATCAATAGTCCCGATTCGGGATCGAAACTTCGCGCGGCCACGCGCAGGGTCTAGCATGGTCTGCAGCTCGTGACCCACGGGCTGCCGCGCCGGCGCCGGGCGGCCAGGCCGCGGCCGACGCGGC
>JAKBBQ010000251.1 GCA_021808405.1 Pseudomonadota bacterium | reverse complement strand
TGCACCTGTCGATGAGCGTGTTCTGCCTCGACGCGGTGATCGCGACCGTGGCCATGCTGATCTTCGGCAAGGAAACCAAGGGCCAGGCGCTGGATTGAGGACGCACCGACCGAAAGCTCGCGGAGTGATTCGATGCAAACCCCGAAGAAAGACGACAACGCCGTGTCCGGCAGCCTCTGGCTGCTGGTGGTGCTGGCCGCGATGGGCGGCTTCCTCGACTCCTACGACCTGATTTCCGTAGGTGCGGCGACGTTCATCGCCAAGTCCTTCCACCAGTTGGTGGTGACGCCGTCGGACATCGCGCTGGCCAACTCGGCGGCCTTCGTCGGCGCGATCCTCGCGTCGCTGCTGGCCGGGCGCTACAGCGACGCCGCGGGCCGGCGCGTGCTGTTCGTGCTCGACCTGCTGCTGTTCGTCGTCGTCGCGCCGCTGCAGGCGCTGGTCAGCAACGTGCAGGAACTCATCTTCCTGCGCCTGCTCATCGGCGTGGCCATCGGCATCGACCTGCCGGTGGCCTGGACGCTGATCTGCGAAACGGCCCCCACCGGCAAGCGCGGCCGGCTGGTGTCGATGATGTTCACCTTCTGGGCGCTGGGCGGGCTGGTGTCCTTCCTGGTGGCGCTGGCGCTGCTGCCGCTGGGGGCCATCGCCTGGCGCCTGCTGCTGGCTTCGGGAGCGGTCCCGGCGATCATCGTGCTGGTGCTGCGGCGTGGCGTGCCCGAGAGCCCGCGCTGGCTGCAGGCCCAAGGGCGGCACGAGGAGGCGGCCCGGGCCGCATCGAGCCTCGGGCTGAGCGCGCAGCCCGAGGCGCAGCCGCCACGCAGCGGCGGCGGCGACCTGGGCTACGGCGCGCTGTTCACCCGCTACTGGCGGCTGGCGCTGTTCGAGGGCACCTTCATGTTCGTGTTCGCCGCCACCGGGCTGCTGCTGTCGATCTACCCGGCGCAGATCTTCGCCAAGCTCGGGCTGACCGGCTTCCACAACTCGCTGTACGTGGGCGCGCTGAGCTGGGTGCTCATCCTGCTGGGCATGGTCACCTGCGCCCTCATCGTCGACAAGGTCGGCAGGCGGCCGCTGAGCTACCTCGGCAGCCTGGGCGCGGCGCTGCTGTTGTGGCTGCTGTCGCGCACCTCGCCGAGCGACTTCCCGCTGTTCCTCGGCGCCTTCTGCGCCTTCGCCTATGTCTCGGTGCTGGGCGCATGGGGGCCGGCGTGGGTCTACCAGTCGGAGATCTTCCCCACCCGGCTGCGCGCCACCGGCGCCGGCTACGCCGGCGCGATGAACCGCATCGGCGCCGCCGTCGCGGCCTTCGGCGTTCCGATGTTCCTCGCCGGGTTCGGCTTCCAGCGCCTGCTCGACGTGTTCATCGTCGCCAACCTGGTGCTGTTCGTCGTGCTGCTGTCCTTCGGCTTCGAGACCCGCGGCATGAGCCTGGAGCAGATCGAGGACATGGTGGAAAGCCGCAACCCGGCTGCCGGCTGAGCGGCGCGGCGCCAGGCCCAGCGCGGGCGAAAGCCCGCGCCGCGCCTGTCGCTCGCCTCAGGGCTCGACGCGAATGGTCGCTCGCTGGATTTCGCGTCGCCTGGATTTCTCCAGCGCGAGTTGCACCTGTTCGAGCGGAAATTGCGCATCGAACAGACGCGCGAACGGGAACTCGTCCTCGTGCGCGGCGAGGAAGCGAAGGGCCCGGCGCAGATAGTCGGGCGGATAGCGGTTGATGCCGTGGATGCTCACCGAGCGGCGCACCAGCGCCCCCGGATCGAATTCCGTGGTCAGGCCGGGGGAGATCGTTCCCATCACCGCGTAGCGCCCCTTGGTCCGCAGGTAGAACAGGCCTTGCGCGAACACCGCGGGCACGCCGCTGACTTCGACCACGACATCGGCGCCGCCCCCCGTGAGGGCATCGAACTGCGCGCGCAGGTCGTCCGCGCTGGCGAAGCGATCGACCTCGACGGTCTCGCAGGCCCCGAACGCCCGGGCCACCTCGAGCCGGGACGCGACGCGGTCGAGCACGATCACCCGCGCGCCGCGCGTCGGGCGATGGCCGTCGCCAGCACGCCGAGCCCGCGCGCGCCCAGGGTCGTCGCCATGTTGTCCATCTGGTTGAGCCTGTCGAAGGAGCCGATGACCCGCAGCCCGTTGGCCTCCGGCCGCTCGACCCACAGCTCGACGATGTCGTCGGGCAGGACGTCGAAGGCGACGATGTTCTTGCTGCGCACCAGACTGCGCAGCGGCGCCTTGCGCACCTTCTCGCGCAGCAGCCTCAGGCGCTGCCCGGGGATCCTCGCGCAGGTAGCGCACGCAGACGTCGAACTGGATCATGCACATCAGGTCGATGCTGTCGAACCCGCACTCGTCGAAGACCTCGGCCACCGGCAGCATGTGGGCGGTGGTCATGCGGGTCGCCCACAGGCACTGATGGGCGTCGCGCAGCGTGGTGTCGATGATCCCTATCGATCTCATGTCAGCCCTCGAAGGAATGCTGCGGGAGTGGGCGCCGCGGCGCTTGCCGTCGCCAGCCAGGCGCCGGCCGCCTCATTGCGCGATCCACCCGCCGTCCACCACCAGCGAGCTCCCGGTCATGAAACTCGAGGCTGCCGACGCCAGGAACAGCGCCGGGCCGACGAGTTCGTCCACTCGCCCGAAGCGCCCCATCGGAGTGGTGCCGGCGACCGCCTGCCTCTTGGCCTCGTCGTGCTGCCGGGTCAGCGGCGTGTCGATGAAGCCCGGCGACAGCGCGTTCACCCTCACTCCGCAGGGAGCCATCTCCAGCGCGAAGGCGCGCGTGAGCTGCAGCAGCGCGCCCTTGGCCGCCGCGTAGGCGCTGACATGGGGCCACGCGACGTGGGCCATGACCGAGCAGATGTTGATGATCGAGCCGCTGCCCTGGCTGCGCATGACCGGCCCGATGGCCCGGCAGGCCAGGAAGGCGCCCCGCACATGCACCTCGTAGAGCGAATCGAATTCGGCGCAGCTGTAATCGACCAGCGGCTTGCGAAGGTTGTGCCCAGCGCCGTTGACCAGGATGTCGACCCGACCGAAGTCACGGCAGATGCAGCGGATCGCCTCGCCCATCTGCGCTTCGTCGCTGACTTGCGCCCGATACGCCCGCACCGTCTGCCCGCTGGCATCCGCCAGTTCGACCGCGCAGGCCTGCGCCTGCTCGATGTTGCGATCGAGCAGCGCGACGCGAGCGCCGGCGCAGGCGAAGCCCAGCGCGATGGCTCGGCCGATCCCGGACGCCCCGCCGGTGACGATCGCTGTCTGGCCATCGAGTGCGTAGAGGCTGCGGACGGAAGCAGGGGTCATGGGTATTTCCGGAGGATCGGACGGGATCGGAGCCGACGCGGGCGCAGGGGGGCGAGGTCCGCCCGTCAGTAGTCGGCCGCGGCCACCCCCACCAGGCCCGCGGACTCGCCGGGGGCCGGGACATCGCGCTGGAAGACGAACTGCTCGTGCTCGAGCTGCCTGGTTTCGGGGAGCATAAGGTAGCCGATCATCAGGCAGGCGTAGATCGCGGTGGACCACTGGATCGCATGCGCCAGCCCCAGGAAGCCCGAGAGGAACTGCGCGACCGGCGGGCGCGCCCTCAGACGCGCCAGGGCAGCGGCGGCGCCGGCAGCCGGTGGCCGCCGAAGCCGGGAACCTCGCCGAAGCGCGGGCTGCCGGCCTCCCACTGCCGGCGTGCCTCGGTGATCTCCTCGCGCTCGCGGCCGACGAAGTTCCACCACATCAGCAGCTGCTCGCCCAGCGGCTCGCCGCCCAGCAGCAACACCCGCGCGCCGGCCTCCAGCTTCAGCTCGACGCCGGCCCGCGCCGCGCCCAGGTAGGCCAGTTGCTCGCCCGCGAGCCGCGTGGCCTGGACTTCGACGCTGCCCTCGAGCCGCATCACCCCGTATTCGAAGCCGCGATCAGCGGGCAGCCGGATGCGCCCGCCGTCCGGGCTGCGCAGCTCGAGCGCGAGCAACGGCGAGTAGACCCGGGTCGGCGCGCGCAGCCCGCCGCACTCCCCCGCCAGCAGCGTGCAGTCCACGCCGGCCTCGCGCCAGCGCGGCAGCTCGGCATGGTGGTCGAAGCGTGGCTCGACTGCGCGCTGCGCCGCCGGCAGAGCGATCCACAGCTGCGCGGCGTGCAATGCGCCCGAGCCGGCGACCGACTGCTCGGCATGGGCGATGCCGCGGCCTGCGGTCATCAGGTTCAGCTCCCCCGGGCGCAGGACCTGGCGATGGCCCAGGCTGTCGCGGTGCAGCACCTCGCCGCAGATCATCCACGTGAAGGTCTGCAGCCCGATGTGGGGATGCGGCGGGACCTGCATCCCGCCAGCGCCCGCGCCCAGCGCGACGGGCCCGGCGTGATCGGCGAAGCACCAGGCGCCGATGCTGCGCCGGCTGCGTTGCGGAAGCAGACGGTGCAGCGTGAGGCCTCCGACCTCGGCGCTGCGCCCGGCCAGCAGCTCGACGCCCCCGCTCCCCTCCGGCGCAGGGGCCGCGCCGGTCGACCCGGCGGGCGGGGTGGCGTCCGGCTGGTTCATCGCGGTCGGGCGGCGAGCGCCGACAAAAAACCCCCACGCCGACCTGGCCGTGGGGGTTGCTGCCGGCGGCAGGCCCGGATCAGTCGTGGACCACCCGGGTGGCCGCCTCGTTCAGGCGCGGCGGCGTCTCGAAGGTGTGGAACGGAGCCGGCGACGGCACTTCCCACTCGAGGCCCTCGGCCCCGTCCCACGGACGCTGCGGGGCCTTCGGGCCCTGGTGGCGCAGCATCGGCAGCACCACCGCGAACACGAAGTAGGCCTGCGCCAACCCGAAGATGAACGCCCCCACGCTGGACAACTGGTTGAAGTCGGTGAACTGCAGCGGATAGTCGGCGTAGCGTCGAACCATGCCGCCCAGGCCGAGGAAGAACTGCGGGAAGAAGGTCAGGTTGAACCCGATCATCGACAGCCAGAAGTGGATCTGGCCGGCGCGCTCGTTGTACATCACCCCCGACCACTTCGGGCCCCAGTAGTACACCGCCATGAAGATCGCGAACAGCGAACCCGCGACCATGGTGTAGTGGAAGTGCGCGACCACGTAGTAGGTGTTGTGCACCTCGGTGTCGATGGGCACCAGCGCGAGCACCAGGCCGGTGAAGCCGCCGATCAGGAACACCACGATGAAGCCGATGGCGAACAGCATCGGGGTTTCGAAGCTCAGCGAGCCGCGCCACATGGTGGCCACCCAGTTGAACACCTTGACCCCGGTCGGCACC
>JAKBBQ010000250.1 GCA_021808405.1 Pseudomonadota bacterium | reverse complement strand
TGCGCGGCCTTGATCTTCTTCTCCAGCTCCTCGATGTCGGCGCCTTCCTCGCCTTCGCCGAGTTCCTTCTGGATGGCCTTGACCTGCTCGTTGAGGTAGTACTCGCGCTGGCTCTTTTCCATCTGGCGCTTGACGCGCCCGCGGATGCGCTTTTCCACCTGCAGGATGTCGACCTCGCGCTCGAGCTGCTCGAGCAGGTTCTCCAGCCGGGCGTGCACGTCGGAGAGTTCGAGCACGGCCTGCTTGTGCTCGAGCTTGAGCGGCAGGTGGGCGGCGATGGTGTCGGCCAGCCGGCCGGGATTGTCGATGCCCGAGATCGACGTGAGGATCTCCGGGGGGATCTTCTTGTTCAGCTTGACGTACTGGTCGAACTGGGTGACCACCGCGCGGCGCAGCGCCTCGGACTCGGCCGAGGCCTCGGCGCCGGCGTCGATCACCTCGATGTCGCAGACGAAGTAGTCGCCGTTGTCCTCCACCCGCAGCGCCTTGGCGCGCTGCACGCCCTCGACCAGCACCTTGACCGTGCCGTCGGGCAGCTTGAGCATCTGCAGGATGGTGGACATGCACCCCATCTCGAACAGGTCCTCGGGCTTGGGTTCGTCCTTCGCGGCGGTCTTCTGCGCCACCAGCATGATCTGCTTGCCGGCTTCCATCGCCGATTCCAGCGCGCGGATGGACTTGGGCCTGCCGACGAACAGCGGGATCACCATGTGCGGGAACACGACGACATCGCGCAGGGGCAACAAAGGCACCCCGGTGGTGGCGGCGGGTTCCGACTGGGTCGTGAGTTGGGATTCAGCCATCTTGGGCCCCTGTAGTGTCATTGCGCATAGATTGGGCGCACGCCGCGAATTGCAAGCCCGCGAGTCGTGCCACCCTGGACAAATGCCGCATGCCCGGTCGGGCCGCGGGCGCCACGCCGCCGGCGCCGCGCCCTGCCGGGCATGGTCCGGCTCAGGCGCCTGCCGCCTGCGCCTTGTCCTCGAAGGTCAGCAGGGGCTTGCCGCCGCTGCTGATGGTGTTCTCGTCCACCGTCACCCCGGTGACCCCCTTCATGTTGGGGATCTCGAACATGATTTCCAGCAGCGCCTGCTCGACGATCGACCGCAGCCCGCGCGCTCCGGTGCGCCGCTGCAGCGCCTTGCGCGCCACCGCGGCGAGCGCCGAGACGCGGAACTCGAGTTTCACGCCATCCATCTCGAACAGCTTCTGGTACTGCTTGACCAGCGCGTTGCGCGGCTCGGTGAGGATGCGCACCAGCGCCGCCTCGTCGAGTTCGGACAGCGTCGCCGCCACCGGCAGGCGGCCGACGAGTTCGGGGATGAGCCCGAACTTGATCAGGTCCTCGGGCTCGATCTGGGCGAAGGTTTCCGACAGGCTCTGGTCGGATTTGCTGCGCACCGTCGCGGAAAACCCGATGCCGGATTTTTCCGAGCGATTCTGGATGATTTTCTCGACGCCGTCGAAGGCACCGCCGCAAATGAACAGGATATTCGTCGTGTCGACCTGGATGAAATCCTGGTTCGGATGCTTGCGGCCGCCCTGCGGGGGCACCGAGGCCATCGTCCCCTCGATCAGCTTGAGCAGCGCCTGCTGCACCCCCTCGCCCGACACGTCGCGGGTGATCGAGGGGTTCTCCGACTTGCGCGAGATCTTGTCGATCTCGTCGATGTAGACGATTCCGCGCTGCGCCTTGTCGATTTCGTAGTTGCAGCTCTGCAGCAGCTTCTGGATGATGTTTTCCACATCCTCGCCGACATAGCCCGCCTCGGTCAGCGTGGTGGCATCGGCGATCACGAAGGGCACGTTGAGCACCCGCGCCAGGGTCTGCGCCAGCAGGGTCTTGCCGGAGCCGGTCGGGCCGATCAGCAGGATGTTGCTCTTGCTGAGCTCGACGTCGCCCGGCTTGCCGACATGGCCCAGCCGCTTGTAGTGGTTGTACACCGCGACCGACAGGATGCGCTTGGCCGCCTCCTGGCCGATCACGTACTGGTCGAGCACGTCCTTGATCTCCTGCGGGATCGGCAGCTCGGCGCGCCCCTGGCGCTCGGCCTTGTCGGCCGCCACCGCCTCG
Source organism: Pseudomonadota bacterium (assembly GCA_021808405.1). Taxonomy (GTDB): domain Bacteria; phylum Pseudomonadota; class Gammaproteobacteria; order Burkholderiales; family Burkholderiaceae_C; genus Thiomonas_A. Next base: position 3,183 of record JAKBBQ010000250.1, on the reverse strand, counting down.
TCGCGGATGATCTCGTTGCACAGGTCGATGCACTCGTCGCAGATGAACACCGACGGGCCGGCGATCAGCTTCTTGACCTCGTGCTGGCTCTTGCCGCAAAAGGAGCAATACAGGATCTTCTCGCCAGTGGGGGTCTTTTTGTCAGCCATGTTTCGCTACTCGAAAAACACTGCGCCGCTGTCGTCGACGTCACGCGCGGTTGGCGATGACCTCGTCGAGCAGGCCGTATTCCTTGGCCTGGTCGGCCGACATGAAGAAGTCGCGCTCGGTGTCGGCGGCGATTTTCTGCAGCGACTGGCCCGTGCGCTCGGCAAGAATGTTGTTGAGACGCTCGCGCAGGTACAGGATCTCGCGCGCCTGGATCTCGATGTCGGTGGCCTGGCCCTGCGCGCCGCCGAGCGGCTGGTGGATCATCACCCGCGAGTTGGGCAGCGAATAGCGCTTGCCCTTGGCGCCGGCGGCCAGCAGGAACGCCCCCATGCTCGCCGCCAGCCCGACGCACAGCGTCGACACGTCGGGTTTGACGAATTGCATGGTGTCGAAAATCGCCATTCCCGACGAAACCGACCCGCCGGGCGAGTTGATGTACAGCGAAATATCCTTGTCCGGGTTCTCGGACTCGAGAAACAGCAATTGCGCCACCACCAGGTTGGCCGTCTGGTCGTTGATCGGTCCGACGAGGAAGATCACCCGCTCGCGCAGCAGGCGCGAGTAGATGTCGTAGGCGCGCTCGCCGCGGCCGCTTTGCTCGATGACAATCGGCACCATGCCGAGGTTCTGGGTCTGCAGGGCACTCATGGCTGTGGTTTGCGATGGAATGCGTCAAGGGTAGCATGCGCCCGCCGGATCGTCCGCAGCGCCGGCCGCCGGCAGGCCGCCCCCAGACAAAGCGCCCGGCCGGCACCCCGCGCCTGCGGGACGCCGGCCGGGCGGCCGGGACGGGAGCTGCGCCGGCAGTCGCGTCAGCTCGACTGCATCAGCTCGTCGAAGGCCAGGGTCTTGTCGCTGGTGCGCGCCTGGGCGAACACATGCTCGGCGACATTGTTCTCGATGACGATCGACTCGACCTGCGACAGGCGCTGCGGCTCGCCGTAATACCACCGCACGACTTCCTGCGGGTCCTCGTAGCTCGACGCCATGTCCTCGACGTGGGAGCGGATCTGCTCGGGCTTGGCGTGCAGTTCGTGCTCCTTGACCAGTTCGGCGACGATCAGCCCCAGCCGAACCCTCCGCTCGGCCTGGTCGCGGAACATGTCGGGGGCGATCGGCAGCTTGTCGACGTCCTTCATGCCGCGCGCCTGCAGGTCCTGGCGAGCGCCCTGGATCAGCTGCTCGATCTCCTCCTGCACCACCCCGGCGGGCAGGTCGACCGGGTTGACCTTGAGCAGCGCTTCCATCGCCGCGTTGCGGTTGCGCGCGCTCAGCCGGGATTTCACCTCGCGCTGCAGGTTGCGCCGGATGTCCTCGCGCAGCTTGGCCACGTCGCCGTCGGGAACGCCGAGTTCCTTGGCCAGCTCGGGCCCCATCTCGGGAAGTTGCGGCGCCTCGACCTTGCGCACCTTGACCTCGAAGCGGGCCGTCTTGCCGGCCACCTCGCGGCCCTGGTAGTCCTCGGGGAAATGCAGGTCGAACTCGGCCTGCTCGTCGGCCTTGCGCCCGCCGACCCCGGCCTCGAACTCGGGCAGCATGCGGCCCTCGCCGAGCACGAAGGCAAAGCCCTCGGCGCTGCCGCCGGGGAACGCGACGTCGTCGATCTTGCCGACGAAGTCCACGGTGACGCGGTCGCCCTCGCGCGCCGCGCCATCGTCGGCGCCGCGCTCGCTGAAGGTACGGCGCTGGCGGCGCAGCACGTCGACGGTCTTGTCCACCGCGGCTTCGTCGACCTCGCAGTGCGCGCGCTCGACCTCGACGGTCGACAAATCCCCTAACGCAATGTCGGGATAGACCTCGAATTCGGCGTCGAAGGTGAAGGCCTCGGCGGCGTCGCCGACCTCGTGCGGGGTGAAGCGCGGCATGCCGGCCACGCGCACGTGGGCCGCGCGCACGGCCTCGAAGAACACCTGCCCGACCTTGTCCTGCAGCACCTCGGCCTGCACCGACGCGCCATAGCGCTTGTGGAGCACCGACAGCGGGACCTTGCCAGGCCGGAATCCCGACACCCGCGCGGTGCGCGACATGTTCTTCAGGCGTGCGTCGACCTCGCTTTGCAAGTCGCCCTTCGCCACCGACACGGTGATGCGGCGCTGCAGCTTGTCCAGGGTTTCTACTGCTGTCATGGAAAAATCCGTTAGTCGATCAAGGGTTCGGCCGGCGCCGGGTTGGTGCGAGGGGGGGGACTCGAACCCCCACGCCCGTGAGGGCGTCAGGACCTAAACCTGGTGCGTCTACCAATTTCGCCACCCTCGCTCCGATCCCTGCCGCGGCCTTGCGCCCGGGTGCGCAGGCAAGCGCGCAGGCAACCGCGCCGGCGTCGGCGAAAAAAGCATTCTATCCTTTGCGCCGGGCCCGGCCCCGGCGCAGCAAGGCCGCGCCCTCGACACCCCCCTCCGATGCCTGCCAACGATCCCCTGCACGAACTCCTGGCGCCGCGCGGCAGCGCCTGGTACTACGCCACCCTGCACCTGCCGCCGCGGCAGCGCAGGTCCCTGCTGCTGCTGCAGGCCTGGTGGCGCGCGGTCAGCGAGGTGCCGGCCACGGTGTCCGACCCGCTGGTCGCCGCGGCCAAGCTGGGCTGGTGGCAGGCGCAGCTGCAGGCCGTCGAGGCAGGCACCGCCGAACACCCGCTGCTGCGCGGACTGCAGCCGGCGCTGCAGCCGCTGGACGGCGCGACGGCGCTGCTGCGCCAGGCGCTGGACAGCGTGCCCACCGGCGCGCCGCCGCCGCGCGAGGACTGGCCGCCCTTGCACCGGGAACTGCTCGGGGGCAGCGGCAACGTGGCGCGGGTGGCGCTGCGCCTGGCCGGCTGCGAGCAGCCGGCGGCGCTCGAGCACGCCGCCGAGCTGGCCGCGGCGCTGGACCTGCTGCGGCTGCTGCGCGACGTCGGCCGCGACGCGCGGCGCCAGCGGGTGCGCCTGCCGCGCTCGCTGCTGCGCGCCCACGGCTTGCACGAACAGCAATTGCTGGACCTGCACGACAGCCCGCAACTGCGCGCCGCGCTGCGCGAGGCGGCGCAGGTCTGCCATC
>JAKBBQ010000249.1 GCA_021808405.1 Pseudomonadota bacterium | reverse complement strand
TGGGACGTCATCCTCACCCCGATCACTGCGCTTGCGACCCCGAAGGTCGGCACCGTCGAGTACCTGACGACCAGCAGGGCGTCGGTGTACGACTGGTTCGCCAACCTGTGGCGCTTCTTTGCGTACACCCCGCTGTCGAACCTGTGCGGCACGCCGGCGATTTCGCTGCCGATGGGGGCGCAACCCAACGGCCTGCCCTTCGGCATCCAGGCGCAGGCGGCGCAGGCCGCGGACGGCCTGCTGCTGCAGTTGGCGGCGCAGGTCGAGCGGGCGCTGCAGGGACGCTGGAACGACGGGCGCGTGCCGGCGGTGCATGTGACCCGCGGGGCGCTGCCGCACGCCTGATCGGCTCGCCCGGGCGCGCCATTTCCCTGACGCAGTGGACTAGCATGGGCTGGGATCGACAGCCCGAAGCCGGATACCCGAGATGCCCACACCGATCTCCGACCTGCATATCGCAGGCGAGGAATTGCTGCCCGCGCCCAGCGAACTGCGACTCGCGGTGCCCGTCGGGGAGGAGCAGGCGGCCGGCATCGCTCGCTCGCGCGCCGCGGTGCGCGACATCGTGCACGGCCGCGACGACCGGCTGATGGTGGTCAGCGGCCCCTGCTCGATCCACGACACGAAGGCCGCGCTGGAGTACGCGGGTCGCCTGCGCGACATCGCCGAGCGGGTGGACGACGCGCTGTTGCTGGTGATGCGGGTGTATTTCGAGAAACCCCGCACCCGCCTGGGCTGGAAGGGCATGATCTACGACCCCGACCTCGATGGCCGGGGCAACATCCACAAGGGCCTGCTCGGCGCCCGCGCGTTGCTGGTCGAGTGCGCGCGCCTGGGGGTGCCCGCGGCCTCCGAGATCCTCGACCTGGTCACGCCCCAGTACTACGCCGAGCTGCTGTGCTGGGGGGCGATCGGCGCGCGCACCACCGAGAGCCCGCTGCACCGGCAGATGGCGTCGGCGCTGTCGGCACCGCTGGGTTTCAAGAATCCGACCAGCGGCAAGCTGCAGACCGCGGTGGATGCCATCGTCGTCGCCGCGCAGTCGCATCGATTTCCGTCGATCTCGCTGGAAGGCCGCGCCACCGTGGTGACGACCACCGGCAACCCCGACTGCCACCTGATCCTGCGCGGCGGCGACTCGGGCCCCAACTACGCGGCAGCGGACGAGGCCGCTGCGGCGCTGCGCGCTGCGCAGGTGCCGCACCGGGTGATGATCGACTGCAGCCACGCGAACAGCGGCGGCGACTTCCGGCGGCAGCCGCTGGTCGCGGCCGAGGTGGGCGCGCGGATCGCCGGCGGCGCGCCGGACATCCTGGGGGTGATGCTGGAGAGCCACCTGGTCGAGGGTCGGCAGACCCTGGCGGGCGATCCCGGGGCGTTGCGCTACGGCCAGAGCATCACCGACGGTTGCATCGGCTGGGACTCCACCGTCGAGGTGCTCGAGCGCCTGGCCGACGCGGTGCGCGCCGGGCGCAGGCTGCGGGGCGCGGGCCGCGAGCTGCGATGAGCCCCGGGCGTCGCGCGTGGCCCCCGAAGGGCGGCGGGATCGGATGACGCGGGTGTCGGCGATCCGTGGCGTCGTATGCGCCGGTCCTTGCCCACGGAGGTGAGCCGAGGTGTTTGAAGGTTTTGCTGGCGTCTGGACTGCGTTGTTCCCGCTCGCCGAGGTCGGCGCCGCACCGCGGGCGCTGAGCCTCGCCGGGGAGCGGCTGGTGGCCTTTCGACAGCCGCGCGGGGAGGTCGCGGTGTTGCTCGACCGCTGTCCGCACCGCGGGGCCGCGTTGTCGCTGGGGCGGGTCACCGGCCAGGGGCGGATCGAATGCCCATTCCACGGCTGGCAATTCGACGCGCAGGGCCGCAACTGCCACGTGCCGCTCAACCCCGAGGCCAGGACTTCGCGACTGTCGGCGATCGCGCTGGCGACACGAGTCATAGGGGAAATGGTCTGGGTGTATACCGGCGCGCCGAGTCCGTCGCTGCCGGAACCGGTGGTCGCCGAAGGCTTGCGCGCTCCGGGGCTGGCCCGCACCTGTCTGCAGCGCAACTGGAATGTCCACTGGACGCGGGCGATGGAGAACATGCTCGACAGCCCGCACCTTCCCTTCGTGCACCGTCGCACCATAGGCAAGTCGCTGGCACGCGACATGACTGCGCAATCGCGTCTGGACGTCAGTTGGGAGCCCACCGAGTGGGGCGGCCGTACGAAGGCCGTGCTGGACGGGCGTGACGGCGGCGCGTTCCTGGAGTTCTACCGACCCAACGTGATGGCGCTGCACCTGCCGCTGCCTGGGCGGCATCTGCGCATTCATGCCCTGGTGATTCCGGCAGAGGCTGGGCGAACCCGGCTGGTCATCTGCCAGTCGCGCGACTTCCTGCGAAGTCGCCTGCTGGACCCCTTGTTTTCCTGGATGAACAGCCGCATCGCCGACGAGGATCGGGCCGTCGTCGAGTCGATGGGCAGCGACGAGGTGCCGGCCGCCCGAGCGCAGGCCTCGGTCGCCACGGACCGCGCGACCTTGCAGTTCCGCAAGTACTACTTCGAGGCGCTGCGCGGCAGTTCGTGGCAGCCCCAGCACGGTTGCGACCCGCTCGGAACCGGCCGCCCGGTGGCCGAAGACCTCGCCGACCGGACCGCGTAGCCCCTGTGCGGACCGGGCAGCGGCGTGCCCGCGGCGGCGCCGCGATGGCTTGCGACCCCGGGGCGGAGCGCCGCAGGCGATGGGCCCAGGCGGATCAGGGTCGCGGCCGCATCGGGTCCGAGGCCCCGAGGCGTGGCGCGGGTTTGCGCGCCGCGTGGAAGCCGACCATGCCGCCCCAGACGCTGGTGCTGCAGCGGATCTGGGTGAAGCCGCAGACGGCGAGCACCTCCGAGAGCTCGGCCGGGGTGTAGAAGGCCTGGATCGCATCGCTGAAATACGACACGCAGCGGCGCGACGCATCGCTGGATCCGAACAGCGCCGCGGTCCACGCGACCGAAAGGCGCAGGAAGCGCAGATAGAACCATTCCAGCGCGGGGCTCGCGGGCTTGAGCATGTCGCAGTGGTAGAACATGCCACCGGGCTTGAGCACCCGCAGGATCTCCGGCAGCACCTTGTCGAGCTGCAGGTGGCGCGACGCGGCCTGCAGCGTGACGACGTCGAAGCTGTGGTCGGGAAAAGGCAACTGGTGCACGTCGTGGATCACGCTGCGGATGCGCACCCCGGCCTGCCGCGCTAGCACCTGGCCGTAGGCCTGCATCTCGCGGCTGCGGTCGATCGCGGTCAGGTCGGCTTGCGGCTGCTTGCGCAGCAGCCGCAGGCCGAGGTCGTTGGTTCCGGCCGCGACGTCGAGCACCCGACTCCCGGCCTCGAGCCGGATCGACCGCACGAATTGCCAGACCCACAGTTCCCACAGGCCGAGGCTGGCGACGATGTTGCCCTTGCGGTAATAGGCCGGCACGTCCTCGAACACCTTCGGGACCGCGTCGGCCCAGATCTGCCCGAAACGCTCGCGTCGCAGGCCCTCGCGGCGCCGGAACCAGTGCTGATCGTGGGGCATTGCCCAGGGTGCGATGGCCATGCGAAGGGACCTCCGGTTGCCGGGCCATCCCGATCGGCCAGGCTGTGATGCCATTGCACTCGATCGCCCGGCCGCGCGGGTTGACGCCGATCAGTCGCCGGGCGCGGTCGACAAGCGGCCGGCCTCGCCCGGCCGCCGCCCCCGCGGCGCGAATCCGCGGTTCGCACCCTGCTAGGGAAACACCTAGGCAAGCCGGTGAAGGCCATCGATACACTGCTGCTGCACTTCTGGAATATTACGCACATCTCACAGGGAGAGGGCGATGAAGATGAATGCAAGGCTGCTCGTTCGGATGGCCCTCGCGGCTGTCATGGCCTGCGTGGCCTGCGGCGCCCAAGCCGCCGTGGCCAAGGTCATCAAGATCGGCGAGATCGAGGCTGAAACGGGCCCCTATGCGACCTATGGCTGGATGTCCTCGCAGGGCCTGCGCCTGGCGGTGCACGAGGTCAATGCCGCGGGTGGATTCCGGGTGGCCGGCCAACTGTATCGACTGCAACTCACCCAGGACGACACCCGGGGCGAGCCCCGCGAAGGCGTGGTGCAGTTCAAGCAGTTGATGCAGGACAACGTGCACTTCGTCTTCGGGCCGTTCCTGTCGAACATCTATCAAGCGATCCACCCGATCGCCATGCAGAACAGCAGTAAGTTCCTGATGTTTGCCGGAGCTACGGCAGCCCACGGCGACCTCGGCAAGCCGGGCAACGAGTTCCTGCTGCGCACCTTCGCCTGGGATGGTGGAGCCGATGGTTTCGGCAAGGGCATGGTCGACCTGCTCAAGCAGCGCGGGGTGAAGAACGTCGCCATGCTCTACCCCAACGACGCGGTGGGGCGTTTGCTGGGCGGCATCTACGCCAAGCTGTTCCAGCAAGCCGGCATCAAGCTGGAAATCGAGCTGTTCGAGCCGGGGACCAAGGACTTCACCGCCGCGCTGTCGAAGCTGGCGCTGGACAAGCCGCAGTACCTGTTCCCCGGGTACACCGATGGCGTGCTGTACGACGTCGTGCGCCAGGCCACCAACCTGGGGTTGTTCCGCAAATTCTTCATCGTCCGCGGGTCGATCGCCCCGGCGCTGAAGAACAAGGATGCGATCGACGACTACATCGCCTACACCCCCAAGTACTTCGAGCAGGCCGAGAAGACCAGCAAGCCGGTCGCCCGCTTCATCGACGAGTACAAGGCGTATTACCACTCGCCCTTCCCGTACGCGCAGGCCCCGCTGTGCGTGTCGTCGTGCTATGACCAGCTGTACATGCTGATCGATGCGATGAAAAAGGCCGGGACCACCAGCGACTTGCCGGCGATCCGCAAGCAGCTCATCGGCATGCACTACGACGGCTTGTGGCGGATGACCTTCGACCCCAAGGGCGAGGAAGTGTTCGACTACGACATCGTCGAGGTGACCCACGGCGGCCGGATCCATGTGATCGCAAAGCACATGGTGCAATGATCCAGCTCATCGTCGACCAGATCCTCAATGGCTTGATCGTCGGCGCGCTGTACGGAATCGGCGCGCTGGCGGTGAGCCTGACATTCGGCATCACCGGGATCGTCAATTTCGCGCTGGGCGCGTTCATGACCCTGGGCGCGTATTTCACGTGGTTCCTGCGCAGCGAATGCGGCTGGCCCTATCCCTTCGCCGCACTCGCCGCGGTGGGCGCGGTGGGCGTGGTCGGCCTGCTCACCGACCTCGGACTGTTCCGCTTCACTCGCA
>JAKBBQ010000022.1:5029-25663 GCA_021808405.1 Pseudomonadota bacterium | reverse complement strand
GCGCATGGCGCGCCGCGCCTGGTCCTGCACATGGCGGGAATCGCCGGGGCGCGCCGGGTGGTGTCGCGCGACGGATCGCCGGCGCCGCTGGAGGACTTCGAGCGCACGGTGCGGGTCAACCTGATCGGCAGCTACAACGTCGTGCGCCTGTGCGCTGCGCGCATGGCCGCGCTGCCCCCGCTGGGCGGCGAGCGCGGAGTGATCCTGCTCACGGCCTCGGTCGCGGCTTTCGACGGGCAGATCGGCCAGGCCGCGTATTCCGCCTCCAAGGGCGGTGTCGCGGCGATGACCCTGCCGCTGGCGCGCGACCTGGCCTCCCATGCGATCCGCGTGGTGACGGTGGCGCCCGGGCTGTTCGACACCCCGATGATGGCGTCGATGCCGCAGGAGGTACAGGACTCGCTCGGCGCCTCGGTGCCCTTTCCCAAGCGGCTCGGGCGCCCGCAGGAATTGGCCGAGTTCGCGCTGCACGTGGCGCGCAACACCTACCTGAACGGCGAGACGGTGCGTCTGGACGGCGCGCTGCGCATGCCGCCGCGCTGAGAAGGTATGAACGACTCCACCCTGTCCGCTCGACGGCCGCTGGGCCACGGCCGATCCCTTCCCGCCTTCTGAGTCGGGCCGGCGCGCGCGCAGTGCTCCAATACGCGCATGAACCTCAAGCAACTCGAGTACTTCGTGCGCGTGGCCGAGGCCGGCAGCTTCAGCAAGGCCGCGCTGCTGCTGGACATCGCGCAGCCGGCGCTGAGCCGCCAGGTTCGCCTGCTGGAGACCGATCTGCGGGTGGTGCTGCTGCAGCGCACCGGGCGCGGGGTGGTGCTGAGCGCCGCCGGCAAGCGGCTGTTCGAGCATGCGGTGGGGATCCTGCAACTGGTCGCCCAGGCGCGCGAGGACCTGGAGGCCGGACGCGACGAACCGGTGGGGCGCATTGTCATCGGCCTGCCGCCGAGCATGGGGCGGCTGCTGACCCTGCCGCTGGTGCAGGGATTCGAGCGGCAGCTGCCCAGGGCCAGGCTGGCGATCGTCGAGGGCCTGTCGGCGCACCTGATCGAATGGATCGCCAGCGGCCGGGTCGACATCGGGCTGGTGCTCAATCCGCAGAGCCAGGAGGCGATCGAGGTGCAGCCGGTGTTCGAACAGCCGTTGTGCCTGGTCAGCCCGGCCGCCGGCGGCGAGGCGACGCAGGCGGTGGACTTCGCCGATCTCGGCGCCTACCCTTTGGTCATCCCCGAGCGCACGCATGCGATCCGGCGGGTGATCGAGAACCAGGCGGCGCTGTCGCGCATCAAGCTGCAGGTCGCCTGGGAGGTGTCGGGGGTGCAGGCCATGCTCGACCTGGTGCGCAGCGGCCACGGCCATGCCGTGCTGACGGCCGGCGCCGTGCTCGCCAGCGGGCGCCCCGAGGACTACCGGGTGCGCGAGCTGCGCGGGCCGCGGCTGTACAGCCGGCTGTTCCTCGCGACCTCGGCGACCAAGCCGGCCTCGCCGCTGATGCGCCACGCCGGCGGGCTGCTGATGGAGCTGGCGCGCGGGCACGCGGGCGCCGGCGACCATATCAATTCGTGATAGCTGCTAGCTGGCGGCGATGCCTGGATGCGGGGGCGCCGGCTTGGGATAATCGGCCTCCGCGCTCCGGCCTGCGGGCCGGCGCCAGCCCACCCATCCCGGAGACGACGAATGATCATCGATTGCCACGGCCACTACACCACCGCGCCGAAGGCGCTGGAGCAGTGGCGCAAGGCGCAGATCGCCAACCTGGCGACCCCCGAGCTGGGGCCGAAGGTGGCCGACCTGCGCATCAGCGACGATGAACTGCGCGAAAGCATCGAGACCAACCAGTTGCGGCTGATGCGCGAGCGCGGCAGCGACCTGACGATCTTCTCGCCGCGCGCCAGCTTCATGGCGCACCACATCGGCGACTTCCAGACCAGCGCGACCTGGGCCGGCATCTGCAACGAGCTGATCCATCGCGTGGCGCAGCTGTTTCCCGAGCATTTCATCGGCGCGGCGATGCTGCCGCAGTCGCCGGGGGTGGATCCGCGCACCTCGATCCCGGAGCTCGAGCGCTGCGTCAGGGACTACGGCTTCGTCGCCATCAACCTCAACCCCGATCCATCGGGCGGGCATTGGAAGGAGCCGCCGCTCACCGACCGCTGGTGGTACCCGATCTACGAGAAGATGGTCGAGTACCGGATCCCGGCCATGGTGCACGTCAGCACCAGTTGCAACGCCTGCTTCCACACCACCGGGGCGCACTACCTGAATGCCGACACCACGGCCTTCATGCAATGCCTGACCGGCGACCTGTTCAAGGACTTCCCGACGCTGAAGTTCGTGATTCCCCACGGCGGCGGCGCGGTTCCCTACCATTGGGGGCGTTTTCGCGGCCTGGCGCAGGAACTCGGCAAGCCGCTGCTGCAGCAGCACCTGCTGAACAACATCTACTTCGACACCTGCGTCTACCACCAGCCGGGAATCGATCTGCTGACCCGGGTCATCCCGGTCGACAACATCCTGTTCGCCTCCGAGATGATCGGCGCGGTGAAGGGCATCGACCCGCAGACCGGGCATTCTTTCGACGACACCCGGCGCTATGTGGAGGCGGCGTCGATCGACCCCGCGCAACGCGCCCTCATCTACGAGGGCAACGCGCGCCGGGTCTATCCGCGGCTGCACGCCGCGCTGCAGGCACAGGGCCGCTGAGGCGGCGGGAGACACGGGACATGAGCGGCTTGAACGAACTCGGGGTGGTGTATCGCAGCATCCAGCGCGCCGACGCCGACGCGGTGCAGGCGTTGTCGAGCCTGGGCACGGCCACGGTGCACGAGGCGATGGGCCGGGTGGGGCTGATGCGCCCCTACATGCGGCCGATCTACCCCGGCGCGCACGCCTGCGGGACCGCGGTGACGGTGTTGCTGCACCCCGGCGACAACTGGATGATGCACGTCGTGGCCGAGCAGATCCAGCCCGGCGACGTGGTCGTCGCGGCGCTCAGCGCCGAGTGCAGCGACGGCTATTTCGGCGACCTGCTGGCGACCTCGTTTCGCGCGCGCGGCGCGCGCGGCCTGGTCATCGAGGCCGGCGTGCGCGATGTCAAGGAACTCTCCGCGATGCAGTTCCCGGTGTGGAGCCGGTTCATCAGCGCCAAGGGGACCATCAAGGCCACGCCGGGCTCGGTGAACATCCCGGTGGTGTGCGCGGGCGCGCTGGTGAACCCGGGCGACGTGGTCGTGGCCGACGACGACGGGGTGGTCGTGGTGCCGGCAGCGCGGGCCGCCGCGATCGCCCAGGCCGCCGCGGCGCGCGAGGCCAACGAGGCCGACAAGCGCGCCAAGCTGGCCTCCGGGGTGCTCGGCCTGGACATGTATGGCATGCGCGAGCCCTTGCGCAAGGCCGGGCTGCGCTATGTCGACTGAGGCGAGCGGGGAGGGCGGCGGCGCGGCGCATGGCTGGCGCGTCGGCCTGCTGGGCTACGGCGAGGTCGGGCGCATCCTCGGCGAGGACCTGCGCCGCCTGGGCGTGGCGCGGGTGCTGGCGTGGGACCGCAAGCTCGAGCAGCCGCAGCAGGCGCAGCCGCTGCGCGAGCACGCCGCGGCCGCCGGCATCGCGCTGGCGCAGTCGGCCGAGCGGCTGGCCGGCGACTGCGACCTGCTGATCAGCGCGGTCACCGCCAGCCAGGCACTGGCGGTGGCGCAGCAATGCGCCGGGGCGCTGCGCGCGGGCGGCTGGTTCCTCGACCTGAACTCGGCTTCGCCGCGCGCCAAGTCGCAGGCCGCCGAGGCGATCGATGCGGCCGGCGGCCGCTACGTGGAAGCCGCGGTGATGACCTCGGTGCCGCCGTACCGCAGCCAGGTGCCGATGCTGCTGGGCGGCGCGCACGCCCGCGAGCTCGAGCCGGCGCTGCAGGCCCTGGGGTTCTCCAAGGCGCGCTTCGGCGACTCGCGGCTGGGCGTGGTGTCGGCGACCAAGATGTGCCGCAGCGTGATGATCAAGGGGCTGGAGGCGATGGTCATCGAGAGTTTCAGCACCGCGCGCGCCTACGGAGTCGAGGACGCCGTTCTGGCCTCGCTCGCCGAGACCTTTCCGGGAATCGACTGGGAGCGCCAGGGAGCGTATTTCTTCCAGCGGGTGATCGAGCACGGTCGCCGGCGCAGCGAGGAAATGCGGGAGGTCGCGCGCACCGTCGAGGAGGCCGGCCTGAGCCCCTGGTCCGCCGCCGGCAGCGCCGAGCGCCAGGCCTGGGTCGCCGATCTGGCCGAGCGCGGGGTGTTCGGCCAGCGGGGCGCGAGCGGCTTCGCCCGCAGCCCGGACTGGCGCACCGAGGCCGACCGGCTGCTGGGCGCGTTGCCGCAAGCCGGCGCGCCGACAACCGAGGACTGAATCATGGCCTTCCAGAAGACTCCCGGCTGGCTCGACTGGTACGCCAACCCGTCGCGGCCGCGCTTCACGGTGCCGCCGGGAAGCGTCGACGCGCATTGCCATGTGTTCGGCCCGGGCGATCGTTTCCCCTACGCCGAGCAGCGCAAGTACACGCCCTGCGACGCCTCGCGCGAGCAGCTGTTCGCGCTGCGCGACCACCTGGGCTTCGCGCGCAACGTGATCGTGCAGGCGACCTGCCACGGCGCCGACAACCGCGCGCTGGTCGACGCGCTGGAGCATTCGGACGGGCGCGCGCGCGGCGTGGCCACGGTGCGGCGCGACGTCGCCGATGCCGAACTGCAGCGCCTGCACGCGGCGGGCGTGCGCGGCGTGCGCTTCAACTTCGTGCGCCGGCTGGTCGACTTCACGCCGCGCGAGGAGCTGCTGGAAATCGCCGCCCGCATCGCGCCGCTGGGCTGGCACGTGGTGGTGTACTTCGAGGCCGTCGACCTGCCCGAGCTGTGGGACTTCTTCACCGCGTTGCCGACGCTGGTCGTGGTCGACCACATGGGGCGGCCCGATGTCACCCAGCCGGTCGACGGGCCGCAGTTCGAGCTCTTCGTGCGACTGCTGCGGGAGCACGCGAACGTCTGGTCGAAGGTCAGCTGCCCGGAAAGGCTGTCGGTGTCCGGGCCGCCCGCGCTGCACGGCGAACGGGCCGCCTACCGCGACGTCGTGCCCTTCGCCAGGCGCCTGGTGGAGGAGTTCCCCGAGCGCGTGCTGTGGGGGACCGACTGGCCGCACCCCAACCTGAAGGACCACATGCCTGACGACGGACTGCTGGTCGACTTCATCCCGCATATCGCGGCTACCCCCGAACTGCAGCGCAGGCTGCTGGTCGACAACCCGATGCGGCTGTACTGGCCGGAACACCACGCAGGAGCTCGCGATGGCACTTGACAAACCCTACCGGGACATCCCCGGCACGACCATCTTCGACGCCGACATGGCGCGCAAGGGCTACCACCTGAACCAGTTCTGCATGTCGCTGATGCAACCTGCCAACCGCGAGCGCTTCAAGGCCGGCGAGCGCGCCTACCTGGACGAGTGGCCGATGAGCGAGGAGCAGAAGCTGGCGGTGCTGGCGCGCGACCTCAACCGTTGCATCGAGCTCGGCGGCAACATCTACTTCCTGGCCAAGATCGGCGCCACCGATGGCAAGTCCTTCCAGCAGATGGCGGCCAGCATGACCGGCATGACCGAGCAGCAGTACCGCGACATGATGCTCGCCGGCGGCCGCTCGATCGAGGGCAACCGCCGCCGCGGCGAGCTGCCCGGCGGGCAACAGCGGAGGGCCGACTGATGGCACGCATCACCGCCAGCGTCTACACCTCGCACGTGCCGGCGATCGGCGCGGCGATCGACCTCGGCAAGACCGCCGAGCCCTACTGGCAGCCGCTGTTCGCCGGCTACGAGCGCTCGCGCGAGTGGCTGCGGCAGAGCGCGCCCGACGTGATCTTCCTGGTCTACAACGACCACGCCACCGCCTTCAGCCTGGACCTCATCCCGACCTTCGCGATCGGCACCGGCGAACGCTACGACCCGGCCGACGAGGGCTGGGGGCCGCGTCCGGTGCCGGCCGTGGTCGGTCATCCCGAACTGGCCTCGCATATCGCCCAGTCGGTGATCCAGGACGATTTCGACCTCACGCTGGTGCAGCGCATGGACGTCGACCACGGACTGACCGTGCCGCTGTCGCTGATGTGCGGCCAGCCGACGGCGTGGCCCTGCCCGGTGATTCCCTTCGCGGTCAACGTGGTGCAGTACCCGGTGCCGTCCGGCCGGCGCTGCCTGGCGCTGGGGCAGGCCATCCGTCGCGCGGTCGAGCGCTTCGACGCCGACCTGAAGGTGCAGGTCTGGGGCACCGGCGGAATGAGCCACCAGTTGCAGGGGCCTCGCGCCGGGCTGATCAACCGCGAATGGGACCAGCGCTTCCTCGATCGACTGATCGAGGACCCGGTGGGGCTGGCGCAGCTGCCGCACCTGGACTACGTGCGCGAGGCCGGCTCGGAGGGCATCGAGCTGGTGATGTGGCTGATCGCCCGCGGCGCGATGGCCGACCTGGCCGGGCAGGCGCCGCCGCGCCTGGCGCATCGCTTCTACCACGTCCCGGCCTCGAACACGGCGGTCGGGCACCTGATCCTGGAGAACCCCTGAACATGAGCGAGACCATCAAGGTGGCGCTGGCCGGCGCCGGCGCCTTCGGCGTCAAGCACCTGGACGCGATGCGCCGCATCGACGGCGTCGAGGTGGTGTCGCTGGTCGGCCGGGAACTCGACAAGACCCGCGCGGTGGCGCAGCAGTACGGCGTGCGCCATGCGACCACCGACCTGGCCGACAGCCTGGCGCTGCCCGAGGTCGACGCGGTGATCCTGTGCACCCCGACGCAGATGCACGCCGCGCAGGCGCTGCAGTGCCTGCGCGCGGGCAAGCACGTGGAGGTGGAGATCCCGCTGGCCGACAGCCTGGCCGACGCGCAGGCGGTGGTCGACGAGCAAAGGCGCAGCGGCCTGGTGGCGATGGTGGGCCACACGCGGCGCTTCAACCCCAGCCACCAGTGGCTGCATCGCCGCATCGCCGCAGGCGAACTGCGGGTGCAGCAGATGGACGTGCAGACCTATTTTTTCCGCCGCAGCAACATGAACGCGCTGGGGCAGCCGCGCAGCTGGACCGACCACCTGCTGTGGCACCACGCCGCGCACACCGTCGACCTGTTCGCCTGGCAGAGCGGCGGGGAGATCGTGCAGGCGCACGCGCTGCAGGGGCCGATCCACCCGGGACTGGGCATCGCGATGGACATGAGCATCCAGCTCGGCAGCAGCAGCGGGGCGATCTGCACGCTTTCGCTGTCGTTCAACAACGATGGACCGCTGGGAACCTTTTTCCGCTACATCTGCGACCACGGCACCTACATCGCCCGCTACGACGACCTGGTCGACGGCAAGGACCAGCCGATCGACGTCAGCCGCGTCGACGTGTCGATGAACGGCATCGAGCTGCAGGACCGGGAATTCTTCGCCGCCATCCGGGAGGGGCGCGAGCCCAACGCCAGCGCCGCGTCGGTGCTGCCCTGCTACCGGGTGCTCGATCGTCTCGAAAAGCAACTGGCGACACAGGGTTAATCCTCATGCCGGAATGTGATAGCTGCTAGCGCAGGCGGCGGCTACGCGAGGCACCGGTCTCACCGCATAATCCGCCACGCGAGGCAGGCTGCGCGCGCCGGGCCGTCGCGCATGCCGCGTGCCGGTCCGGGCGCGGCGGCGAGGCGCTAGCATCGTGGGCCGGCATGGGGCAGCGGCGCTGCCACGCCGCCGGCGCGAGCGCATGCCGCTTGCCGCACCACACCCATACCGAGGAGACTCCACCATGTCGCGCAAGCAACCTTCCACCCCGCTTCCGACCGACCGCTCGCGGCGCCAGGTCGTCTCGCTGGCCGGCGTGTCGGCCGCCGGCGTGCTGCTGCCGCCGCTGGCGCGGGCGGCGGGGCGGCCGACGCTGAAGATCGGCTTCATCAGCCCGCGCACGGGGCCGTTGGCCGGCTTCGGCGAAGCCGACCCCTATGTGATCGGGCTGGTGCGCAAGAAGACCGCCGGCGGGGTGAAGATCGGCGGCACGACCTATGCGATCGAAGTGCTCGAGCGCGACAGCCAGTCCGATCCGGCGCGCGCCAGCCAGCTCGCCAAGGACCTGATCAACAGCGACAAGATCGACCTCATGCTGGTCACCTCGACTCCCGAGGTGGTCAACCCGGTGGCCGATGCCTGCGAGGCCGCGGGCATGCCCTGCCTGTCCACCGTCGAACCCTGGGAGTCGTGGTATTTCGGGCGCGGCGGCAAGCCGGGCGAGCCGTCGCCCTTCAAGTGGACCTATCACTTTTCCTTCGGCACCGAGCAGTTCGCCAAGATGTACCTGTCGACCTGGGCGCTGGTGCCGAACAACAAGAAAGTCGGCGTGCTCTACCCCAACGATGCCGACGGCAACGCGCTGCGCGCGCACCTCGAGCCGGTGCTCAAGAAGGGCGGCTACACCCTGGTCGACCCGGGTGCCTACCAGGACGGCACGACCGACTTCTCGTCGCAGATCGCCCGCTTCAAGTCCGAGGGCGTGCAGGTGCTGACCGGGGTGCCGATCCCGCCCGACTTCATCACCTTCCTGCGCCAGGCGGCGCAGCAGGGGCTGACCCATCGCCTGAAGATCACCATGCCGGCCAAGTTCGGGCTGTTCCCGTCGGACATCGAGGCGCTGGGGGAATTGGGCTACAAGGTGGCCAGCGGCGCCTATTGGTCGCCGGCCTTCCCCTACGTGTCGCCGGTGGTCGGGCTGGGCGGGCGGGCGCTGGCCAATGCCTATGTCGCGGCCACCGGCAAGCAATGGACGCAGCAGCTCGGCGCCACCGTGGCGCTGTTCGACGCCGGCTTCGCGGCGCTGCGCAGCAGCGGCGCGCCCAAGGACAAGGAGAAGGTCGCGGCGGCGATGAAGGTGCTGGACACCGTGACGACGGTGGGCCGCATCAACTTCCGCAAGGGCCCGGTGCCCAACGTGGCGACGTCGCCGATCATCGGCGCGCAGTGGGTGAAGTCCAAGCCGGGCAGCCGTTTCCCGCTGAGCTTCCCCACCGTCGAGCACGCGTGCGATCCCAAGGTCGCGATCGAGGCCAGGCTGCTGCCGTATGCCTGAGCCGCGGGCGGCGGCCGGCGACGCGTCGGTGCCGATCCTGGCGGCCCGGCGCGTGGCCAAGCATTTCGGCGCGCTGCGTGTGCTCGAGGACCTGAGCCTGGAGATCGGGCGCGCCGAGGCGGTGGGCATCGTCGGGCCGAACGGTGCCGGCAAGACCACCTTGTTCAACGTGCTCACCGGCGCCTATCCGCCCAGCCGGGGCGAGGTCCGCTTCGATGGCCGCGACGTCACCGCGCTGGACGCCGCTGCGCGCTGCCGGCTGGGTATCGCGCGTTCGCACCAGGTGCCGCGGCCGTTCGGCGGCATGACGGTGTTCGAGAACCTGCACGTGGCGGCCGCGATGGGCGCCGGCGCAGGCGGCGAGCAGGCCACCCGGCTGTGCCTGCAGTCGCTCGAGCTGTGCGGGATGCTCGCGCTGGCCAACCGCCGCGCCGATACCCTGGGGCTGCTCGACCGCAAGCGCCTGGAGATGGCGCGCGCGCTGGCCACCGATCCGCAGGTGCTGCTGCTCGACGAAATCGGCGGCGGGCTGACCGACGGCGAAGCGCAGGAACTGGTCGGCATCATCCGTCAGATCCTTTCGCGCGGCGTGACCATCGTCTGGATCGAGCATATCGTGCACGTGTTGCTGCAGGTGGTGAACCGGCTGGTGTGCATGGAGTCGGGGCGCATCATCGCCGACGGCGATCCGCAGCAGGTCATGCGCGATCCCGCGGTGGTCGAGGCCTACCTGGGAAGCGTGCCGCAATGAGCCTGCTGCAGGTCGATCGCCTGGAGGCCGGCTACGGGCTGCTGAAGGCGGTGCGCGCGGTGTCCTTCGAATGCGCGCAGGGCGAGGTTCTGGCGCTGGTGGGCGCCAACGGCGCCGGCAAGACCACGCTGTTGCGCTCGATAGCCGGGGTGCACGCGGCCAGCGCCGGGAGGGTGGTGTTCGATGGCGCGGACATCGGCTCGCTGCGCGCGCCGCGTCGCGTCGGCCTGGGCATCGCGATGGTGCCCGAGGGGCGGCGGCTGTTCACCGCGATGAGCGTGGAGGACAACCTGCGCGTGGCCGCGTTGCGCGCCCGCAAGGGACCGTGGAACCTGGAATCGGTGCTCGAGGCCTTTCCCCAGCTCAAGCCCAAGCTCAAGGCGACCGCGGGCACGCTGTCGGGCGGCCAGCAGCAGGCGACCGCGATCGCGCGCGCGCTGATGACCAACCCGCGGCTGCTGCTGCTCGACGAGATCTCGCTGGGCCTGTCGCCGATCGCCGTCGACCAGGTCTACCAGTCGCTGCGGGGCTTGATCGACGCCGGCACGACCGTCGTGCTGGTCGAGCAGGACCTCACCCGCGCGCTGGCCGTGGCCACCCAGGTGATCTGCATGCTCGAGGGGCGCGTGGCGCTGCAGGGCCGGCGCGAGGAACTGCAGCGCCAGGCCATCATGGACGCGTATTTCGGGCTCGGGCGCGAAGCACCCGGCGCGGCCTGAGGCAGGGGATCGGCGATGGAACTGCTCAACCAGGTCATCCAGGGCGTGCTGCTGGGCGGTTACTACGCCATCCTCGCCAGCGGGCTGTCGTTCCTGTTCGGGGTGATGCGCATTGTCAACCTGGCGCACGGCAGCCTGGTCGTGCTGGCCGGCTACCTGCTGTTCAGCGCCTGCAAATACCTCGGGGTCGGGGTGCTCACCGCGCTGTTGCTGGTGATGCCGGTGATGGCGCTGCTGGGCTGGGCACTCAATCGCCTGTTGCTGCAGCGCAGCCTGCGCGGCGGCATGCTGGTGCCCATCCTGGCCACCTTCGGGCTGTCGATCGTGCTCGACAACCTGCTGTTCCAGTCCTTCGGCGCCGATACCCGGTCGCTGGCTCCCAACATCGGGGCGCTGTCGTACGGCAGCTGGCCGGTGTTCGGCGACATCTACGTCTCCCAGATCGACGTCATGGGTTTCGCGACCGCGGTCGCGCTGCTCGGTGCGCTGCAACTGGTTCTGTCGTACACGGCGGTCGGGCGCGCGATCCGGGCCACCGCGGAGGACCCCGACGCGGTGGACATGATCGGCATCGACTCGCGCGCGGTGTACTCGGTGGCGGCGGCCATCGCGATGCTGCTGGTCAGCGTGGCGGCGCTGTTCCTGGGCATGCGCGCCAGCTTCGCTCCCTACGCGGGCCAGAGCCAGCTGCTGTTCGCCTTCGAGGCGGTGGTCATCGGCGGCAGCGGCTCGCTGTGGGGAACGCTGGTCGGCGGCATCGTGCTGGGTGTCGCGCAGAGCATCGGCGCGCAGATCAACCCCATCGGCTTCCTGATCGCCGGCCATGCGGTGTTCCTGCTGGTGCTGGTGCTCAGGGTCTATTCCAGGGTGTGGCGGCTGAGCCGACCCCTGCCGCGGGCAGCGGCCCCGGCTTCCAGCGGAGCGCGCGCATGAACGGGATGGCACAGCTGGCCGACGATGCCGAGGTGGTGCGCTGGACTGCGCGTTCGCGGGCCTTCGTGGGCCTGCTCGGGCTGCTCGCGCTGGCGCTGGCCTGCGGGCCGCTGGTGCTGCCGCCGGAAGTGCTCGATCGCCTGACCACCCTGTTCATCTATGTGCTGCTGGCCGCGATGTGGAATGCGCTGGCCGGCTACGGCGGCCTGGTGTCCATCGGCCAGCAGGCCTTCATCGGCCTCGGGGGCTACTTCCTGGTGCGGCTGTCGGCGGGGGGCATGGACGTCTATGCCGCGCTGCTGGTGTCGGTGCTGCTGGTCGGGCTGGTGTCGCTTCCGCTGGGGCAGATCATGCTCAAGCTCGGCGGCGGGGAGTTCGCCATCGGCATGTGGGTGCTCGCCGAGCTGCTGCACCTGCTGGTGACCATCGACCCCATCGTGCAGGGCGAGACCGGCACCTCGCTGCTGGGGATCGACGCCTACGCCCCGGCGGCGCGCCGCGCCGACACCTATTGGATGGCCCTTGCGCTGATGGTGCTGCTGCTGGGGGTGCTGTTCATGTTGCTGCGCAGCCGCGTCGGCGCCTCGTTGCAGGCGGTGCGCGACGATGAGACCGCGGCGGCATCGATCGGGGTCAACGTGCTGCGCAGCAAGTATGTGCTGTTCTTCCTGTCGGCGCTGGGTTGCGCCGCCGGCGGGGCGCTGTGGCTGGCCACTTCGATCAGCTACCAGCCGGCGACCTTCTTCGGGCCGCAGTGGACCGCCTACATGTTGTTCATGACCGTCGTCGGCGGGCTGGGCACCTTCGAGGGGCCGATCCTCGGCGCCTTGCTGTTCTTCGCCGCGGAGACCTGGTTCGGAGCGACGGGGGTGGTCTACCTGATCGGCCTGGGGGTGCTGGCGATCGCCTTCGCGCTGCTGTTTCCCCGCGGTATCTGGGGGGCTGCGGAGTCGCGCTACGGGCTGCGCCTGCTGCCCATCGGCTACCAGCTGCGGCTGCGCGGACTGCGCGACGGCAAGCTGTTGCAGCCGCCCGCGCGCTGAGGCCGGCGCGCCGGCCTCAGCGCGGCGCGCGGGCGACGCGTTCGAGCAGTTCGAACAGAAGCAGGCGCTCTCCCGGCGAGAGATGGCGCAGCAGTTCGCCCTCCATGTGCCGCGAAGCCTGCAGCGACTCGTCGGCCAGCCGGCGCCCGTCGTCGGACAGCACGATGTGGATCGATCGCTTGTCCCGCAGGTTGCGTTCGCGCCGCAGCAATTCGCGCGCCTCGAGGCGGTCGAGCAGCACGGTCATTCCGGGGGCGGTGATCGCCAGCGCGCGCGCCAGTTGCTTCTGGGTCGCGCGCTCGTTGTGGCGCAACAGTTGCAGGATGGTGAACTCCACCGGGCGCAACTGCAGCGGCTCGCCGATCGCGCGCTGGAACGCCGCGCGGGTGTGGATCGACGCGCGCGCCAACTGGTAGCCCAGCACATGCGACAGCGAGGCGTGCTCCAGGCCCAGCGCTGCGGGCGCGCCGCGGCGCGCGCGGCCGTCGGCGTGGGAGTCGACGTGGGAATCGGCGTGGGAGTCGGAGCCGTCCATCGCGGGGTCAGCCGGTCGCGGCGCCGCCGCCGAGGCCGAGCAGGCGCATCGCATTGGTCTTCAGGATGGGCTCGCGCACCTCGGGGCGAAAGCCGGCCTGCTCGAAGTCCTTCATCCAGCGCTCGGGGGTGATCAACGGGAAATCGGAGCCGAACAGAACCCGGTCCCTTAGCAAGGTGTTGGCGTATTGGACCAGTTGCTGGGGGAAATAGCGCGGGCTCCAGCCCGACAGATCGAGCCAGACGTTGGGCTTGTGCATCGCCACCGACAGCGCCTCGTCCTGCCACGGCCACGAAGGATGGGCGATGACGATCTGCATGTCGGGGAAGGCGATGGCCACGTCGTCCAGGTGCATCGGGTTGGAATACTCCAGGCGCAATCCACCGCCGCAGCGCATGCCGCTGCCGATTCCCGAGTGGCCGCTGTGGAAGATGGCGGGCAGCTTGTAGCCGTCGATCACCTCGTAGATCGGCCAGGCCAGCCGGTCGTTCGGATGGAAGCCCTGCAGCGTGGGGTGGAACTTGAAGCCCTTGACCCCATGCTCCTCGACCAGTCGCCGCGCCTCGCGGGCTCCCATGCGTCCCTTGTGGGGATCGATGCTGGCGAAGGCGATCAGGATGTCGGGGTTGTCGCGCGCGGCTTCGGCGATCTCCTCGTTGGGGATGCGCTGGCGGCCGAGCTGACTCTCGGCGTCGACGGTGAACATCACCAGCCCGATGCGCAGTTCGCGGTAATAGGCGATGGTTTCGGCGATGGTCGGGCGCCGCGACGAGCGGAAGTACTTGTCGGCGGCCCGGTCGTACTCTTCGCCATAGCTGTCGAAGGGGTTCCAGCACGACACCTCGGCGTGGGTGTGGATGTCGATCGCGAGCAGTGGGTCGGGGTTCATCGGGGCTGGCGCGCGCTCGGCGCTGCATGCAGAAAGTTGTCTCCCACAAATAATAGGCAACTCAGGAGGCGTTCGGGCGGGGAGAACGCGCGCAAACAACAGGGTATTCCCCGACATCTTTCCGATTCGATCGTTACTAGTATGAAGTTTTGATCCGATGCGACGCGTCACGATGACCAAGCCTTGCGACGGCCTGCGGGTCGAATGCCCGGAGCCCGGGATCGTCCACATCCAGCTCGACCGGGTCGCCAAGCGCAATGCCATCGACGACGCGCTGCTGCAGGCCATCGAGCAGGCCTTCGCCGCGCTCGACCCGCAGGTGCGGGCGGTGCTGCTGTCCGGCCGTGGCGATCACTTCTGCGCGGGCCTCGACCTGTCCGAACTCAGCGAGCGCAGCGTCGCCGAGGGCATCGCGCATTCGCGCTCGTGGCATCGGGCGTTCGAACAGGTGCAGTTCGGCGCGGCGCCGGTGGTCGCGGTGTTGCACGGGGCGGTGGTCGGCGGCGGTCTGGAGCTGGCCGCGGCCGCGCAGGTCCGGGTCGCCGAGCAGGGGGCGATGTTCGCCCTGCCCGAAGGCCAGCGCGGGCTGTTCGTCGGCGGCGGAGGCTCGGCGCGCATCCCCCGCCTGATCGGTCACGCCCGCATGACCGACATGATGCTCACCGGGCGGGTGCTCGACGCCGACGAGGCGCTCGCCGCCGGACTCGTGCAGTACCGGGTCGGTGCCGGCGAGGGCCTGGCCAAGGGCCTGGAGCTGGCGCGACGCATCGCCGCGAACGCCCCCTTGTCCAACTTCGCCGTGCAGCATGCCTTGCCCCGCATCGCCGACATGCCGCAGTCGCAGGGGCTGTTCGTCGAGTCGCTGATGGCGGCCATCGCGCAGGGCGACGAGGCGGCCAAGGGCAGGCTGCGGGATTTCCTCGAAGGGCGCGCGGACAAGGTGCGCAGGCCGCAATGAACAGGCCCGACGCTGCCCGGCCGGGAGCGCGACGGCGGCCCGCGGCGCGCCCCTGCCGCGTCGGCGCCTGCCTGAGCACCGAATGCGAGCGCAGGGCCGACGGGGTGCTGGTCTTGCGCTCGCCGCAGCCGCTGGCCGAATATCCGCCGCGGCTGACCGATCGACTGGAGTACTGGGCGCAACGCGCGCCCGAGCGCTGGCTGGCGGCGCGGCGCGGCGCCGACGGCCAGTGGATCGGCCTGTCCTACGCGCAGGCGCTGGAGCGCGCGCGCCGCATCGCGCAGGCGCTGCTGCGGCGCGGGCTGGATGCCGATCGGCCGGTGCTGGTGCTCAGCGAGAACAGCCTCGAGCACCTGCAGCTGGCGCTGGGCGGCATGCTGGCGGGAATTGCCCACGCGCCCGTCTCGCCGGCGTACGCGTTGCTGTCGAGGGATTACGCCAAGCTGCGGCATATCGTGCAGACCCTCACTCCGGGGCTGGTGTTCGCCGCCGACCCGTCCTACGAGCCGGCGCTGCGCGCGGTGCTTCCCGCCGACGTGGAGATCGTGCTGGCGCGGGGCGAGCTGGCGGCTCGGCCCGCAACGCGCTTCGAGTCCCTGCTGGACGACGATGCGCTGCCGCTGGAGTACACCCACTCGCGTGTCGGCCCGGACAGCATCGCCAAGTTCCTGTTCACCTCCGGATCGACCCGGCTGCCCAAGGCGGTGGTCAACACCCAGCGCATGCTGTGCTCCAACCAGCAGATGATCCTGCAGTCCATGAGCTTCCTCGGCGAGCAGCCTCCGGTGATGGTCGACTGGCTCCCGTGGAACCACACCTTCGGCGGCAACCACAACGTGGGCATTGCGCTGTACAACGGCGGCACGCTGCACATCGACGACGGCAAGCCCACGCCGCAGGGAATCGGCGAGACCTTGCGCAACCTGCGGGAGATCGCGCCCACGGTGTATTTCAACGTGCCCAAGGGCTTCGAGCAGATCGCCAGCGCGATGCGCAACGATCAGCCGCTGCGCCGGCGGCTGTTCTCCCGCCTGCAGGCCTTTTTCTTCGCCGGTGCCGGGCTGTCGCAGGCGGTTTGGGACGAACTCGATCGCCTGGGCGAACTCGAGGCCGGCGAACGGGTCTGCATGTTCTGCGGGCTGGGCATGACCGAGACCGCGCCGTCGACCCTGTTCGCCCTCGGTCCCGAAGTCGAGTCGGGGCAGGTCGGCCTGCCGGTGCCGGGAGTCGAAGTCAAGCTGGTGCCGCTGCAGGACAAGCTGGAGTTGCGCTTTCGCGGCCCGAACGTGATGCCGGGCTACTGGCGTTCGCCTGCGCAGACCGCAGAGGCCTTCGACGACGAGGGCTTCTACCGCACCGGCGACGCGGCGCGCCTGGTCGACCTCGGCGATGTGCAGCGTGGCCTGCGCTTCGACGGGCGTATCGCCGAGGACTTCAAGCTGTCCAGCGGAACCTTCGTCAGTTGCGGGCCGTTGCGCGCTCGCATCGTGCAACTGGGCGCGCCCTGTGTGTTCGACGCGGTGCTGGCCGCGCCGGATCGCGACGAACTCGGCGCGCTGCTGGTGCCCCGGCTCGACGAGTGCTGCGCGCTGGCCGGGCTGCCGCCGGACAGCTCGCCGCGGCAGGTGCTGCGGCACCCCCGGGTGCGCGGGTTCTTCCAGCGGCTGGTCGATGCGCTGTGGCGTGAAGGCACCGGCAGCGCCACCCGGGTGGCGCGCGCCTGGGTGCTGGAAGATGCGCCGTCGCTGGATCGCGGCGAGATCACGGACAAGGGCTCGATCAACCAGCGCGCGGTGCTGCAGCATCGCGCCGCGACGGTCGACGCGCTGTACCAGGGCAGCTTGCCGGGGCTGCTGCTGCCGCAGGCGTAGCCGCGGCCGCTCCGGCGATGCGACAATGCGCCGCATGTCGCGTTCCCACGCCTTGTTGCGCCGCCTGCGCCTGGCCGCGCTGGCCACGGCCTGGCTGTGGCCCGCGGCGGCCTGGGCCGCGAGCGGCGCCGACTGCCTGCGCTTCGGCCTGATCGCCCGCACCATGCAGGCCGACTACCTGGCCGGGCGCAGTTTCCAGCAGGCGCGCCAGGACGGACTGAACCTGCTCGGCCCCGAGCATCCGCGCCAGGCGCTCATCGTCGAGCAGCTCGCGCGGGGGATCTACACCTCGCCGGACAGCCGGGGTGTCAGCGCCCAGGCGCGCGCGCTGCAGGTGCAGGCCGAGTGCCTGCAGGCGGCGGCGCAGGCGCACTGAAGCGGCGACTCGGGCGCGCTCAGCGCGTCGGCGCCGACGCGCCGGCGCCCGGGATGTCGAGCAGCCCGGCGTGCAGCCGCAGCAGCGCGGCGCTGCGCGCGGCGTCGAAGCGCGCCTGCAGCGCCTGGCGCTCGACCTCCACCGCGTTGCGGCGTGCCAGCAGCCACTGCGCCACGCCGACTTCGCCCAGCTGCCAGGCGCGCAGCATGCGCGCCTGGGCCTGCCGCTGCCTGCGCGCGGCTTCACGCAGGGCGCGTGCCGCATCCGCTTCGGCACGCGCCTGCACGTACAGTCCTTCGGCCTGTTGCAGGACCTGCGAGCGCAGGTCGTCCAGCCGCCACTGCGCGGCCTGCAACTCGGCCAGCGCCGCCTGCTCGTGGGCGCGCCGCGCCGGGCCTGCGAAGGGCAGCTGCAGCTGCAAGCCGATGATGCGCTCCCGGCCCCCGCGGTCCGAGCCGACATAGGCGCCGACGCTGGGCTGCGGAGTGCGCGCGGCCTGCGCTTGCGCGGCGCGTGCCTGCGCCTCCCGCAGCGCGCTGCGCGCTTGCG
Source organism: Pseudomonadota bacterium (assembly GCA_021808405.1). Taxonomy (GTDB): domain Bacteria; phylum Pseudomonadota; class Gammaproteobacteria; order Burkholderiales; family Burkholderiaceae_C; genus Thiomonas_A. Next base: position 7,943 of record JAKBBQ010000022.1, on the reverse strand, counting down.
CGAGCTGCGGGCTGCTGCGCAGCACCTGCCGCCGCAGCCCGGCCGTGTCCAGCGTGGGCAGTCGCAGCAGCCGGGTACTCGCGTCTTCACCGCGCAGTTCCGGGTCGGCCACCAGCATCGGCCAGCGCGCCAGCAGCGCGGCGCGCTGGCTGTCGGCGCGGCCGCGAGCCAGCAGCAGGGCGGCCGTGGCGCGCGCCTGTTCCGCGCGCAACTGCTCGAGTTCCAGCCGGCTGGCGTCGCCCAGGCGCTCGCGCCGGCTCACGCTGGACGTTTCGCGGTCCAGCGCCTGGGACTCGGCGGCGGCCAGCTGCGCATCGGCGCGCCCGAGTTGGGCGGCCAGCCAGTCGCGCAGCAGCTCCGCGAGCAGGGCCGATCGCGCCGAGGCCAGCGCGCTGCCCGAGCTGCGCTGCAGCGCGCCGGCCAGCGCGGAGTCCGCGCGAGCCTGCCCCGGCAGGCGCAGCGGTCGGCTGAGCAGCAGCTGCCACTCGCCGTAATCGCCCGCATCGGGTGCCTGGTCGATGCGCCGTTGCTGCCACTGCGCCTGGGCGGTGAATTCCTGGCTGCCCGCGCGCAGTGCGTCGCCTTGCGCGCGGGCGGCTTGTTGCAGTGCCCGCGCCTGGGCCAGCGAAGGGGCTCGGCTGAGCAAGGATTGCACCAGCGCGCCGCGGGGCAGGGTCGGCGCGGGCAGTTCGCGCAGCGGCGGCAACCGCGGCGCCGAGGCGGCCAGCGCCGGCGCTTGCGCGGCGCCGGCAGCGGGTAGCGCCAGCCCCAGCACGGTGGCGAGCAGCGCGATGCTCAGACGGCTCATCGGCGGGGCTCCGGTGGTGCCTCCGGCTGCGGCGACCGGCTCGCCGGCACGCCGTAGCGGGCGAACAGCAGGGGCAGCAGCACGAGGGTGAGGATGGTCGAGCTGACCAGGCCGCCGACCACCACGATCGCCAGGGGCTTCTGGATTTCCGAGCCGGGCCCGCTGGCCGACAGCAGAGGCAGCAGTCCGAGCGCGGTGATGCCGGCGGTCATCAGCACCGGGCGCAGGCGGCGCATCGCGCCCTCACGCACCGCTTGCCGCAAGGGCAGGCCGCGTTGCAGCAACTCGTTGAAATGGCTCACAAGCACGACTCCGTTGAGCACGGCGATCCCGAGCAGCGCGATGAATCCCACCGACGCCGGAACCGACAGGTACTCCCCGCTGGCCCACAGGGCCAGCACCCCGCCGACCAGCGCGAAGGGGATGTTGGCGAACACCAGCACCGACTGGCGCAGCGAGCCGAAGGTCGCCATCAGCAGCACGAAGATCAGCGCCAGCGCAAGTGGGACGACCAGCGCCAGGCGCGCGGCAGCGCGCTGCTGGTTCTCGAACTGCCCGCCCCATTGCAGATGAAAGCCCTGCGGCAGCCGGACCTGGCTGCGGACCGCGCGGCGCGCCTCGTCGACGAAGCCGACCAGGTCGCGTCCGCTGACATGGGCCTGCACCGCGGCGAAGCGGCTGCCGTCTTCGTGGGTCACGAGCACCGGGCCCTCGGTGGAGCGCAACTGCGCCAGGTACGCCAGCGGCCAGTTGCGGCCGTCGGGCGCGGTCAGTCGCAGGTCGCCGAAGGCCTGCGGGTTGTCGCGCAGTCCGGCGTCGCCGCGCAGCAGCAGCGGGATGCGTCGAACGCCTTGCAGCACCACGCCCAGTTGTTCGCCCTCGACCAGCGCGCGCAAGTCGCGCTGCAGGCTTTGCACGTCGAATCCGGCTCGCCCCGCCGCCAGGCGGTCGACCTTGGCGCTCAGGTACTGCACACCCTCGGTGCGCGCCGCGAGCACATCCTGCGCCCCGGGAAGCCGACGCAGCACCGCGGCCACCTGCTGCGCGAGTTCGCCCAGGCGCTGCAGGTCCGGGCCGAAGATCTTGATCACCACGTCGCCGCGCGAGCCGGTCAGCATCTCCGACACCCGCATTTCGATCGGCTGGGTGAAGGTGTAGTCGATTCCAGGAAAGCCGCGCATCACCGAGCGGATGGCGTCGAGCACCTGCGCCTTGCTGCCGCGCCACTGCGAGGCCGGCTTGAGCACGAGGAAGGTATCGGTTTCGTTCAGGCCCATCGGATCGAGCCCGAGGTCGTCGGAACCGCTGCGCGCGACGATGGCGCGGATCTCGGGTACCTGCCGCAGCAGCGCGCGCTGGATCCGCAGATCCAGCGCTGCGGTGGCGCCGAGGCCGATCGACGGAGGCTTTTGCAACTGCAGGATGATGTCCCCTTCGTCCAGAGTGGGCATGAAGGTCTTGCCGACCCGGCTGTAGGCCAGCCCGGCGGCGAGCAGCGAGACCAGCGCCGCGACGACCACCAGTCGGGCGTGGGCGAAGCTCCAGTCCAGCACCCTGGCATACAGCGCGGACAGCTTGCGCACCAGCCAGGGGTCGGTGTGGGCGACGCCGCGCAGCAGCATCGAAGCCAGCACCGGCACGCTGGTCAGCGCCAGCAGCAGCGAGGCGGCCAGCGCGAACACGATGGTCAGCGCCACCGGCCGGAACAGCTTGCCCTCCAGCCCCTGCAGCGACAGCAGCGGCAGGAACACCATGCCGATGATCGCCACGCCGGCCAGCACCGGGGTGGCGACCTCGGCGACGCCGCGCAGCACCCGCGACAGGCGGTCGGTGGTGGCCGCGCCGGGGCCGCCGGAACTGGCGTGCGTCGGGTCGTGGCTCATGTGGTTGACCAGGTTCTCCACCACCACCACCGCGGCGTCGACCAGCATGCCCAGCGCGATCGCCAGTCCCCCGAGGCTCATCAGGTTGGCCGAAAGTCCGGCCAGGCGCATCAGCACGAAGGTGGCCAGTGCCGACAGCGGCAGGGTCAGCGCGACGACCAGCGCGGCGCGCCAGTTGCCGAGGAACACCAGCAGCATCACGACCACCAGCGCGACGGCCTCC
>JAKBBQ010000022.1:0-5019 GCA_021808405.1 Pseudomonadota bacterium | reverse complement strand
GCACCAGTTCGCTGCGGTCGTAGAACACCCTCAGGGTCATTCCGGGCGGCAACTGGGGCGCGATCTCGGCCATGCGCTGGCGCACCCCGGAGATGACCTGCGAGGCGTTGGCGCCGCGCAGACCCAGCACGATGCCCTCGACCGCCTCGCCGCGTCCGTCCTCGGTGACCATGCCGTAGCGGGTGCTGCTGGCGGTGCGCACCTGGGCGATGTCGCCGACCCGCACCACCCGCCCGGCGGATTCGGCGACCACGGTGGAGCGGATGTCGGCCGCATCGGCGTAGGCCCCCTGCACCCGCACGATGCGCGTCTCCTCGCCCTCGTCCAGCCGCCCGGCGCCGTCGTTGCTGTTGTTGTCGGAAAGGGCTCGCCGCAGTTGCTGCAGGCCGACGTGATGGGCGGCCATGCGCAGCGGGTCGGCGAGCACCTCGAACACCCGGGAGTCGCCGCCCAGCATGTTGACGTCGGCGACTCCGGCCACGGTGCGCAGCGCCGGCCGGATCTGCCACTGCAGTACCGTGCGCTTGCTCTGCAGGCTGGCCGGGCCTTCGACGGTGAACATGTAGAGGTCGGACAGCGGGGTGGTGATCGGCGCCAGCCCTCCCTGCGCCGACGGCGGAAGCTCGGCGCGGGCGTTGGCCAGCGCTTCGGCCACCTGCTGGCGCGCCCAGTAGACGTCGGTTCCCTCGTCGAAGTCGACGGTGATGTCCGCGATGCCGTACTTGGAGATGGAACGCACGATGCGCTTGCGCGCGATGCCCAGCATCTCCTGCTCGATCGGCAGGGCGATGCGGGTCTCGACCTCCTCGGGGGTCATCCCCGGCGCCTTCATGATCACCTTGACCTGCGGCGAGGACACGTCGGGGAAGGCGTCGATCGGCAGCGAGCGCCAGGCGAACACTCCGGCCACCGCCAGCGCCAGCGTGGCGCCCAGCGTGACCAGGCGCTGGCGCAGCGCAGCGTGGGTCAGGGCCTGCAGCATCACGGCCTGCCTTCGGCGGCTGCCTTGAGGGCGATCACGCCGCTGGCGGCCACCTGCTCGCCGTCGCGCAGCGGCCCGGAGACGACCAGGCTGTCGGGAAGGCGCGCCTGCACGGCCACGTGCACGATGCGAAACCCTGTCGGAACGGCCACCAGCACCGCCTCGCGTCCGGCGATGCGGGTCAGCGCTGCTGGCGGCACGACGTGCAGGCCCGGGCGGGGCGGCAGATGGACCCGCGCCTGCACCAGGGCCCCCGGGTGCAGCGAGCCGGCTTGGCTCAGTCGCGCGCGCAGCGTCACCGACTGGGTCGGCGACAGAGTCGGCGCCACGCTGAGCAGCACCCCGCGCGCGCCCGCCTGCGCCACTTCGACCGCGGCGCCGGGGCGCAGCGCCTGCGCCTGGGTGGCGGTGGCGTCGAGTTCGAGCAGCAGCGCGCCGGGCGCCAGCAGGTGGAACAACGGCGCGGCCACGTCGACGCGTTGGCCGGGCAGCGCCTGCACCTGCGCGACCACGCCGTCGATGGGCGCCAGCAGGCGCACGCGGCCGTCGACACCGGCAGCCGCGCCGGCCAGGCGCAGCGCCAGTTCACGCTCGCCGAGCAGTGCGCGCGCCTGGCGCTCGCGCGCCGCCGAGGCCTGCTGGCGCGACGCGGCGATGATGCCTTCGGCGTACAGCCGGGAATCCCTCTGCGCCTGCTGGCGATCGAGTTGCCATTGCACTCGGGCCTGCTCGCGCTCGCGTTGCAGTTGCGCGACTTCGGCGCTGTGCAGGCTCGCCAGCAGCTGGCCGCGGTGGACGGCCTCTCCACTGGCCACCGCGACCACGGTGATCACGCCGGGTGCTGGGGCCGCGACCAGGGCTTGCGCGCTGGGCGGGGCGACCACCCGGGCCGGAAGTTCCAGCGCCGCCGCGGTGGCCGGCCGCACCGCGGCCAGTCGCACCCCCAGCGCCACCTGCTGGGCCGCGTCGATGGGCAGCAGGTCCTTGCCTGCTGGCGGGGCCGCGCCGGCGGGCCTGCCCGAGCCCAGCAGCAGGCCCAGCGCCAGCGCCGGAAGCAGGGCTGCGACCGCGGCGCGTGGTCGCAGGAAGGCGGGTGGCATCGCGGTGTCCTTCGGTACTGGCTGGATGTCATGTACCGTAACAAAAGACACGACCGAAAACCTTGCACAGGGTCAACCGGCGCTGCCGCGGCGCGGGGCGGCCGCCGCGCCACGGCCGCGGCAGCGTCTCGCTACCATCGCAGCATGCGCGCCGGGAGCCGGCGCGGCCGCAGCGCCAACGACCATGACCTCCTTGCCCGCTTTCCACCTCGCCTTCCCGGTCCACGACCTGCAGCAGGCGCGCGACTTCTACTGCGGCCTGCTCGGTTGCCGCGAAGGGCGCAGCACGGCCCACTGGGTGGATTTCGATTTCTTCGGCCACCAGATCGTCGCCCACCTGGTGCCCCAGGCGCGGGCGCAGGCGGGCGACAGCGCGGTCGACGACCACCGGGTGCCGATTCCCCATTTCGGCATCGTGTTGCCGATGCCGCAATGGCGCGAACTCGCCGAGAGGCTGCGCGCCGGCGGTCTGCGCTTCGAGATGGAGCCTCAGATCCGCTTCGCCGGTCAGGTCGGCGAACAGGCGACGATGTTCTTCCTCGACCCGTCGGGCAACGCGCTGGAGATCAAGGGTTTCGCCGACCTGGGCCAGCTCTTCGCCAGCTGACGCGACCGCGCGAGGCGTCGCCTGGCTGCCCGGCGTCGCGTTGCGCGGCGCCGGGCAGCCAGGTCACTGCGGGCAGTACAGGTCGACGTACTCGTGCACCGGCATCTGCGCCAGGTGCGCGCTGTCGAGCGAGGCGTGCAGGATGGCCTGCTGCTGGCGCGCGGCGAAGCGGCGCGCCAGGTTGGTGCGGAACTTGGCCTCCAGCAGCGGGATGCCGTCGGCGCGCCGGCGCTTGTGGCCGATGGGGTATTCGACGACGACCTCGGGCAGCACGCTGCCGTCGTTCAGCTCGACGGTCAGCGCATTGGCGATCGAGCGCTTTTCCGGGTCGTGGTAGTCGGCGGTGAACTGCGCATCCTCCACGCACTGGATGCGCTCGCGCAGGGCGTCGATGCGCGGGTCGGAGGCGATCGTGTCCTCGTAGTCGCCGGCGGTCAGGCGGCCGTACAGCAGCGGCACCGCGACCATGTACTGGATGCAGTGGTCGCGATCGGCCGGGTTGTGCAGCGGCCCCTTCTTGTCGATGATGCGTATGCACGCCTCGTGGGTGCGGATGGTGATGCGCCGGATGTCGGCGGCGCTCTTTGCGGCCGCGGCCAGCTGGGCATGCAGTTGCATCGCCGCCTCGACGGCGGTCTGCGAATGGAACTCCGCCGGGAAGCTGATCTTGAACAGCACGTTTTCCATCACGTAGGAGCCGTAGCCACGCTGGAAGCGGAACTCCTGTCCCTTGAAGCTGACGTCGTAGAAGCCCCAGGTCGGGGCGGTGAGCACCGACGGGTAGCCCATCTCCCCGCTGCGGGCGATCAGCGCCAGGCGCACGCCGCGGCTGGTGGCGTCGCCCGCAGCCCAGCTCTTGCGGCTCCCGGTGTTGGGAGCATGGCGGTAGGTGCGCAGCGACTGGCCATCGACAAAGGCCAGCGACAGCGCGTTGATCAGCTCGTCGCGGTTCAGTCCGAGCAGGCGGCCGACCACCGCGGTGGTCGCCAGCTTGACCAGCAGCACGTGGTCGAGGCCGACCTTGTTGAAGGAGTTCTCCAGCGCGATCACGCCCTGGATCTCATGCGCCTGGATCATGCCGTTGAGCACGTCGCGCATCAGCAGCGGCTGCTTGCCGGCGGCCACCGCGGTGCGGCTGAGCCAGTCGGCCGCGGCCAGGATGCCTCCCAGGTTGTCCGACGGATGCCCCCACTCGGCCGCCAGCCAGGTGTCGTTGAAGTCCAGCCAGCGGATCATCGCCCCGATATTGAACGCGGCGCTGACCGGGTCGAGCTGGTAGGGGGTTCCGGGTACCTTGGCGCCGTGCGGCACCACGGTTCCGGGGACCACCGGGCCGAGCAGCTTGGTGCACGCCGGATACTCCAGCGCCTCGAGGCCGCAGCCCAGGGTGTCGATCAGGCACAGCCGCGCGGTCTCGAAGGCCAGGCCGTGGAACTGGGTGTGGCCGAGCACGTAGTCGGCGATGTCCACCAGCACCTTGTCGGGTGCCGGTCGGTGGTTGGAGGAGTGGGATGACATCGGTGGGTCTCGTCAGCAGGACAGGATGAGGGTGGGTGGCGCCCGGCTTCAGGCGCGCCGCGACAGCGGAACGAAGGCCTGGTCCTCGGGGCCGGTGTAGTTTGCGCTCGGGCGGATGATTTTCCCATCCTGGCGCTGCTCGATGACATGCGCGGCCCAGCCCGAGGTGCGCGCGATGACGAACAGCGGGGTGAACATCGCCGTCGGCACGCCCAGCAGGTGGTAGCTGACCGCGGAGAACCAGTCCAGGTTGGGGAACATCTTCTTGATGTCCCACATCACGCTTTCCAGGCGTTCGGCGATCGCGTACAGCCGCATGTCCTTCTGCTCCTCGCTCAACCGCCTGGCGACCCCCTTGATCACCTTGTTGCGCGGGTCGCTGACCGTGTAGACGGGGTGGCCGAAGCCGATCACCACTTCCTTGGCCTCGACGCGTCGGCGGATGTCGGCCTCGGCGTCGTCGGGCGACGCGTAGCGGCTCTGGATCTCGTAGGCCACCTCGTTGGCTCCGCCGTGCTTGGGGCCGCGCAGCGCGCCGATCCCCCCGGTGATGGCCGAGTACATGTCCGATCCCGTGCCGGCCACCACCCGCGACGTGAAGGTCGAGGCGTTGAACTCGTGCTCGGCGTACAGGATCAGCGAGGTGTGCATCGCGCGCACCCACACGTCCGACGGGCGCGCGCCGTGCAGCAGGTGCAGGAAATGGCCGCCGATCGAGTCGTCGTCGGTCTCCACCTCGATGCGCCGGCCGTTGTGGCTGTAGTGGTACCAGTACAGGAGCATCGAGCCCAGGCTGGCCATCAGGCGGTCGG
>JAKBBQ010000248.1 GCA_021808405.1 Pseudomonadota bacterium | reverse complement strand
CCAGCGCTCGGCGCGGCGCGCGGGGCCGAGGCCGGCGGCGCCGCGGCAGCGTGCGATGCGCTGCCAGCCGGCGGCGGCTCGCGTTGCTGGCGCGCAGCCGGCAAGGGGCTGCCGTCGGGGCCTTCGAGGACCACGCGGTCGGCGTGCAAGTCCTCGCGCAGGCGCCAGGGTTCCCCGACACGGGCCGGAGCCCAGCCGAAGGGCCGCAGCGCGTCGTGCGACCAGGCCCACAGCAGCATATTGGCCAGCAGCAGGGCCAGCACGAGGGTGCGCAGCATCGCCGGGCGTACTCCTCAGTCGGGCTCGCTGCGCAGCGACACGTCGCCGCTGGACACCCGCTGCCGGCCGTGCGCGGTCTGCAGCCACAGGTAACCCTGGGCATCGACCCCGAGCGCGCGGCCCTCCAGCAGCGGCGCGGCCTCGCCGAGCACCCGCACCCTGCGCTGGCCCCAGGCGTGCAACTGGTTCCATCGCTCCATCCACGGCGCGAACCCGTCGCGGGCAAATTCCTGCAAGCCGGTCAAAAGCCGCGGCAGCACCTCGCCCAGCACTTGCCAGCGGTCGGCGGCGATGCCGTGTTCGGCCAGCCCGCTGGCCTGGGCGAGTCCGGCCGGCGCGCGCAGGTTCAGGCCGATTCCCACCACCACCCAGCGCGCCTGCGGCAGGTCGGCGACCTCGATCAGTACCCCGGCGAGCTTGCGCTCGTCGAGCAGCAGGTCGTTGGGCCACTTCAGGGTCGCGCCGGTCAGGCCCAGCGCCTGCAGGCCCTGCACCAGCCAGACCCCGACGGCCAGGCTCAGGCCCGACAGCTCGCAGCCGCGGGGCAGCGGCCATGCCAGCGAGCACAGCAGCGCCGCGGCATCGTGGTCGGCGCCTTCGTCCAGCCAGGCACGCGCGCGGCGGCCGCGGCCGCCGCTTTGATGCCCGGCCACCAGGCATTGCGGAGCCGCCGCTCCGGTGCGCAATTGCGCCAGCAGGTCGGAGTTGGTCGAACCCGTGCGCTCCAGCCAGCGCACCGCGCAGCCATGGCCCCCGGCCTCGAGTCGGCGTTGCAGCGCCAGCGCCAGGTCCTCGTCGACGGGGGATCGGGCCATGCTTCAGCGCCTGGGTGCCAGCATCGTGCCGCGGCAGTGCGCGGCGCCGCAGCGACACGCGTAGTCCCGCTTGAGCTTCGCGGTGTGGCGCTCGTCGAGACTGAGGTGGTAGTCGTAGGACAACTCCTCGCCCGCGCGCAGGGCCCGCAGCGCGTGGATGTAGACCCGCCCATCGCGCTCGCGGGCCTCGCAGTTGGGCGCGCAGGAGTGGTTGATCCAGCGCGCGCTGTTGCCACCGACGTTGGCGTCGATCACCTTGCCCGACTCCAGGGAGAAATAGAAGGTGTGGTGGGGCTGCGCCGGGTCATGGGGGTGGCGGCGCAAGGCCTCCTTCCAGGAAATCGTCTGTCCGCGATATTCCAGGATGCGGGCACCTGCGGGAATCGGCCGCCGCGCGAACACCCCCTTGCCGTGCACTGGCGATCGACGCACTTCGGTGCGCGCGCCGACAGGCGCGCCGTCGTCGCGCGGGCTGCCGGGAACCCCGGGGCGTCGAGTGCGGGTGTGCAAGGCTGTCACGAAACTGGTTAAAGTAGAAAAAGGAACATCGGGCGCCGAGGTCGCCGCGGGCGCCACGCCGCAGCGGACTCGGGGCGCCCGAGGGGCCGGGCTGCGCCCAAGCCGCGATCCCTCGGCGGGAGCGCAGAGCCGGGGCGGCCCGGAGTTGTCTCAAGAGCCTGGCGCGGCTGCCGGCATGGGCCTGGTGCAGCGCGCGCCATTGTAAGGAGGGGCGGGCCGGCCGTCGCCGCGGCCGGGCCGTGCAGGCACCGGCGCAGCCGATTGTCGGACCGATTGTCGAAAGCCACCATGAGCAAAACCCTGGTCATCGCCGAAAAGCCCAGCGTCGCACAGGACATCGTGCGAGCGCTGACACCGGCCGCCGGCAAGTTTGACAAGCACGACGAGTATTTCGAGAACGAGTCCTACCTCGTGACCTCGGCCGTCGGCCATCTGGTGGAAATCGGAGCTCCCGAGGCCTTCGAGGTCAAGCGGGGCAAGTGGAGCTTCGCCAACCTGCCGGTGGTGCCGCCGCACTTCGACCTCAAGCCCATCGACAAGACCCGCTCGCGGCTGCAGGCGATCGTCAAGCTGCTCAAGCGCAAGGACGTGACCATGGTGGTCAATGCCTGCGATGCCGGGCGCGAGGGCGAGCTGATCTTCCGCCTGATCCAGCAATATGCGTCGGCGCGCCAGCCGGTGCGCAGGCTGTGGCTGCAATCGATGACCCCGCAGGCGATCCGCGACGGTTTCGAGCACCTGCGCAGCGACGCCGAGATGCTTCCGCTGGCCGATGCCGCGCGTTGCCGCAGCGAGGCGGACTGGCTGGTGGGTATCAACGGCACGCGCGCGATGACCGCCTTCAATTCGCGTGACGGGGGCTTCTTCCTGACGCCGGTGGGTCGCGTGCAGACGCCCACCCTGTCGGTGGTCGTCTCCCGCGAGGAGCAGATCCGTCGCCACGTCGCCCGCACCTACTACGAGGTGCACGCCAGTTTCGGCCTGGCCGCCGGCGGCTACCAGGGCAAGTGGTTCGACCCGGCGTTTCGCAAGGACGTCGACGCCGATCGACGTGCCGACCGCCTGTGGGATCGCGCGCAGGCGCAGGCCGTGGTCGACGCCTGCGCCGGCGCGGCGGCGCAGGTGCACGACGAGTCCAAGCCGACGACCCAGTTGTCGCCGGCGCTGTACGACCTGACCACCTTGCAGCGCGAAGCCAACTCGCGCTTCGGTTTTTCCGCCAAGATGACCCTGGCGCTGGCGCAGTCGCTGTACGAAAGGCACAAGGCGCTGACCTATCCGCGTACCGACTCGCGCCACCTGCCGGAGGATTACCTGGGCGTTGCGCGCGATACCCTGCGCGCGATGGCCGATGACGCGGGCGTGCTGTCCTCGTTCGCCGAGCGCGCGCTGCAGCAGGGCTATGTCAAGCCCAGCCGGCGGGTGTTCGACAACTCGAAGGTGTCGGACCACTTCGCGATCATCCCGACCAACCAGCAGCCGCGTTCGCTGTCGGAGGCCGAGGCCAAGCTGTACGACATGGTGGCGCGGCGCTTCCTGTCGGTGTTCTACCCCGCCGCCGAATTCCTCGTCACCACCCGCACCAGCCGGGTCGGCGAGCACAGCTTCCGCACCGAGGGACGCATCCTGGTCGTGCCGGGTTGGCTGGCAATCCACGGCCGCACCCAGCAGGGCGAGGAAGCCGACCTGCCCGCGCTGGCGCAAGGCGAGACCGCCCGCGCGCTCGACGTGCAGTTGCAGGAGCTCAAGACGCGGCCGCCGGCGCGCTACACCGAGGCGACGCTGCTGAGCGCGATGGAAAACGCCGGCAAGATGGTCGACGACGAGGACTATGCCGAGGCCATGGCCGGCAAGGGGCTGGGCACGCCGGCCACGCGCTCGTCGATCATCGAGGGCCTGCTGGCCGAGCAGTACATGCTGCGCGAGGGGCGCGAGCTGGTTCCCACGGCCAAGGCCTTCCAGCTGATGACCCTGCTGCACGGACTGGGCGTGGAGGACCTGACCAAGCCCGAACTGACCGGGGAGTGGGAGCACAAGCTGGCGCAGATGGAGCGCGGACAGATCGGGCGGGAAGCCTTCATGCAGGAGATCGCCCGCATGACCGAGACCATCGTTCGACGCGCCAAGGAATACGACCGCGACAGCGTGCCGGGGGACTATGCGACCTTGCGCACGCCATGCCCGAGCTGCGGCGGCGTGGTGCGGGAGAACTACCACCGCTACGCGTGCACCTCCTGCGATTTTTCCATCGGCAAGCATCCGGGTGGGCGCAGCTTCGAGCTGGGGGAAGTCGAGTCGCTGCTGCAGCACAGGCAGCTGGGTCCGCTGAGCGGCTTTCGCAGCAAGATGGGTCGCCCGTTCAGCGCCGAACTGCGGCTGGCGCGCGACGCCGAAGGCGGTCCGTACAAGCTGGAATTCGATTTCGGCCAGGCGCGTGCCGCGGACAGCGCGCAGGCCGCCGATTTCAGCGGCCAGCAGCCGCTGGGCGCCTGTCCGAAGTGCGGCGGCCCCGTGTACGACGCCGGCAACGCCTACGTCTGCGAACGCAGCGTCGGCGAGGCGCCGTCCTGCGACTTCCGCAGCGGCAAGATCATCCTGCAGCAGCCGGTCGACGCCGCGCAGATGCGCAAGCTGCTGGCCGAGGGGCGCACCGACCTGCTCGACGGGTTCGTGTCCGCGCGCACCCGCCGCAAGTTCAAGGCGTACCTGGTTCGCCAGGGCGACGGCAAGGTCGGCTTCGAATTCGCTCCGCGCCCCGGCGCGCCGGCGCGCAAGGCGGCCGCTGCCAGGCCGGCAGGCGCCAAGGCCGCGGCGGCCAAGACGGCAGCGGCGAAGACGGCAGGGGCGAAGACGGCAGCGGCGAAGACGGCAGCGGCCAAGACGGCAGGGGCGAAGACCGCAGCGGCCAAGGCCGCCGCCGGCGCGAAGAGCCCGTCGCCGCGCGGCGCGGCGGCTGCCAAGCGCCGCGGCTGAGGCCTGCGCGGCCGCGCTTCAGGCGTCGGGCGGTGGCGCGGTGGCCGCGATCTGCAGGCTGACCACCAGCCCCGGGTGCCCGGCGTCGCGGCACATCGGGTTGTCGTCCAGGCTGAGCGCGGCGCCGTGCTGGCGGGCGATCTCCTGCACGATGCACAGCCCCAGCCCGCTGCCGTCATGGCCCGTGCCGAGCACGCGGTAGAAGGGCCGGAAGACCATCTCGCGTTCGGCGGCGGCGATTCCCAGCCCGGTGTCCTCGACGCTGAGCACGACCTGGTCGTCGAACTGGCGCAGGCGCACCGCCACGTGCCCGCGCGGCGGGGTGTAGGCGATCGCGTTGTCCAGCAGGTTCTTCACCAGTTCCTGCAGAAGCATCGCGTTGCCGCGCACCCACAGCGGCTGCTCCGGGCAGTCGAACTCCACCTCGAGCGACCTGGCCAGCGCCAGCGGCGCGAGTTCCTGCAGGGCTTCGCGCACCGGCTTGCGCAGGTCCAGGCGCGCCGCGGCGCGCTGCGCCAGCGCGGCCTGGTTCTCCGCGCGCGCCAGTGCGAGCAGCTGGTTGACCATGCGGGTGGTGCGAACCACCGACACCTCGATCTGGCGCAGGCTGGTGCGCAGTTCCTCGGGGTTGGTCTGGCGCTGCGCGAGTTCGGCCTGCATGCGCAGGCCGGCCAGCGGGGTCTTGAGCTGGTGCGCC
>JAKBBQ010000247.1 GCA_021808405.1 Pseudomonadota bacterium | reverse complement strand
GGCTACGGCCGGTCCAGCGCGCGCCGCAGTTGCAGCGCCTCGGCCAGGTGGCGCCGGGCCAGCGGCCCGCAGTCGCCGAGGTCGGCGATGGTGCGGGCCACCCGCAGCACGCGGTGGGTGGCCCGCGCCGAGGCGCCGACGCGGGCCAGCGCGCCGGCCAGCCAGTTGCGCGATTCGCTGTCGAGGCAGCAGTGCTGTTGCAGCGGCTGGCCGTCGAGCGCCGAGTTGGGCGCGCCCTGGCGCTGCTGCTGGCGATCCGCCGCCAGCCGTACGCGGCCGGCGACCACCGCGCTGGCCTCGCCGGCGGGCAGTTCGAGCAGCTCGGCGGGGGCCAGCGCGGCCACCTCGACCCGCAGGTCGATGCGATCGAGCAGCGGCCCCGACAACCTCGCCCGGTAGCGCGCCACCTGCGCCGGGGTGCAGCGGCACGGCCGCGTCGGATCGCCCAGGTGGCCGCAGGGGCAGGGGTTCATCGCCGCCACCAGCTGGAAGCGCGCCGGCAGCTCGGCACGATGCGCGGCGCGCGCCAGGTGCACCCGCGAACTTTCCAGCGGCTCGCGCAGTCCTTCGAGGGCGCGGCGGTCGAACTCGGGCAGCTCGTCGAGGAACAGCACCCCGTGATGGGCCAGCGAGACCTCGCCCGGGCGCACCCCGCCGGCGGCCAGGCCGCCGAGCAGTGCCGCCGGCGAGCAGCCGTGGTGGGGGCTGCGCAGGCAGCGCACTCCCCACTGCGCGGGCTGGAAGCTGCCGGCCAGGCTGAGCATCGCCGCGCTTTGCAGCGCCTGCTGCCGCGTCAACTCCGGCAGCAGGCCCGGCAGCCGCTGCGCCAGCATGGTCTTGCCGCTTCCCGGAGGGCCGACCAGCAGCAGGTGGTGGCCGCCGGCGGCGGCGATTTCCAGCGCCCGCCGCGCCAGCGCCTGGCCGCGCACGTCGGCCAGGTCGGCCAGCGCCGGCGGGGTCGCGACCGGGACGGTCACGCGCAACGCCTGCGCCTGGATCTGCCCGCCCAGGTACGCGACCACGTCGTTCAGGTGCTGCGCTCCCAGCACCGCGTCGGGGGCGGCCAGCGCGGCCTCGCGCGCGCTGGCCAGCGGAAGCACGAAGCGCAGCGCGCTGTCGCAACCGGCCGCGCAGGCCATCGCCAGCGCTCCGCGCACCGGGCGCAGCTCGCCTGAAAGCGACAGCTCGCCGGCGAATTCGTGGCCGCTCAGCCGCGCCGGGTCGATCGCCCCTTGCGCGGCCAGCAGCCCGAGGGCGATCGGCAGGTCGAAGCGACCGGATTCCTTGGGCAGGTCGGCCGGCGCCAGGTTGACCACGATGCGTCGCGACGACGGAAAGGGCAGCGAACTGTTCAGCAGCGCGCTGCGCACGCGCTCGCGCGCCTCGCGCACCTCGGCTTCGGGCAGCCCGACGATCGAGAAGGCGGGCAGGCCGCCCGAAAGGTGCACCTCCACCTGCACCGCAGGCGCTTCGAGGCCGAGCAGTGCCCGGCTCGCGAGCACCGCCAGTGGCATGGCAGCCGCGGAGCAGGTGGCCGGGTCCGTCGCCGCCGGGTCAGTCGCCGCCGGAAGCGCTGGCGCCGGGGGGCGCGGCCTGGGGGCCGGCTTGGGCCGCAGGCCCCCCAGGAGTCGCAGGGGCCGCAGGGGCCACCGACTGCGCCGCCGCCAGCCGCGACTCCAGCGCCGCGACCTGGGCCTCGAGTTGCGCCACCCGCTGCGACGCCGCGGCGAGCATGGCCTGCAGCGCGTCGAATTCGTCGCGGGTGACGAGGTCGAGGCGGCCTGCGGCCGAGTGGGCCAGCGCGCGCACGTTGCGCTGCACGTCCTTCAGCGGCGATTGCTCGAGCGCCTGCGCGGCCCGGCGCAGGAAGGCGCGCGGCGAGTTCGGCGGGGAATTCGGCGACGACGACGGCCCCGGATCCGGAGGTGGAGTGGTGTTGATCATGGTCCTTGCCTCTGCGAAGTGACACGGCGATGGCCGCATTGTCGCGCCTGGCGCGCAGTCGCGGGGGTATCGCGGCGTTGTCAATGGGCGCGGGATGGTCACGCCGGCGATGCCGCACCACAGGGGTGCACGCGGCGCCGGCGCGCGCCAAGACGGGGCGCTGCTGCGCCATCGCGGGTACGCCGGGCGCCTGCGGCGGGCTTGGCACGAAAGCTGCAGAGCATCGGGAACACCGGAGGGTATCCCGGTCGATCCAGCCTTTCCATCCAGCCAACCGCTACGCCCTGAGGAGAATCCTGATGAATCGAACCACCCTTGCAGCGTGCCTGGCCGGGGCCCTGGCCTGCCCCGGTATCGCCGCTGCGCAGAGCGCATCGGCCAGCCCGCCGCCGGCGACCCCCAGCCTGGGCGCGGTCATCGCCGCCACCCCGGGGCTCAGCCTGAGCGGCTACCTGGCGAGTACCTACAGCCATTTCGACACCACGCCGGCGCAGCGCCAGTTCGACACCACGCAGAACGGCTTCACCTTCAACCAGGCCTCGCTCAGCGCCGCCTACCTGCCGAGCAGCGGCTTCGGCGGCTCGGTGACCCTGCTCGGCGGCAGCGACGCCACGTACCTGCCCGGGGGCAGCCAGATGGGGGTGGAGAACGCCTTCGTGCAATACGCCGCCGGAGCGCTCACGCTGCAGGCGGGCCGGCTGCCGACGCTGGCCGGGGCCGAGGTCGTGAATCCGCTGGCCGACGCCGAGATCTCGCGCTCGCTGCTGTTCTTCGACCTCGAGCCGATCTACCACACCGGGGTGCGCGCGGCCTATGCGCTGAGCCCGGCGCTGACCCTCACCGGCGGGGTCAACGAGGGCTTCAACCACGCGACCCAGAACCCCGGCGAGTCCAAGACCATCGAGCTCGGCGCCTCGGGCAGCCCGAGCAGCCTGTTCAGCTACTCGGCCGCGTACTACTACACCGGCACGGCCAACTACTACAACTCCGCGGTCTTCAGCAAGGAACAGCTGCTCGACCTCGTCGGCACGATCAACGCCACCCAGGCCCTGAACTTCGGGCTCAACGTCGACCTCGTCGGCAAGGATGCGTACCAGGGTCCGGGCAGCGGCACCGCCCGGGCCGACGGCTACGCGCTGTACGCCAACTATGCCCTGGACGACCGCCTGACGCTGTCGGGCCGGGGCGAGTACCTCGACGACAGGCAGGGCCTGGTGTCGGGGACCCTCGGCCGGGCCAACCACATCAAGGAACTCACCGTGGCGCTGAGCTACGCGCCGGTGAAGAACGTCAAGCTCAGCGCCGAGCTGCGGCAGGACCGCTCGAGCCTGGCGATCTTCGACAACGCCACCAAGGACCGGCAGACCTCGCTCGAGCTGCTGGCCGGCTACGCCTTCTGAACCCGCCATCGCCCATCTCCAAGGAGCCAGCATGAAAATGATCATGGCCATCATCAAGCCCTTCAAGCTCGACGAGGTGCGAGAAGCCTTGTCGGGGATCGGGGTGACCGGAATCACCGTCACCGAAGTCAAGGGCTTCGGGCGCCAGAAGGGCCATACCGAGCTCTACCGCGGAGCCGAGTACGTGGTCGACTTCCTGCCCAAGGTGAAGATCGAGGCGGCGGTTCCGGAAACCCTGGTCGAGCGCGCCGTCGAAGCCATCGAAGGGGCGGCCCGCACCGGCAAGATCGGCGACGGCAAGATCTTCGTCTCCGCGCTGGACCAGGTGATCCGCATCCGCACCGGCGAGACCGGCGCCGACGCGCTGTGACCATCCCGTATTCCCGAAAGGTCAAGGACATGAAAAAGTATCTGGCAAGCATCGCGCTGAGCCTGCTCATGCTGGGGCTGCCGGCGCTGGCGTCGGCGCAGACCGCCAGCGCCCCGGCGGCGGCCGCCCCCGCTGCCGCCGCGCCGGCCGCGCCGGTGGCGGCGGCATCGGCCGCGAAGAACCCGTCGGCGTTCATCAACTCCGGCGACAACGCGTGGATGCTCACCTCCACCGCGCTGGTGCTGATGATGACCATTCCCGGTCTGGCGCTGTTCTACGGCGGCATGGTGCGCAAGAAGAACGTGCTGGCGACCCTGATGCAGAGCTTCGCGATCACCTGCCTGGTCACGGTGCTGTGGATGATCGCCGGCTACAGCCTGGCCTTCACCAGCGGCTCGGGATTCATCGGGGGATTGAGTCGGCTGTTCCTGTCGGGAATGGGGCTGGACAGCGCCAACTCGCTGGCGCCGACCATTCCCGAGACCACCTACATGACCTTCCAGATGACCTTCGCGATCATCACCCCGGCGCTGATCGTGGGCTCGTTCGCCGACCGCATGAAGTTCTCCGCGCTGCTGTGGTTCATGGGGCTGTGGCTGCTCGCGGTCTACGCCCCGATCGCCCACATGGTGTGGGGTCCCGGCGGCTGGCTCGGCGGTGACGGCGTGCTGGACTATGCGGGCGGCACGGTGGTGCACATCAACGCCGGGGTGGCCGGCCTGGTGGCGGCGCTGGTGATGGGCAAGCGCGTGGGCTATGGCAAGGAGCCGATGCCTCCGCACAACCTGGTGCTGACCCTGATCGGCGCCTCGCTGCTGTGGGTGGGCTGGTTCGGCTTCAACGCCGGCTCGGCGGCGGCGGCCAGCGACCGCGCCGGCATGGCCATGGCGGCGACCCAGATCGCTACCGCGGCCGCTGCGCTGAGCTGGATGTTCGTGGAGTGGATGGCCCGCGGCAAGCCGACCATCCTGGGCATCTGCTCGGGCGCCGTGGCCGGCCTGGTGGCCATCACCCCGGCCTCGGGTTTCGTCGGCCCCAGCGGGGCGCTGATCATCGGCCTGGCCGCCGGCGCGGTGTGCTTCTGGACCGCGGTGTACATGAAGGAGATGATCGGCTACGACGACTCGCTCGACGCCTTCGGCGTGCACGCCATCGGCGGCATCCTGGGCGCGCTGCTGACCGGGGTGTTCGCGGTCAAGGCCATCGGCGGCACCGCCGGCGTCCTCGAGGGCAACGCGATGCAGCTGTTGATCCAGGCCAAGGGGGTGGCGGTGACCATCGTCTACGACGGCGTCGTCAGCTTCGTGCTGCTCAAGCTGGTCGACATGGTCATCGGCCTGCGCGTCACCGAGGAGCAGGAGCGCGAAGGCCTGGACATCAGCCTGCACGGCGAGCAGGTGCTGTAACGCGCAGCTGCGCGGCTGTTCCACCCCGGGCCGCGCGTCGGCCCGGGCCCCAGTCTCCAGAGCAGGACGTTGCGCCCGGCCACTCGGCGGGCGCTTTTTTTTTCGGGCCGCCGCAGCGGGCCTTGACACGGCTCGATACGCGTCGGCGTGGGGTCTGCAACAATGCTCGGTGGCGGCCAAGCGGGCCGCCGCCGATTCCAAGGTGCATGGCGCATGATTC
>JAKBBQ010000246.1 GCA_021808405.1 Pseudomonadota bacterium | reverse complement strand
GGCGGCGATTCCTGCCGCTGTGACGTCCGCACCCACCGTCCAGCTGCCATCGAGACACGCGAGCAGGTCGCCGCGCCCGATGCCGCGCGGGTCGCGGTGCCCGAGCTTGCCGATCCCATCGTTGCGTGGCATGCGCAGGACCTCGAGCAGGACCTCGACGCCGCAGTTCCTGCGGTGGGCCAGCCGCAACCTGGGCGAGCAGCGGCAAGGCATCGGGCATCTCGCCGGTGGCCAAGCGCCGGATCGGGGCGATCAGCTGTTCCAGGCCCCAGGCGCGGCCCCTGCGGCCCTGCAACGTCGTTCAGCCAGGATTCATGCGGGGATTGTGACTTTTTGCAGGGCGAGGGGGCCGTTCTTGACCACGCTCATCCCCGCGCAGAGCCCATTGCGGCTATGGTTCGCCTACCCGACGTGGACCTGGAACACGCTGGCGAGTCCGGCGTGAAGCTGCCGGACGTGAGCGGCCTTGCAGTGCGGAGCGGCGAATGGACCCCAACGGCCCTACATCCGAGATCATGACTTCGCGGGCCGGCAGGCAGGTCCGGGGCTCGCTGGCCGTCGGCGAGGCCGTCGCCGGGGCATTCGCTGCCGGCCTTCGCCCCGCCGAGGACGACTCGGCGATCGACCGCGCCAGGGCCACCCTGCAGATCATCCCGGTCGGCTTCGTCGGAAGCATCCTCCCCACCGGCGTCGTGGCCTGGGTGTTGCACGAGAAGATCCTTCCCCCCACCGCCTGGTTGTGGATCGGTAGTGTCCTGCTCGCGCATGCGCTGCGCCTGAGCATCTGGTTCAAGGCCAGGGCCGATCTGGCGCACAGGAGAAACGGTTCGCTGTGGCTGATGCGCCTGCGCGCAAGCGTGGCCCTGCTGGGATGCACCTGGGCGCTGCTGCCGATGGTGGTGGCGCCGAGCAGCGCATTCGACGAACTGCTGGTCACGGCCGTCGTCGCGGCGGTCTGCGGTGCGGGAGTCGCGCAACTGGCCTCGGACGCATGGTCCGCGGCCCTGTTCATCGCACCCCCGTTCGTCCCCACCACCTTGAGGCTGTTCGAATCGGCGGATCCATCCCTGAGGGTGCTCGGACTGCTGATCATTCTGTATTTCGCGTTCCTGATGCTCGCGACGGTTCGCATCCAGGCCTCCTTCCTCGAACTCTCGCGAATGCGCGGAGAGGCGGCCCTGCAATCGCTTCGCGACGCCCTGACCGGCCTGCCGAACCGCCTCGCCTTGAACCTGCACCTGCAGGAGGCGTTGTCGCGCGCGCGTCGCAGCCAGAGGGAACTCGCGGTCTGCTACATCGATCTGGACGATTTCAAGGAAGTCAACGACCGATTCGGCCACGCCGCGGGGGACTTGCTGCTCCAGGAGCTTGCCCGGCGGTGGGGGGCCCAGTTGCGTCGCAGCGAACTCATCGCCCGGCTCGGCGGCGACGAGTTCGTGTTCGTCATCGAGGAAATCGACTCCGTGCTCGCCATGCAACAGTTGTCGACGGTCTTCGCGCGCCTGCATGAAACGGTGGTCAGCCCCATCCCGCTGGCGTCGGGCGGGTCGGCGCGCGTGGGCCTCACGATGGGGGTGGCGCGTTTCCCGCAGGACAGCCTGGATCCCGACCAGTTGCTGCGCCTGGCCGACGCTGCCATGTATCAGCTCAAACAAAGCAAGAAGACGCGAGCCAACTGGTGGCAGATGGGGGTCTCCGAAGGCCAGGCCGAGCAGCCGGAAATCCCGCTGGACCCCTACGGAGCGGAGTGCGCGGTCCTGTTCACCGAGTACGCCAGGGTTTTCGACCAGATCAACGTCCAGTTCGTCGACGACTTCTATCGCGATCTGGCGAACGATCCGGCCTCGCTGGCGTTGCTGGGGGCGTTGTCCGACGAGCAATTCGCCGAGCTCAAGCGCCGGCAGGCTGCGTACCTCGCGATGCTCGTGGACCCCGCGACGACCCGCGAGGGCCTGCTGGGCCGGGCGCGGCAGCTCGGCGCCATCCATCTGCTCGGCGGCGTCAGCGGTTCGATGCTGGCGCGCGCCTCGATGCGCTATCGGGCGCTGCTCGCCGAGCATCTCGGCGGGGCGCGGGTTCCGGTGATGAAGCGATACCGGCTGCTCGGACTCTTCGATCTGCGCATGCAGGACGATTTGCAGGCGCAGTTCTCCGCCGCCGAGGCCGTCAGTCGCTCCTACCTGGAGGTGTTCGCACGCAAGCAGCCGGCGCGCGGCGCAAGATGGTCGGATGCCTCGCAGGAGGAACTCGATTTCCTGGCCCACCTTCCGGGGGTCGTCGCGGTCGCGTTGACGCGCTTGCATCGAAGCGGATCGCTGGTGGTCGAGGCCAGCGCCTGCGCGCAGGCCGGCGATCCGGTGGCCGAACTCTTCGCCAGCGCAGGCCTTCCCGAACTCGACCCCGCCTCACCGAGGGGGCGCAGCGCGACCTCGTCGGCGTGGCGCAACGAGGCGAATTCCCGCATCGATTCCTGGGCGCACGACGAGCGCGTGGCGCCGTGGCGCGACGCAGGTGCGCGTCTGGGGATCCGCTCCCACGTGTCGATACCGTTTTGCGGGCGCGACGGGCACGTGGTCGGCGTGGTGAGTGTGTTCGGAGGGCAAACGGCCCAGTTCGCGTCGTCGTGGATGCAGGAGTGGTGCTCGGGCCTGCGCAGACGCCTGGACGTGGCGTGGGGCCGCTGCGCGATGCCTGGCCGCGCGGTGGAGCTGTCGCAGGGGGCGGCCCAGCGCTGCCGCGATCGCCTGTTCGCCGGCGGCCTCGAGATGTTCGTGCAGCCGGTCGTGGACTTGCGGTCGGGCCGTGTCAGCCATGTCGAGGCGCTGGCGCGCCTGCGCATGGAGGACGGCGAAGTCATCGCTCCGTCGGTGTTCCTGCCACCGTTGGGGGAAATCGAGCTGGACCGGGTGTTTCGCATGGGACTCGACCTGTCGCTCGACGCGCTGAGCGACTGGGACGCGCAGGGACTGTCGCTCGATCTGTCGATGAACCTGCCGCCGTCGACGTTGCTCGACACGGAGTGCGCGCAGTGGGTGGACGCCGCGCTGCGCGCGCGCCACGTCGCGCCGCGGCGCCTGACCCTGGAACTGCTGGAGACGCAGGAGTTCGATCCGGCCAGGCATGGCCGGGCCATCGAGGGATTGCGCGAGGTAGGAGTGGGCGTGGCCATCGATGACCTCGGCACCGGCTACAGCAGCATCGAACGTATCGCAGCGTTTCGCTTCGACGTCATCAAGATCGACCAGATGCTGATCCGCCGCGTCTACGACAGCCCGCTGCAGACGGTCAAGCTGGTCGGCTCGCTGGTGCTCCTGGGTCGCGATCTGGGGCAGCGTGTGGTCGTCGAGGGAATCGAGGACCGGGCGATGCTCGAGATCGCCGCGGCTTTCGGCGCCGACCAGGTCCAGGGCTATCACTACGCCGAGCCGATGCGCGTGGGAGAGCTGCAGGCCTGGATGGCGCGGTACTCGGCGACGCCACGCACCGACGCGAAGCGGATCCAGACCTTCGCCGGAGCCCTGGCGTATCAGTGGCGATCCATGCACATGGCCGAGACGCGCCCCCCTCATTGCGCGGCCGAATGCCCGGTGGGCCGCTTCCTCGAAGGCCGTGCCGACTGCGCGGAGGGCATTCGCCTGCACCGGCTGGTGCACGCCGCCGGCACCGAGGGGCCCGCCGCCGCCCCCTTCCTGCTGGAGTGGCTCGCCGCGCGTGTCGCGACGCGCTCGGGTCCTTCAACAGCCTGACCAGGCTGCGCTCGTTCGCGTGGCCACGCGCGGTTGCGGCCGGGGTGGCCCGGTCTCGTGGGCCGTGCGGCGGCCTCAGTGGTTGGTCGCGGCGAGGACCTCGGGGAGATCGGTCAGTCCGGCGAGCATCTTCTCGATTCCATCCTGCAGCAAGGTGGGCATGCCGCGCGCCTGCGACTGCGCGACGACGTCCCGAGCCGGAGCGCGGCGACGCACGAGGTCGCGCAGGCCCTCGTCGCTGCCGAGGAACTCGTGCAGCCCCAGGCGCCCATGAAAGCCCGTGGATTCGCAGTGCGCGCAGCCTGCATGGCGGTAACGCATCACGCGCCCCTGCGCGTCCCCGTGAAGCGAGCGCCAGCGCGCGAACAGGGCTTCGCGCGACTCCCCGGCGCCGGCACCGCTGGCCTGGTACAGGTCGGCGATGTGCTGCAGCTCGTCGTCCGAGAGGGCTTCGCGCACGCGGCAGTGCAGGCACAGCCTGCGCACCAGGCGCTGCGCCAGGATTCCCAGCAGGGAATCGGAAAAGGTGAAGGGGTCGAGACCGATCTCGAGCAGGCGCGCGATGCTCTCGGCCGCCGAATTGGTGTGCAGCGTGGACATGACCAGGTGCCCGGTCAGGGAGGCCTCGACGGCGATGCGCGCGGTCTCCTCGTCGCGCATCTCGCCGATCATGATTACATCGGGATCGGCGCGCAGGAAGGTGCGCATCGCCGCGGCGAAGGTCCATCCGATGCGCGGATTGACCTGCACCTGACGAAGCCCGGGCTGGGTGATCTCCACCGGGTCCTCGGCGGTCCAGATCTTGAGCTTCTCGGTGTTGATCTCACGCATCACCGAATGCAGCGTGGTGGTCTTGCCGCTGCCCGTCGGGCCGCAGATCAGGATCAGGCCATAGGGCTTGACGATCACCTCGCGCAGTGCCGCCAGGTTGCCCGGGCTGAGGTCGATGCGCTCCAGCGGCATGGGCTTGAGGCCGCCGAGAAGTCGCAGCACGACGTCTTCCAGCCCATGCGCGGTGGGAACGACCACCATGCGCAGCTCCATGCGCGGGCCGCCAAAGCGTGCGAAATCGATTTTTCCGTCCTGCGGCTTGCGATGCTCGGCAATGTCCAGTTCGGCCATGATCTTGAGCCTGGAGATCATCGCGAAGCCGTAGCGCGCGGGCAGATCGAGATGGTCGACCAGGTCGCCGTCGATGCGCAGGCGAATGCGCACGCCCGCCGGGGGCGTGCTGGTCTCCACGTGGATGTCCGACGCGCGAAGCCGTATCGCATCGGCGATCAGCGAGTTGATGAACAGCACCAGCGTGCTGTCGGACTCGTTTGCGGCCGCGATGTCGGCGGCCAGGGCGGGCGCCGGCTGACGCGCGAGTTCGGCGGCCAGCTCGCGCGTGTCGAGCGGCCGCGCCGCACCGGGATGGGCGGCCTCGCGGTAGGCGCGCGAGATGGCGGGGGCCAGGGTTCCGGGGGCGGCCGCGACGGGCAGGACGTCCAGGCTTGTCAGCAGGCGCAATTGGTTGAGCAGGTTGCGGTCGTTCCAGGGGTCGGCGAGCGCGACGACCAGGTGGCCGTCGCGCAGCATCAGCGGCAGCACGGCTTCGCGCTCGGCG
>JAKBBQ010000245.1 GCA_021808405.1 Pseudomonadota bacterium | reverse complement strand
GAGGGGCTTCATCGCAGCCGACCGGCAGTTGCGCACCAACGTGGCCCACATCCACGCGATCGGCGACGTCCATGGCCAGCCGATGCTGGCGCACAAGGCGGTGCACGAAGGCCATGTCGCGGCCGAGGTCTGCGCCGGCGAACTGCGCGGCGACGAGGCGCTTGCGCGCAGCAGCTTCGACGCGCGGGTGATTCCGTCGGTGGCGTACACCGACCCGGAAATCGCCTGGGTGGGCCTGGGCGAGGACGAGGCGCGCAGCCAGGGCATCGAGGTGCGCAAGGCGGTGTTCCCCTGGGCCGCGTCAGGCCGTGCGATCGCCAACGGCCGCGACGAGGGCTTCACCAAGCTGTTGTTCGATGCTTCCAGCCATCGCATCGTCGGCGGGGGCATCGTCGGCACCCACGCTGGCGACTTGATCGGCGAGATCGCGCTGGCGATCGAAATGGGAGCCGACGCGGTGGACATCGGCCGCACGGTCCATCCGCACCCGACGCTCGGCGAATCGATCGGCCTGGCCGCCGAGGTCGCCGAAGGCAGTTGCACCGACCTGCCGCCGCCGCGCGGGCGCTGAGCCGCCCCGGTCGGGTGCGCTTCGGCGCGGCGCCCGGCCCGGGGCCGGATGCGCGTCAGGGCTGCGCTGGCCGCTCGGCGGGCCGTGGCAGCACGGCCCCGGCCATCAGGGCAGCGGTGGCCGCGGTGGCGTTGGCCGGCACGGCGTCGGAGATCGGCAACGCCGCGGCCGGCAGCGCGTGCGTCGGCGCCGGGTAGCCCGCGGCGTGGTCGTCGGGCGAGCCGCTCGGCAGGTCGGTGGTGGCCGCCTGCGCCGACGGCAGCAGTTGCGCGGCCGCGCCGCTCAGCAGGCGGCGTGCGCCATCGAAGCGCCGCGCCCAGTAGGGACTGTCCAGGCTGGCGACCTGCACGCGCTGTCCCGGGCGCGGGGCATGCACGAATTCCCCGTTGCCGATGTAGATCCCGACATGGGAGAAGGCGCGGCGCAAGGTGTTGAAAAACACCAGGTCGCCGGGCCGCAACTGGCTTTCGGCCACCTTCTCGCCCTCGTGGCTTTGCGCGGCGGCGTTGTGGGGCAGCACCAGGCCGAGGGTTTCCTGGTAGACCCGGCGCACCAGCCCCGAGCAGTCGAAGCCGTGCGATGCGTGATCGCCTCCGTAGCGGTAGCGCACGCCGACGAAGCTCAGCGCATTGAGCACCAGTTGCGAGGCGTCGGAAGACACCTGGCGCACCACCCGGCCGCCCTGCCACCAGCGCTGCGCGCCGGTCGGCTCGGCGAGGGTCGCTGCCTGCTCCGGCGGCCGCGGCGTCTGCTCGGCGCGGCGCAGGATGCTCAGCAACTGGGGATCGGTAGCCGCCGCAGCGCCCTGGGCGTCGCCGGCCCGCGGCGCTGCCCAGGCCGTCCCGGCCAGGCAGCCGGCCAGCAACGCGCCGCCCACGGCAACGCGCAGGCTGAGCGTTCGTGCGGGGCGCGGGCAAGGCGCGGCGGCGGGGCGTTTTCGGCTCACCCGGTAAATGTAACGGCCGCCGGCGCGACAGGTCAACCTCGGGATCGGCGGACACCCCGAGCATGGCGCGGGCGATCTGCGGCGTGGCCCGGGCAGCCCAGGCGCCCAGCCTGGCGCCGGCTCGGGCGCCAGGCCGCCGGCGGCGCCTGCGCGCGGCCGCCTGCGGTACTTCGGTACTTGCACAGGATGCTAGAGTACTCGCGCGGCGCGCCGCATCGATGGACGATTGCTCAAGGAGACGCACCATGTTCCACGCCTGGCTGCTCGACAGGCCTTCAGGCACCTTTCACGCCGAATGGCTCGAACTCGACGACGACTCGCTGCCGGCCGGCGACCTCGTGGTGCAGGTTCTGCACTCGACCATCAACTACAAGGACGCGCTGGCGCTGACCGATAGCGCCCCGGTGGTGCGCAAGTGGCCGATGGTGCCGGGGATCGATGGCGCCGGCATCGTGCTCGAAAGCCGGCACGCGGCCTGGAAGCCCGGAGACCGCTGGATCCTCAATGGCTGGGGCGTGGGCGAGAACCACTGGGGCTGCCTGGCCGAGCGCGCCAGCCTGCGCGGCGACTGGCTGGTTCCGCTCCCCGGGCGATTCGACACCCGCCAGGCCATGATCATCGGGACCGCCGGCTACACCGCGATGTTGTGCGTGCAGGCCATCGCCGCGCGGGAGTGCAAGCCGCAGGACGGCGAGGTGCTGGTCACCGGGGCCACCGGTGGCGTCGGCAGCATGGCGGTGGCGCTGCTGGCGCGCCGCGGATGGCGGGTGGTCGCTGCCACCGGGAAGGCCGACCAGGCCGACTACCTGCGCGGGCTGGGCGCCGCCGAAGTGATCCCGCGCCAGCAGTTGAGCGAGCCGGGCAAGCCGCTGCAAAAGGAGCGCTGGGCCGCGGTGGTCGACACCGCCGGCAGCCACATCCTGGCCAACGCCTGCGCGCAGACCCGCTGGGGAGGGGTGGTCGCCGCCTGCGGCCTGGCGCAAGGGATGGATTTCCCCGCGTCGGTCGCCCCTTTCATCCTGCGCAACATCACGCTGGCGGGGATCGACAGCGTGATGCAGCCTCTGGCCGCGCGCCGTGCCGCCTGGTCCGCGCTGGCCGAGGAACTCGATTCCGGCCAGCTCGAGGCGATGGCACACGACGTGCGCCTGGACCAGGCACTCGAGGCTGCGCAACGCCTGATGGCCGGTCAGGCGCTGGGGCGCACGGTCGTGACCATCTGAGGACTCCCGGGGGCCAGGCTGCCCCCGGCCCGCCTCCCCGGACGGACCCGGCGGCAGGCCGGGGCGGGCCGGCCGGTCAGGCTGCTGTCAGGCCAGGTGTCTACGGTCGGGGCGAAAAGGCCCAACCAAGGAGACAAGCATGGCCAGTTACCGTGATTACTACCGGCGTTCGGTCGAGCAGCCGGAATCGTTCTGGGCCGAGAAGGCCGCGCTGATCGATTGGCATCGGCCTTTCGACCAGGTGCTGGACTCCAGCCGCAAGCCCTTTTCGGCATGGTTTCGCGGCGGCCTGACCAACCTGTGCCACAACGCGGTCGACCGGCACCTGGCGCAGCGCTCGCAACAACCGGCGCTGGTGTGGGAGTCCACCGAGGTCGAGCGCAGCCGCAGCTACAGCTATGCCGAGCTGCACCGCGAGGTGCAGCGCATGGCGGCGATCCTGCAGCGCCATGGCGTGGGCCAGGGCGACCGCGTGCTGCTGTACATGCCCATGATTCCCGAGGCGGTGTTCGGCATGCTGGCCTGCGCGCGCATCGGCGCCATCCACTCGGTGGTGTTCGGCGGCTTCGCCGCGGTCAGCCTGGCGACCCGTATCGACGATGCCGCGCCCAAGCTGATCCTCAGCAGCGACGCCGGCTCGCGAGCCGGCCGCGTGGTGCCCTACAAGCCCCTGCTGGACGAAGCCATCGGGCGCGCCTCGCACAAGCCCCAGTCGGTGCTGATGGTCGACCGCGGCCTGCATCCCTTCGATCCGGTGGCCGGGCGGGACCTGGACTACGCCGCCGAATGCGCCGCCGTCGGGCAGCCGCAGGTGCCTTGCACCTGGGTCGACGCGACCCACCCCAGCTACATCCTCTACACCTCGGGGACGACCGGGCGCCCCAAGGGCGTGCAGCGCGACACCGGGGGTTACGCGGTGGCGCTCGCCACGTCGATGCAGGACATCTATTGTTGCCGACCCGGCGCCACCTACTTCTGCGGCAGCGACATCGGCTGGGTCGTCGGCCACAGCTACATCGTCTACGGACCGCTGATCCACGGCATGACCACCGTGCTGTACGAGGGAACGCCGGTGCGCCCCGATGCCGGAATCCTGTGGCGCCTGGCCGAGCGCCACCGGGCGCAGGTGATGTTCACCTCGCCGACGGCGATCCGGGTGCTCAAGAAGTTCGACCCCGCGCTGATGCGCTCCTGCGACCTGTCGTCGCTGGAGCGCCTGTTCCTGGCCGGCGAGCCGCTGGACGAGCCGACCGCGGAGTGGATTTCCTCGAACCTGGGAAAACCGGTGGTCGACAACTACTGGCAGACCGAAACCGGCTGGCCGATCCTCAGCATCGCCGGCGGGGTCGAAGCCCTGCCGCCCAAGCCCGGATCTCCCGGAGTGGCGATGCCGGGCTACAAGGTCAGCATCGTCGACGAGGCGAGCGGCCAGCCGCTGCCGGCCGGGCACAAGGGCGTGCTGGCCATCGACTGGCCGCTGCCTCCCGGGTGCATGCAGACGGTGTGGGGAGACGACGCCCGCTATGTCGACACCTACTGGTCGAATTTCCCGTCCCGCCAGCTGTATTCGACCTTCGACTGGGGGGTCGCCGACGAGCAGGGCTATGTCACCATCCTCGGGCGCACCGACGACGTCATCAATGTCGCCGGTCACCGGCTGGGCACGCGGGAGATCGAGGAGAGCATCTCCAGCCACGCCGCGGTGGCCGAGGTCGCGGTGGTGGGCGCCGCCGATGCCCTCAAGGGGCAGCAGGCCATGGCCTTCGTCGTGCCCCGCGATGCCTCCCGCGTGGCCGACGCGGCAGGCCGCGAGAGCCTGGCCGGGGAGATCATGCAGACCGTGCAGACCCAGCTCGGCGCGGTGGCGCGCCCGGCACGGGTGCTGTTCGTCGGCATGCTGCCCAAGACCCGTTCGGGCAAGCTGCTGCGGCGCTCCATCCAGGCGCTGTGCGAGCAACGCCCGACCGGCGACCTGACGACCCTGGAAGACCCGGCGGCACTCGAGCAGATCCGCTCCGCGCTGGCCGAACAGCCCTGAGCCCCGGCCCGCGCCTCGGCGCCCCCGCCCCGACGCCCCCGCCCGGCAATGCCCGCGCGGGGGCGTCGACCTTGTTCCCGCCGGGCGAGCGGATCCTCCGGCATCCTCCTGTTAGGGAAAGCCACTATCGGTAAGGACTGGACGAGTCCTCAGGGATCCCTACAATCCATAAGCCTTTGCTTATAAGCGGATTCGTCGATTTACTCCTTCCCGATGTCGCGCCCACCCCCGCCCTCCCGATTGCTAGGCGATGCCTCCGACGAACAGGCGGCCGAGCGAGTGTTCGACTCGGCGGCCGAGTTGTTCGGAGTGCTGGCCACCGCGCTGCGCTTGCGCATCCTCAACGCCATCTGCACCGAGGAGCGCAGTGTCGGGGACATCATGGCCGCGGTGGAATCCACCCAGCCCAATGTGTCGCAGCACCTGAAGGTGCTGTATCAGGCGGGGATCGTCGCCAAGCGGCGGGTGGGCAACCAGGTGTATTACAGGGTGCAGAGCGAGAAGGCGGTCCAGTTGTGCCGGACCGTGTGCACCCAGATCGCAATCGAACTGGACGATCCGGATTCGGTTTCGCAGTCGCAG
>JAKBBQ010000021.1 GCA_021808405.1 Pseudomonadota bacterium | reverse complement strand
AAGGACCGGACGATCGCGCCATCCGCCTGACCTGGCGCGGCCGCCATTACCTGCTGCTGCGCAAGCCGACGACCACCGGCGCCTATCACTTCGACGACCGCAGCGCCGGACTGGTGATGATCCAGATCCCGGCCAAGAGCATGCTGTTCGACAATCGGCACATGATCCGGCTGGCCGACGACTGCAATCCCGTCGTCGGCGGCAGGATCGTGGCCCGCAAATAAGAAGCCCCCTCGATCGCTTGACCCCCCTCACGGAGCCCGCCATGGCCACTGCCAAGCGCAACGCCAAGACCGCATCCCCCCATCCCTTCGCCTCCACCTGCAAGACCTTCACCACCGCGAGTGGCAAGAGCGGCAAGTACTACTCGCTGCCGGCGCTGGGCAAGAAACTCGGCATCGACCTCTCCCGCTTGCCGGTGTCGATCCGCATCGTGCTGGAGTCGGTGCTGCGCAACTGCGACGGCAAGCGCGTCGAGGCCGCGCACGTGGAACAACTCGCGGCGTGGAAGCCGCAGGCCACGCGCACCGCCGAGATCCCTTTCGTCGTGGCGCGGGTGGTGCTGCAGGACTTCACCGGGGTTCCGCTGCTGGCCGACGTCGCCGCGATGCGCAGCGTGGCTGCCCAGATGGGCAAGGATCCCAAGGCCATCGAGCCGCTGGTGCCGGTGGACCTGGTGGTCGACCACTCGGTGATGATCGACAACTACGGCAGCAAGAAGGCGCTGGACCTGAACATGCAGCTGGAGTTCCAGCGCAACCATGAACGCTACCAGTTCATGAAATGGGGAATGCAGGCTTTCGACACCTTCGGCGTCGTGCCCCCGGGGTTCGGAATCGTCCACCAGATCAACCTCGAGTACCTGGCGCGCGGGGTGCACAAGGGCAAGGACGGGGTCTACTACCCCGACACCCTGGTCGGCACCGACAGCCACACCACGATGATCAACGGCATCGGGGTCGTCGGCTGGGGCGTCGGCGGCATCGAGGCCGAGGCCGGCATGCTCGGCCAGCCGGTGTACTTCCTCACCCCCGACGTGGTGGGCGTGGAACTCAAGGGCCAGTTGCGCGGCGGGGTCACCGCGACCGACCTGGTGCTGACGGTCACCGAAATGCTCCGCAAGGCCAAGGTGGTCGGCAAGTTCGTCGAATTCTTCGGCGAGGGCACGGCCAGCCTGGGGGTCACCGACCGCGCGACCATCGCCAACATGGCCCCCGAGTACGGCGCGACCATGGGCTTCTTCCCGGTCGACGACAAGACCCTGGAGTACTTCCGGGGCACCGGCCGCAGCAAGTCGGAAATCGACGCGCTGCAGGCGTACTTCAAGGCGCAGAAGCTGTACGGCGTGCCGCGCAGCGGGGACATCGACTACTCGACCACCCTCAGCCTGGACCTGTCGACCGTGTCTCCTTCGCTGGCCGGCCCCAGGCGCCCGCAGGACCGCATCGAACTCGGCCAGGTCAGCCAGCGCTTCGGCGAGCTGTTCGCCGCGCCGATGGACCAGGGGGGATTCAGCCAGCCCGCCGAGCGCCTGCAGCGCAGCGTGACCACCTCGGAGGGCACCGAGCTGCGCGACGGCGACGTGCTGATCGCGGCGATCACCTCCTGCACCAACACCTCCAACCCCAGCGTGCTGTTGGCGGCCGGGCTGCTGGCGAAGAAGGCCGTCGAGGCCGGGTTGAAGGTCAGGAAGCATGTCAAGACCTCGCTCGCCCCGGGATCGCGGGTGGTCACCGAGTACCTGGAACGCGCCGGGCTGCTGCGCGACCTCGAGAAACTGGGCTTCTACATCTCGGGCTACGGCTGCACCACCTGCATCGGCAACGCCGGCCCGCTGGCCGCCGACATCGACTCCGCGATCATGTCCAACGACCTGGTGTGCGCGGCGGTGCTGTCGGGCAACCGCAACTTCGAGGCGCGCATCCATCCCAACCTGAAGGCCAACTTCCTCGCCTCGCCGCCGCTGGTGGTGGCCTACGCGATCGCCGGCACGGTGCGGCGCGACCTGATGACCGAGCCGGTGGGCTATGGCAAGGGGGGCAAGGCGGTCTATCTCGGGGACATCTGGCCGAGCAGCGCCGAGGTCGACAAGCTGCTCAAGGTCGCGATGGACCCGAAGGCCTACAAGGCCAACTACGCCCAGGTGCAGGACAAGCCGGGCAAGCTGTGGCAGCGCATCGCCGGCGCCAAGGGCCAGGTCTACGACTGGCCGACGAGCACCTACATCGCCCGCCCGCCGTTCTTCGACGACTTCGGCATGACCCCGCAGGGCGGCGCCTCGGGCGTGCAGGGCGCGCGTGCGCTGGCGCTGTTCGGCGACTCCATCACCACCGACCACATCTCTCCGGCCGGCTCGATCAAGGAGAGCTCCCCGGCCGGCAAGTGGCTGCTCGAGCATGGCGTGGCCAAGGTCGACTTCAACTCCTACGGCTCGCGTCGCGGCAACCACGAGGTGATGATGCGCGGCACCTTCGCCAACGTGCGCATCAAGAACCTGATGCTGCCGCCCAACGCCGACGGCTCGCGCGAGGAAGGCGGGGTCACGCTGCACCAGCCTTCGGGCGAGAAGATGTTCATCTACGACGCGGCGATGCGCTACATGGCCGAAGGTACCCCGCTGGTGATCCTGGCCGGCGAGGAATACGGCACCGGATCCAGCCGTGACTGGGCCGCCAAGGGAACCCAGCTGCTGGGGGTGAAGGCGGTGGTGGCGCGCAGCTTCGAGCGCATCCACCGTTCCAACCTGATCGGCATGGGGGTGCTGCCGCTGCAGTTCCTCGGCGACGACTCGTGGCAGAACCTGGGAATCCGCGGCGACGAAAGCTTCGAGGTGCTGCTGGGCGACGACATCGCGCCGCAGCAGGAGGTCACGCTGGTGGTGCGTCGCCCGGGGCAGGCCGAGCAGAAGGTCAAGCTGCGGCTGCGCATCGACACCCCGATCGAGGTGGACTACTACCGCCACGGGGGCATCCTGCCCTACGTGCTGCGCGACCTGCTGGCCGCCTGAACGCAGGCTGGCGCCGGGCCGCGACGCGGCCCGGGCCTGCGGGCTCAACTGCGGCCCGCGCCGGCGCCCCGCTGCTGCGGCAGCGGGCTGATCGGAAGGTCGACCGCGACCTCCTGCTCTCCGTAACTGCTGACCCAGCGCAGCACGGCCGTCTCCGCGGCGACGCCGCTCACGTCCAGCTCGATGCTCGCGGTCGCATTGGCCTCGGCCGCGCCGCTGCCGAAGTCGGGGGCGGCGCAGGTCACGCTGTGGTCGCTGCAACGGCAGCTCATGCCGCTGGATTCGGCGCTGGGAGTCACCCCGAGCACCCGCAGCCCCGGCGAGAAGCGCACCTGCCATTGCGCCGGGACTCCCACCCGCGCTGCCGCAGGCCCCGCAAGCCCGATTCCCGGCTGCATGCGCAGCGACACGGTGTCGAGCAGCCTGGCGTAGACGCTGGGCGGATAGGGGCTGAAACCCTGCACGCCGGCGACCGCGCCGCTGCTGATGATCATCCAGCCGTGGGATCGGCTCTGTCCCAGCTCGGATACGACATGCAACTCGGCCCCGAGCTGCAGCGCCGGGATGCTCTGCCGGGCCTCGAAGCGGATCGGCGCCCGCAGCGTCGCCCCGGGGTCGAGCCTGGGCCACGCGCAGCGCAGCCACCGCGACGGCGCATCGTAGCGGCAGGCCGGATCCTCGGAAGCGGCCGACAGGAACGGCGGCGGCAGCTTTTCGCTGAACTCCACGCGCAGCGCCCCCGACGGCCCGGCGTTGTGCACCTCGACCCATGTACCGCCCGATCGCTCGACCCCGGGGACGACGAAGGCCGGGGGCTGCGACGGCCTCAGCCTGCCCTCGGCACGGAACTCGATGGACAGCGTCGCCGGCACGCGCACTCCGCGCACCACCACCTGCGCCGTATCGCGGGCGTATGGGCCGGCCTGCACTTCCGTGGTGATCACCGCCTGCTGCCCCAACGCCAGCCGGACCGGGCAGCCCACGTACCAGGTATTGGTATGGCAGGGCATGCCGTCGATGTCGGCGCCCAGCACCTGCAGATCCATGCGCGACGGATAGCTGAAGGTCACCAGGCTGGCGCAGACGCCGGAACGATCGGCCTGCAGCACGACCGCGCCGGCGGCCGCCTCGGCGGCGCCGCCCGCCGCCGGCACGCAGCTCACCAGGGCGCGCTCGGGGGCATGGGTGCCGGCGGTCAGCACCCAGGGCTGCCGGCCCAGGGGCTGCGGGGCGGCCGTGCCGGGCTGCGGGGCGGCCGTGCCGGCCAGTGCGCTTGGCCGCGCCGCCAGCAACGCCGCCGCGGCCAGCACCGGCCACAGGATCTTTCGCGCCGCGCGGCGGCGCGGCCATGGCATGCGTTTCATCGCCTTCCCCCTGCGGCGCGCGCCGCGTCGACGGTCCCTGGAGCCTGCCGCCGCCTGGCCCGCTGCGCGGCGCACGCGGGCAGCCGGCGGCCACTCGGGTGCATCGTAGGAACGCCCGCTCGCGGGCGCCACGCATGCGCGCCATGCCCCGGCCGCGGGCCGGGCGTTCAGGGTCTTTGCGGGCTTTGCCGGCTATGCCGGCGGGGCCGGGCGCGCCGCCTCGAGCACCCGCAGCAGCGAACTGGTGTCGTCGCCACCCCAGCCGTGGCGCATCAGGTCCTGCAACTGGCGGTGCACCAGCGCGGCCGCCGGCAGCGCCAGTCCGGCGTCGGCGGCAGCCTCGAGCAGCAGGCCGAAGTCCTTCGCGTGCAAGCGGGCCTGGATACCCGCGGCGAAATCCCGCGCCGCCATCTTCGGCCCCATCAGATCGAGCATGCGGCTGCCGGCGAAGCCCGCGCCCAGCGCCTGCAGCAGGCGCGGCAGGTCGGCGCCTTCGGCGGCACCCAGGCGCATCGCCTCGGCCAGGCCCTGGATGGTCACGACCTGCACCAACTGGTTGCACAGCTTGCACACCTGGCCGCTGCCGCTGGGCCCCAGGTAGGTGACGCTGCGCCCGAGCAGTCGCAGCAGCGGCAGCGCGCGCCGGAAGTCCTCGGGGCTGCCCCCCGCCATGATCGACAGCGTGGCGTCGCGCGCCCCTTGCGTCCCGCCGGAAACCGGGGCGTCGACAAAGCCCACCCTGCGCGCGGCCAGCTCGGCGGCGATCTCCCGCGCGCCCCGCGGGGCGATGGTGCTGTGGTCGATGCACAGCAGCCCGGCGGCGGCGCCGTGCACCACCCCCTGCTCGCCCAGCAGCACCTGTCGCACGTCGGCGGTGGAGGTCACGTTGGTGACCACCACGTCGACCTCGCGCGCCAGTTCGGCCGGGCTGGGCAGCAGCGCCAGGCCGGCATCGGCCAGGCCGCTCAGGCGCGCCGGGTTGCGCGCCCATGCGCTCACCCGATGGCCGGCACCGCGCAGGTGCAGGGCCATCGGCCAACCCATCGCTCCCAGTCCGATGAAACCGATGCGCAGCGGCGGACCGGCCGGATCTGCGGGGTGCGTGGCGGAGGGATCGACGGTCATGGCGCAGGGCTGCCTGCCCGGACGCCGCCGGCCGGCGGCATAGCTGCAGGCTATGAGGAGCATTGACAGGGTGCATTAGACACTGCCGCGAGCGGGGCCTACAGTGGTCGCGGCCCTGCCGGGGCGGCGCCCCGCAGATCCCCCCACTTGCACCCTGACCCGAGGAGACCACCATGAGCGCACTCAAGGGCTCGAAAACCGAGCAGAACCTCAAGGACGCCTTTGCCGGTGAATCGATGGCCAACCGACGCTACCTGTACTTCGCGAACAAGGCCGACATCGAAGGCCAGAACGATGTGGCCGCGCTGTTCCGCTCCACCGCGGAAGGAGAGACCGGGCACGCCCATGGCCACCTGGAATTCCTCGAGACCGTGGGCGACCCTGCCACCGGCCTGCCGATCGGAGCCACCCGGCTGAACCTGCAGGCCGCGGTCGCCGGCGAAACCCACGAATACACCGACATGTACCCCGGGATGGCCAAGACCGCGCGTGACGAGGGTTTCGATGAAGTCGCCGACTGGTTCGCCACGCTCGCCAAGGCCGAGCGTTCGCACGCCAACCGCTACCAGAAGGCGCTGGAAAGCCTGACCGACTGAGGCCAGCCGCAGCGGGCGCAGGCGCCCGCGACCTGCCCCGCGGCGCTGCGCGCGGCGTCGCACCCCGTCTGGCTTCGCGCGTGCCCCGCGCAGGCGCGCGCAGGAGGTTTGCAGCATGAGCACACGCGAGGGCAATCTGCAAGCGCCCACCCGGCATCCGCTGGATTGGCGCAGCGAATCGTTCTGGGACGAACAGTCCTGCACCGCCGAACTCGAGCGAGTGTTCGAGATCTGCCATGGCTGCAGGCGCTGCGTGTCCCTTTGCCGATCCTTTCCGACCTTGTTCGACCTGGTCGACGAAGCCAGCAGCGGGGAGATCGACACGGTGGACAAGGCCGACTACTGGAAGGTGGTCGACCAGTGCTATCTGTGCGACCTGTGCTACATGACCAAGTGCCCCTACGTGCCGCCGCACCCGTGGAATCTCGACTTCCCCCACACCATGCTCAGGGCCAAGGCGATCCAGTTCCGCCAGGGCAAGGTGTCGCGCGCCAGCCGCCTGCTGGCGTCGACCGACGTGCACGGCAAGCTGGCCGGAATCCCCATCGTGGTGCAGACGGTCAACGCGGTCAACCGGATGCCGGCAGCGCGCGCGGTGATGGAAAAGGCCGTCGGGATCGACCGCAACGCCTGGGTACCCGAGCTGGCTGCGCGCACCCTGCGCCGCAGCGCCCCGCGCAGCGGCGTGCAGGCTCCGGTCGACGGCAAGCTCACCCCGGGACGGGTGGTGCTGTTCGCCACCTGTTTCATCAACTACAACGAGCCGGGAATCGGCCTGGACCTGTTGCAGGTCCTCGAACACAACGGCATCGCCTACGAGCTGGTGTCCAAGGAACGCTGCTGCGGCATGCCCCAGCTCGAACTCGGCGACCTGCAGGGGGTGGAGCGCTCGATGCGTGCCAACATCCCGCGCCTGCTGCCCTATGCCCGCGAAGGCTGGGCGATCCTGGCGGGGGTGCCTTCGTGCACCCTGATGTTCAAGCAGGAGCTGCCGCTGCTGTTCCCCGACGATCCCGACGTGCTGGCGGTGCGCGACGCCTTCTGGGATCCCTTCGAATACCTGGTGGCGCGCCACCGCGACGGCCTGCTGAAGACCGACTTCCAGCGCTCGCTGGGGCGCGTCGCCTACCAGATCCCCTGTCACGCCCGCGTGCAGAACATCGGGCGCAAGACCGAGGAGTTGTTCCGCCTGGTGGCGCAGGCGACCGGGCTGGAGTTCACTACCATCGAGCGCTGCTCGGGGCATGCGGGAACCTACGGCGTGAAAAAGGCCCACCACGCCGACGCGATGCGCATCGGCAAGCCGGTGTTCAAGGCCATGGCCGATGCCGCTCCCGACTACATCGGCTCGGACTGCCCGCTGGGCGGACACCACATCGCCCAGGGCGTGGCCGAACTCGGCACCCAACCCCAGCCGCAGCTGGCTCACCCGCTGAGCCTGCTGCGCATGGCCTACGGGCTTTGAGCGGAACAGGACGCCAGGAACAGCGATGAAACCCACCCCCGAAACCCTGCTGGGCCTGGAGGCCTATTCCCGCCAGCGCGCCCAGTTGCGCGCTGCCGTCATCCCCCATCGCAAGCTGCGCTCGCTGCAGCTCGGCGACCACATGACCCTGCAGTTCGAGGATGAAACGACCATCCGCTACCAGATCCAGGAAATGCTCCGCATCGAAAGGATCTTCGAGGCCGACGCGATCCAGCAGGAAATCGACGCCTACGCCCCGCTGATTCCCGACGGCGGCAACTGGAAGGCGACCATGCTGCTGGAGTACCCCGACGTCGAGCAACGCCGGCGCGAACTCGCGCGCCTGGTCGGAATCGAGCGGCAGATGTACGTGGAGGTCGCCGGCTGCGAGCCGGTGTTCGCGGTGGCCGACGAGGACCTGGAGCGCAGCACCCCCGACAAGACCGCTTCGGTGCATTTCCTGCGCTTTGAATTCGCCCCGCAAGTCCTGCGGGCGATGCGCCAGGGCGCGGGCATCGCGGTGGGCTGCGCGCATCCACACTACACTGCCCGCCAGCCGCTGGGCGCGGCCATCCGCGACGCCCTGCTGCGCGATTTTTCGGCGGCCTGAAGTCCCTTCGTCGCACCAAGGAATCTCGATGCTGCTGGTCCTCTCGCCGGCCAAGACCCTGGACATGCAACGCCCCGAGCCGGCGCTGCCCTCCACGCTGCCGCGACTGCTGCCCGAAACCGGGCGCCTGGTCGAACGGCTGCGCGGCTTCGACAGCGCCGCGCTGGGCCGGCTGATGGGCATTTCCGACAAGCTTGCCGAACTCAACCACGCGCGCTACGCCGGCTGGTCGCCGCAGTTCGATGCGCGCAACAGCCGCCCGGCGATGCTGGCCTTCGCCGGCGATGTGTACACCGGGCTGGACGCCCCGCACCTGTCGCCCGAGGACCTGCGCTGGGCGCAGGACCACGTCGCGATGCTCAGCGGGTTGTACGGAGTGCTGCGGCCGCTCGACCGGATGCAGGCCTACCGCCTGGAAATGGGAACCCGGCTGGCCAACCCGGCCGGGGCCGACCTCTATGCCTTCTGGGGAACGCGCATCGCGGCGCTGCTGCGCGAGCAGTTGTCGAGCCATCGCGACAAGGTGCTGCTGAACCTGGCGTCGGAAGAATATTTCCGCGCCGTCGACGTGGCCGCGCTGGGCCTGCCGGTGATCCACGCGGTGTTCCAGGAAGGCGACGGCGAGCGCTGGCGAGTCATCGGGGTGCACGCCAAGCGCGCCCGCGGGTTGATGGCCCGCTGGGTCATCGTCGGTCGCATCGACAGGCCGCAGCGCCTGCGGGAGTTCGACGCGGAGGGCTACGCCTACTGCGCCGAGGCCTCCGACGCCACACGCTGGGTGTTCCGCCGCGGCCCGCGACCCGCCTGATCCGGCCGGTCTTTCACCGGCGCAGCGCATGGGTTATGATTGCCGGCTTGCGGGGGGGTAGCTCAGCTGGGAGAGCGTCGCGTTCGCAATGCGAAGGTCGGGAGTTCGATCCTCCTCCTCTCCACCACCACACGGGCCCGGACATGCGACGCATGTCCGGGCTTTTTGTCGCTTCGGGCCCGTTTCACCGCAACCCGGTTATTCCCACATTGGATGAATGGGATTAACCCCCGAGGCTGCCGCGCGCCGGCGACTCACTAGGATGGCTCGTCCCGCCGCGACGATCCGGCGGCTCGCCCCCAACCCTACAGAGGAGACCCCAGCCATGGCCCAGATCACCCTGCGCGGAACACCGGTCGAGGTGCGCGGCAAACTGCCGCAGCCCGGCGAACTGGCGCCGGCCCTGCGCCTGACCGACAAGAGCCTGGCCGACGTCGGCCTCGACGCCTGGGCGGGCAAGCGCAAGGTGCTCAACATCGTGCCCTCGCTCGATACCCCGACCTGCGCGCAGTCGACCCGGGAGTTCAACCAGCGCGCCGGGGAACTGCGCGACACCGTGGTGCTGGTGGTCTCGGCCGACCTGCCGTTCGGCGCCAGCCGGTTCTGCACGGTCGAAGGCCTGTCCAACGTGCTGACCCTGTCGACCTTCCGCAACCCGGCGTTCCTGCCCGAGTGGGGAGTGGACATGGCCAGCGGCCCGCTGCGCGGGCTGACGGCACGCGCGGTGGTCGTGCTCGACGAGGGCGACCGCGTGCTGCACAGCCAGCTGGTGCCGGAGATCGCGCAGGAACCGGACTACGCGGCCGCGCTGGCCGCGCTGGCCTGAGCGCCGGGGGGCCCGCCGCGGCGGGCCCCGGCGCAAGCTACAGTGTCGGCTGTGTGCCATCCCGTATCGCCTCGACATGTCCAGCCTGATCTGCGGTTCGCTCGCTTTCGACACCATCGCCACCTTCGATGGGCGCTTTGCCGAGCACATCCTGCCCGACAAGATCCACGTGCTCAATGTGTCGTTCCTGGTGCCGAGCCTGCGCCGCGATTTCGGAGGATGCGCAGGCAACATCGCCTATACCTGCAAGTTGCTGGGAGGCGAACCGCTGGTGCTGGCCACCCTCGGCGAGGATGGCGGCGACTATGCGCAGCGCCTGGACGACCTGGGGATCTCGCGCAGCCATGTGAAGATCGTCGCCGGCAGCCACACCGCGCAGGCGCACATCATCACCGACCGCGACGACAACCAGATCACCTCCTTCCATGCCGGGGCCATGCAGTTCGCCCACACCCAGCCGGTGCCCCCCGGCGCGGGCGCCAGCCTGGGGATCGTCGCCCCTGACGGCCGCCAGGCGATGGTCGAGCACGCGCAGCAGATGGCCGCCGCCGGGCTGCCCTTCGTGTTCGACCCCGGCCAGGGCCTGCCGATGTTCGACGGCGAGCACTTGCGGCGATTTGTCGAACAGGCGACCTGGGTGGTGGTCAACGACTACGAGGCGGCGATGCTGGCCGAGCGCACCGGCTGGGAATTGCCGGACATCGCCGCGCGGGTGCGCGGATTGGTGGTCACGCGTGGCGCCCAGGGCTGCGACGTCTACCAGCCCTCGGGCTGCGTGCGCGTGCCGGGCGTCGCCCCGGCGCGGGTGACCGACCCCACAGGCTGCGGCGACGCCTTCCGCGGCGCGCTGCTGTGGGCTCTCGAGGCGGGTTGGCCCTTGCTCGACGCCTGCCGCCTGGGCAATGTGCTGGGGGCGCGCAAGGTCGCCTGCAGCGGCCCGCAGAACCACCGTGTCGATCTGTCGCAGGCACTGGCGGACTTCCGCCAGGCCTACGGCGAAGCGCCGCGGGGCGCGCGCGCCGCCTGAGGCGGCGCCATGCCGGTGCACCGCGCCGGCGCCTGCGGGCCGCGGCCGGCGCGAATGGCCGCAACGGCGTAAAGTGCTCGTTTGCACCCGCCGCGCACGCACGCGCCGGGGCACGACTCTCGCTTGCGCGCCGCGCGCGCCGCTGCCTGCCCAGCCCATGTCCCCACCCGCCACAGCCACCGCCACAGCCACCGCCGACCCCAGCACCGCGACCAGCACCCACGTCGGCCAGGGCACCTATTTCCCGGTGCTCGGCGCGATCAGCCTTTCGCACCTGCTCAACGACATGATGCAGTCGTTGATGCTGGCGATCTACCCCTTGCTCAAGGACAACCTGCACCTGAGCTTCGGCCAGATCGGTCTGATCACCCTGACCTACCAGATCACCGCGTCGATCCTGCAGCCCCTGGTGGGCCTGTACACCGACCGCAAGCCACGCCCGTACTCCCTGTCGCTGGGCATGGGCTTCACCTTCGTCGGCCTGCTGCTGCTGTCGCGCGCCGACAGCTTGGGGCACGTGCTGATCGCGGCTTCCTGCGTCGGAATGGGCTCGTCGATCTTCCACCCCGAATCGTCGCGCGTGGCCCGCATGGCCTCCGGCGGCCGGCATGGCCTGGCGCAATCGATCTTCCAGGTCGGGGGAAACGCCGGCAGCGCGCTCGGCCCGCTGCTGGCCGCGGCGATCATCGTCAGCCACGGCCAGCGCTCGATCGCCTGGTTTTCCGCCGCCGCGCTGCTGGGCATGGTCGTGCTGGCGCTGGTCGGGCGCTGGGCCGGCCACCACCTGGGCGCCGCGCGCAGGCGCAGCGCGGCGCATGCGCCGCAGGCCCACCCACCCGCCTTGGTGCGTCGCACCATGGCGGTCCTGCTGGCCCTCGTGTTCTCCAAGTTCTTCTACCTGGCGTCGATCAACTCCTACCTGATCTTTTTCCTCCAGCAGCGCTTCGGGGTCGGCGTGCGCGACGCCCAGTTGCACCTGTTCATCTTCCTCGCCGCGGTCGCCTCGGGCACGCTGCTCGGCGGGCCGATCGGCGACCGCATCGGGCGCAAGCGGGTGATCTGGGTATCCATCCTCGGCGTC
Organism: Pseudomonadota bacterium; assembly: GCA_021808405.1. Classification (GTDB taxonomy): domain Bacteria; phylum Pseudomonadota; class Gammaproteobacteria; order Burkholderiales; family Burkholderiaceae_C; genus Thiomonas_A. The sequence continues at coordinate 14,466 of JAKBBQ010000021.1, read as the reverse complement.
GCGCCCTTCACGTTGGCGCTGCCGTATGCCAGCCTGGGAACTTCGGCGCCGCTGACCGCGATCATCGGCTTCGTGCTGGCCTCGGCCTTCCCGGCGATGGTGGTCTACGCCCAGGAACTGATGCCCGGCAAGGTCGGCGCGGTGTCCGGACTGTTCTTCGGGCTGGCCTTCGGGCTCGGCGGAATCGGCGCCGCGGCGCTGGGGCAGCTGGCCGACCTGATCGGCATCGTCGGCGTCTACAAGGTGTGTTCGTTCCTGCCGCTGATCGGCCTGCTGGCCGCGTTGCTGCCCGATTTGCGCCAGCCGCGGCAGCTGCCGCAGCGCGGCGCCGACGGCGCGGCCCCGGTGTAGTCAGCGCGCCGCGGCAGCCGCGCCGCGCGGGTCCCGGTGCCCCAGCGGCAGCAACTGCACGCTGCCGCTGACGCTGACGCTGACCTGGCGCGCGGCCGGCTGCACAGCCAGCTGCGGCGCCGGTCTGGCTGCGTTGACCATGCCGAACATCAGGGGCTGCGGTTGCGGCTGCTCGCCCTGCAGTCCGCCGAGCTCGATGTTGCGCAGCCGGTAGCCCGAGTAGCCGAAATCGCCGGCAGCCGCTTGCGCCCTGGCTCGAAACGCCGCGATCGCCTTCGAGCTCAGCTCGGCCAGCTCGCGCTCGCGTTGCGCAGCCGACATCTGCGTGCCCAGCGACTGCAATTGCAGGCCCGACGAGGCCAGCGCGCCCAGCAGCACCCCCAGCGCCGCCGGATCGGCGGCGCGCAGCGTGAGCTCGGCGCGCACGCTCCAGCCCTGCTGGTGCATGCTGCCCGCCGAATCCACCCAGCGCGGGCTGGTGGCGACGCCGCCGGTGCTGGCCTGCACCCCGGAGACCGCGCGCGCGCGCTGCAGCGCGGCGTCGAGGCGCCCGAGCACCTCGGAATTCAGCGCCGCCACGTCACTGCCCTGCGCGACCACCGCGAGCACGGCCAGCGTGCGATCGGGCACCACCTCGGCGCTGGCCGCGGCCTGCAACTGCAGCACCGCGGGCGGCGCCATGCCCTCGCCCGCGCGGGTCGCGGCGCCTGCGGGCGCGCCGGCCAGGCAGGCGCCCAGCACCAGGCACAGGCGGGCTGCCGGGCGCGGGCCGCGCGGCGGCCTGCAGGGCGGAAGGCGAATGGCCATGGCGGACTCCTCGGTGCGCAAGTGGATGGCAGGCCGCAGCCGGCCCGCCATGCCCCCAACCGTAGCCGGCGCGCGCCGAGCGCACAAGCATGGGCCCGCTGCCTGCAGGGTCGCCTCCCGATGCCTTAAGTTGCCCCTAAGCGCCAGCGTTGAACATGTCGTCACCCAACGATTGGCCTGGATCGCAGATCAGGAGCCCTTCACCATGAAAAATTCCCGGATCATGGCCGCGGTCGCGGCCGGCCTGGCGGTCGCCATCGGCGGCTTCACCATCTACCAGACCAGCTACGCGGGCAGCCCACCCGCGGTGCGCCTGGATCACAAGTCGGTGCCGCTGTTCAACAACCCGCCGGCGGCGGTGGCCAACGCGGCGACGGTCGGCGGCCCGAACTTCTCGTCCATCGTCAAGCGCTTCGGCCCGACGGTGGTGCACATCAACGTGCGCGGCGAGACCGTGACCCACGGCACGGCCGACCTGTCGCAGGTGCCGCCGCAACTGCGCAACTCGCCGTTCTTCCAGTTCTTCCAGCAGTTCCAGAACCAGTCGCCGCAGGAAGTGCCGACCGAGGGGCTGGGTTCGGGCTTCATCATCAGCTCCGACGGCCTGGTGCTGACCAACGCCCACGTGGTCAAGGGCGCCAAGTCGGTCACCGTGACCCTGACCGACCATCGCAGCTACAAGGCCAAGGTGCTGGGCACCGACAGCAAGACCGACATCGCGGTGCTGAAGATCGCCGCGCACAACCTGCCGACCGTGCGCGTGGGCGACCCGTCCAAGCTGGAGCCGGGCGACTGGGTGCTGGCGATCGGCTCGCCCTACGGCTTCTACAACACCGTCACGGCCGGCATCGTCAGCGCGAAGAGCCGGGCGCTTCCCGACGACAGCATGGTGCCGTTCATCCAGACCGACGTCGCGGTGAACCCCGGCAACTCGGGCGGCCCGTTGTTCAACACCCAGGGTGACGTGGTGGGGATCAACTCCCAGATCTTCACCCAGACCGGAGCCTTCGAGGGCCTGTCGTTTGCCATCCCGATCAACGTCGCCGAAACCGTCGCGCAACAGATCATCGAGCACGGCCGCGTCGAGCACGCCAAGCTGGGCATCGCGGTGCAGACCGTGTCGCAGCAGCTGGCCACGTCGTTCGGGCTGCAGACCCCGCGCGGCGCGTTGGTCGCGCAGGTCACCGACGGCAGCCCGGCCGCCAAGGCCGGACTGAAGGCCGGGGATATCATCCTCAGCGTCAACGGACAGCCGGTGAACGACTCCTCCGACCTGCCGATGATGATCGGTCTGATGCGCCCGGGGCAGAAGGTCGAACTGGGCATCTGGACCAACCACCACAAGGCCGAGCTGAGCGCCAAGCTGGGCAGCTGGAGCGAGGGCTCGCTGGTGGCCGACGCCGGAAACGGGGTCACCGGCCACGGGCTGGGGCTGCAGGTGCGGCCGCTCGATGCCAGCGAGCGGGCGCAGGCGCAGGTGCGCAGCGGCCTGCTGGTGCAGGGGGTCAACGGGCCCGCCGAGCAGGCGGGAGTGCAACCCGGCGACATCCTGCTGGCCATCGACGGCAAGCCGGTCGACAGCGTGGCGCAGGTGCGGGCGATCCTCAAGGGAGCGGGCAACACCGTGGCGCTGTTGATCCAGCGGGGCAGCAACCGCATTTTTGTTCCGGTCGACCTGGGCTGAGCCCGGCCGGCAGCGAACGAGCCCGCCTCGGCGGGCACCGATCCCCGGACGGTGCGGGCAACACCGACCGGGTTTCCTGGCCAGGGCGACCTGACCAGGCCTCAAGCGAGCGGCAAGCGATTGCGGCGGGGACCTCCCCGCCGCCTTTTTTTGTCCGAACCGGCTACGATCGCACAGCGCTCCGATGCACCCCGCCGACCCAGCCGTGCTCGAATTCGACCCCGACCAGCGCCACATGCGCACCCGGCGCCTGCTGCTGCGCCCGCTGCGCGCCGACGACGCCGCGGGACTGCTGGGAATCTACGGCCAGCCCGAGGTCACCCGCCACTACGAGCTCGACACCCTGGGCGACCTGCAGCAGGCGCAGCGGGTGCTGGACTTTTTCCTCGAGCATCACGACCGCTTCGCGCTGATCGACCCTCCCAGCCAGCGCATGATCGGCACCTGCGGCCTGTTCTTCTGGGACCGCACGACCAACATGGCCTCGTTCGGCTACGACCTCTGCCACGAGTTCTGGGGGCATGGTCTGATGCGCGAAGCCTGCTGCGCGGTGCTGGCCTACGGCTTCGCCCGCAAGCGGCTCAATCGGGTCAACGCGCTGACCGCGGTCGACAACCGGCGCTCGATGGCCGTGCTGCAGGCGCTGGGCTTCGAGCACGAGGCCGTGCTGCGGCAATTCGCTTTCTGGAAGGGTCAGTACCACGACATGCGGATGTTCGGACTGCTGCGCCAGCAGCTCGCCGGCGGGCCCATCGAGCCATCGCTGCGGGCCTTCGACAGCGCCTGATACAGTGCCGAGGTCGCCGCGCGCTGCGGCACCGCAGTCCTTCCCGTCGAACCCAACGAGCCCGATTCATGGCGCAATACGTATTCACGATGAACCGCGTCGGCAAGGTCGTGCCGCCGAAGCGGCAGATCCTCAAGGACATTTCCCTTTCGTTCTTCCCGGGAGCCAAGATCGGCGTGCTCGGACTGAACGGCTCGGGCAAGTCCTCGCTGCTGAAGATCATGGCCGGAGTCGACCACGACTTCGACGGCGACGCGGTGCCGCTGGCCGGCACGCGGATCGGTTATTTGCCGCAGGAACCCGAGATCGACGCCGGATTGAGCGTGCGCGAAGCCGTCGAGCAGGGCCTGGGCGGCGTGCTGGCAGCCAAGAAGCGCCTCGACGAGGTCTATGCCGCGTACGCCGAGCCCGACGCCGATTTCGACAAGCTGGCCGAGGAGCAGGCCCGCCTGGAGGCCGAGATCGCCGCCGGCGAGGGCGAGAACACCGAACTGCAGCTGGAAATCGCCGCCGATGCGCTGCGCCTGCCGCCCTGGGATGCGCGCGTCGGCGCGCTGTCCGGCGGGGAGAAGCGCCGCGTCGCGCTGTGCCGCCTGCTGCTGTCCAAGCCCGACATGCTGCTGCTGGACGAGCCCACCAACCACCTCGACGCCGAAAGCGTCGAGTGGCTGGAACAGTTCCTGCAGCGCTTCCCCGGCACCGTGGTGGCGGTCACCCATGACCGCTATTTCCTCGACAACGCCGCGCAGTGGATCCTCGAGCTCGACCGGGGCCATGGCCTGCCGTTCAAGGGCAACTACAGCTCCTGGCTGGAACAGAAGGAAGAGCGCCTCGAGCACGAGGCGCGCGCCGAGGCGGCGCACCTGAAGACCATGAAGCAGGAACTCGAGTGGGTGCGCCAGAACCCCAAGGGACGCCAGGCCAAGAGCAAGGCGCGCATGGCCCGCTTCGAGGAGCTCGCCGCGGTCGAATACCAGAAGCGCAACGAGACCAACGAAATCTTCATTCCGGTCGCCGAGCGCCTGGGCAACGAGGTCATCGAATTGCGCTCGGTGCGCAAGGCGCACGGCGGGCGGCTGCTGATCGACGACCTCAGCCTGAAGATCCCGCCCGGCGCGATCGTCGGGGTCATCGGCCCCAACGGCGCCGGCAAGTCGACGCTGTTCCGCATGATCGCCGGCCAGGACACCCCCGATGCCGGCGAAATCGTCGTCGGCCCGACCGTGCGCCTGGTCTACGAGGACCAGAGCCGCAGCTCGCTGCCCGCCGACAAGACGGTGTGGGAGGCGCTTTCCGACGGCCAGGACATCCTGACCGTGGGGCGCTTCCAGGTCGCCTCGCGCGCCTATTGCGGGCGATTCAACTTCAAGGGCGCCGACCAGCAGAAGATCGTCGGCCAGCTCTCCGGCGGCGAACGCGGGCGTCTGCACCTGGCCAAGACCCTGGTCGCCGGCGGCAACGTGCTGCTGCTCGACGAGCCGTCCAACGACCTCGACGTCGAGACGCTGCGCGCGCTGGAGGACGCGCTGCTGGAGTTCGCCGGCTGCGTGCTGGTCAGCAGCCACGATCGCTGGTTCCTCGACCGCATCGCCACCCACATCCTGGCGGCCGAGGGCGACTCGCAGTGGACCTTCTTCGCCGGCAACTACCAGGAATACGAAGCCGACAAGAAGAGCCGGCTGGGCGAGGAAGGCGCGCGCCCGCGCCGCCTGCGCTTCAAGCCGCTGCGCTGACCCGGCAGCCCGATGCCAGCACCCCGCGGCGACCGCACGATCGACGACCCGCAGTGGCTGGTGGCCTGCCTGTGCGCCCAGTGGTGCACGGTGTGCCGAGGCTGGCAGCCCGAATTCGTCCGTCTGGCCGCGCAGTGCGCCGGGCTGCTGCCGCGCGCGCGCTGGCTGTGGGTGGACGTGGAGGCGCAGGCCGACGCGCTGGGCGACTTCGAGCCCGAGAACTTCCCGGTGCTGGCCGTGCAGCGCGGGGCCGATCTGCTGTACTGCTCGGTGCTGCCGCAGCAGCCGGCGCGCTGGCAACGCCTGATCGCCTCGCTGGCCGAAACGGCGGCGGGGCAGCCGCCGCGCCGCGAGCAGCCGCCGCGCGCGCCGGACCTGGACCTGCGCCGCCTGCACGACGATTCGTCGTCCGCGGCGTAGCGGGCGTGCGAGCCGGCTCGGCCGGCGCGCTGCGCGCGCGGGCCGCTACCGCGCGACGCGCGGACCGAACAGCGCGCTGCCCACCCGCACGATGGTCGCGCCCTCGATCACCGCGGCCTCCAGGTCCGCGCTCATCCCCATCGACAGGGTATCGAGCGCCAGCCCGGATTGCGCCAGCTGCTGCTGCAGTTCGCGCAGTCGAGCGAAGGGCTCGCGCTGCGCCGCCAGTTCGGCGGCCGCAGCGGGTATGCACATCAGGCCGCGCAGCCGCAGCCCGGGCAGCCGCGCCACCTGCTGCGCCAGCGGCAGCAACTGCGGCGGCGCCACCCCACGCTTGCTCGCCTCGCCGCTCACATTGACCTGCAGGCACACCTGCAGCGGAGCCAGCACGTCCCCGGCGCGCTCGGCCGGACGCTGCGCCGACAGGCGTTGCGCGAGGTCGAGGCGATCGAGGCTGTGCACCCAGTCGAAGCGCTCGGCCACGTCGCGCGTCTTGTTGCTCTGCAGCGGGCCGATGTAATGCCAGCACAGCGCAGGCCATCGGGAGCGCAGCGCGTCGATCTTGGCGACACCCTCCTGCACATAGTTCTCGCCGAACTCGGTCTGGCCACACGCCGCCATCTCGGCCACCGCTTCGGCGCCGAAGGTCTTCGACACCGCCAGCAGCCGCACCGCCGCAGGATCGCGCCCGGCGGCGCGCGCAGCCTGGGCGATACGCAAGCGCACCTGCTGCAGGCGCGCGGCCGCGCCGAGGTCAGGCCGGGCAGGGTTCACAAAGGCCTCGGGAGGATCGGAAAGGTCGGTCGCGCGGGGCGCCGGGCGTGGAGCGCGCACAACACGCTTTGGCCGCGGCGCAGCTTGCACGGCCGCAAAACGGCATGGCCGTACTATAAAGCGTGTCACGGCTCGGTGGACCTTCAAGGGGGATTGCAGTGGACATCACGCAATTGTTGGCGTTCAGTGTCAAAAGCAACGCTTCGGACCTGCACCTGTCGGCAGGCCTTCCGCCGATGATCCGGGTGCACGGAGACGTGCGCCGCACCAACGTCGAGCCGCTGGACCACAAGATGGTGCACGCGATGGTCTACGACATCATGAGCGATGTCCAGCGCAAGCACTACGAGGAGTACTTCGAGGTCGACTTCTCGTTCGAGATCGCCGGGCTGGCGCGCTTCCGGGTGAACGCCTTCAACCACCACCGCGGCGCCGGCGCGGTGTTTCGCACCATCCCGAGCAAGATTCTTTCGCTGGAGGACCTGAACGCCCCGAAGATCTTCGGCGACCTGTCGCTCAAGCCCCGCGGCCTGGTGCTGGTGACCGGCCCCACCGGGTCGGGCAAGTCGACCACGCTGGCCGCGATGGTCAACCACCTCAACGAGAACGAGTACGGCCATATCCTGACCATCGAGGACCCGATCGAGTTCGTGCACGAGTCCAAGCGCTGCCTGATCAACCAGCGCGAGGTCGGCCCCCACACCCTGAGCTTCGCCAACGCCCTGCGCTCGGCGCTGCGCGAGGACCCGGACTCGATCCTGGTCGGCGAAATGCGCGACCTGGAAACCATCCGGCTGGCGCTGACGGCCTCGGAGACCGGACACCTGGTGTTCGCGACCCTGCATACCTCCTCGGCGCCGAAAACCATCGACCGCATCATCGACGTCTTTCCGGCAGCCGAGAAGGACATGGTGCGGGCGATGCTTTCCGAGGCCCTGATCGCGGTGATCTCCCAGACCCTGTGCAAGCTCAAGGACGGCAGCGGACGCATCGCGGCCCACGAGATCATGATCGGCAGCCCGGCGATCCGCAACCTGATCCGCGAGAACAAGGTGGCGCAGATGTACTCGATGATCCAGACCAGCCAGGCGCACGGCATGCAGACCCTGGACCAGAATCTCGCCGACCTGGTGCGCCGCAACCTGATCGCTCCGGCCGAGGCGCGCTCGAAGGCCAAGCAACCCGAGAACTTCCCCGGAGCCTGAGGGCCTTCGGCGCCGCCCGCCACACCCCCGCCGCCCCCTGCCCCGCACGGCCGCCATGAAAAAAGTCCTGGATTTCCTGCGTACCGGGCGCCAGCGCGCCGATGCCGAGCCCGACGACTCCCCCGAGTCCCAGTTCTTCGCGACGGGCTTTCACGAAATGGGATCATCGGCCACGCCCGCGCTGCCGTGGGGCGAGCGGGCGCGCGCGCTGGGCGCGCGGCGCCTGGCGCATGAAGCCGGGGCCAGGCGGCTGAAGGAATTGTGGACACAGGACCGCTTCATGGCCGGGCTGTCGTCACAGGACCTGGAAAAGTGCGCCCGCCATTTCGAGTTCTGGTCCGTCGACGCCGACCGCGACATCATCGAACAGAACGAGCCCGGCAGCTTCATGCTGGTGGTGCTGCACGGCATCATCGCGGTCGACCGCCAACAGCCCTGGGGCGAGCGCGTGCGCCTGACCGAGTCGCGGGCCGGCAGCGTGCTCGGGGAGATGTCGCTGCTCGATGCCGGGCCGCGGGCCTCGTATTGCACCACCCTGCGCCCCTCGGAAATCGCCGTGCTGGAGGCACGCATGCTCGACGCCCTGATCGAGCGCGACCCGGCCTCGGCGGTGCGCATCGTCGGCTCGCTGGCGCGTCGACTTTCGCTGCGCCTGCGCAAGCTCGGCGCTCCCTCCTCGGGGGCGTCGGCATGAGGTGGCGGCAGGTCGCGCCGCGATGCGTCGAGTCCCTTCCCGGAGTCGCCCATGGAACGTGATCAGGCCTCGAAATTCATCTACGACCTGCTGCGCAGCCTGGTCCAGCGCGGCGGCTCGGACCTGTTCCTGACCGCGGACTTCCCGCCGGCGATGAAAATCGACGGCGAAGTCCACAAGGTCTCGGCGCAGCCGCTGAGCGGGCAGCACACCCAGGCGCTGGCCAAGGCGATCATGAACGACCGCCAGACCGCCGAATTCGAGCGCAGCAAGGAGTGCAACTTCGCGATCTCCCCGGCGGGAATCGGCCGCTTCCGGGTCAACGCTTTCGTCCAGCAGGGACGCATCGGCCTGGTGCTGCGGGTGATTCCGCAGGAACTGCCCAGCATCTCCGCCCTCGGGTTGCCGCGGGTGCTCGAGGACCTGGCGATGAGCAAGCGCGGACTGCTGATCCTGGTGGGCGCCACCGGCAGCGGCAAGAGCACCTCGATGGCGGCGATGGTCGACTGGCGCAACGAACACAGCCGCGGCCACATCGTGACCATCGAGGACCCGATCGAGTTCGTGCACCCCCACAAGAACTGCATCGTCACCCAGCGCGAGGTCGGGCTCGACACCGAGAGCTGGGACGCCGCGCTGAAGAACAGCATGCGCCAGGCTCCCGACGTGATCCTGATGGGAGAGATCCGCGATCGCGCCGCGATGGACCATGCGGTGGCGTTCTCCGAGACCGGCCACCTGGTGCTGGCCACGCTGCACGCCAACAGCGCCAACCAGGCGCTGGACCGCATGATCAATTTCTTCCCCGAGGAGCGCCGAGCGCAGTTGCTGATGGACCTTTCGCTGAACCTGCGCGCGATGATCTCGCAGCGCCTGGTGCCGCGCGAGGACGGGCGCGGCCGGGTCGCGGCGGTCGAAGTGCTGATCAACTCGCCGCTGATCGCCAACCACATCTTCAAGGGAGAGGTCGGGGAGATCAAGGAAGTCATGCGACGGTCCCGCGAACTGGGCATGCAGACCTTCGACCAGGCGCTGTTCGACCTCTACGAGCAACGCACGATCAGCTACGAGGACGCGCTGCGCAACGCCGATTCGCTCAACGACCTGCGGCTGCGCATCAAGCTCGACAGCAAGCGCGACCAGGCCGACCCGGCCAGCGGCACCGAATACCTGGCGATCGTCTGAGCCGGCCGCCCGCTGCTCAGCGCCCGCCGAAGAACCAGTAGCACACGGCGATCGACGCCAGCACCCCGGCCAGGTCGGCGAGCAGCGCGCAGGCCACCGCGTGCCGGGCTCGCCGCACGCCCACCGCGCCGAAGTACACCGCCAGCACGTAGAAGGTGGTCTCGGTGCTGCCCTGCATGGTCGCCGCGGTCAGCGCCGGGAAGCTGTCCACCCCGTAGTGGTGCATGGTCTCGATCAGCATCGCGCGCGCTGCGCTGCCGGAGAAGGGCTTGACCAGCGCGGTGGGCAACGCGGCCACGAAGCGGGTGTCCCAGCCCAGCGCCTGGGCGGCCCAGCGCAGCAGGTGCAGCAGCATGTCCAGCGCCCCGGAGGCGCGCAGCGCGCCCACCGCGCACAACATGGCCACCAGGTACGGCAGCAGGTCGCGCGCGACGTCGAAGCCCTGCCGCGCTCCATCGATGAAGGCCTCGTAGACCGGAACGCGGCGCCAGGCGCCGACCAGCAGGAACGCCACCACCACCCCGAACAGCAGCAGGTTGCCGGCGAGGTCCGACAGTCGCGCCAGCGCCGCCGCGGACAGCGACGCCAGCCCGGCCAGCGCCAGCGCGTACACCAGCAGGCCGCCCGCCATGCCGAGCAGCGAGCGCGCATCGCCCAGCGGCAGACGCTGCACCCACGCGACACTGAACAGCCCGACCAGGGTCGACGCGCTGGTGGCCAGAAGGATCGGCAGGAACACCAGGGTCGGATCCTGCGCTCCCTGCTGCGCGCGGTACATGAAGATACTCACGGGCAACAGGGTCAGCGACGAGGCGTTGAGCACCAGGAACATGATCTGGGCATTGCTGGCCGTGTCCTGGCTGGGGTTCAGGCTCTGCAGCTCGCGCATCGCCTTCAGCCCGATGGGGGTCGCCGCGTTGTCCAGTCCGAGCATGTTGGCCGCCATGTTCAGGGTGATCAGCCCCAGCGCCGGGTGGCCCGCGGGCACCTCGGGCATCAGGCGGGCGAACAGCGGCGCCAGCGCGCGCGCCAACGCCTGCACCAGTTGCGCGCGCTCGGCGATGGCCAGCAGTCCCAGCCACAGCGTCAGGGTGCCGAACAGCAGCACCATCACCGAGACCGAAAGCCGGGCCATCGCGAACAGGCTGGCGACGATCGCGGCGAACACCCCGGGATCGCCACCCAGCCAGCGCGCGCAGGCGGCGACCGCCGCGCTCAGGAACAGTCCCAGCCAGAGCCGGTTGAGCATGCGGCGCGCTGCGGTGTCAGCGCGCGCCGCCGCGGCGCGGCGGTGGGGCCTGCGCGGCGTCGCGCCCGCCCGCACGGCTGGCGCGGGGCGCGGCCGTCGCGGCCGACAGTTGCAGCGGCCGCCCCAGCACCCGCACCCGCTGCAGCAGGCGCAGCACGTCGGCCGGCATGTCGGCGGGCAGTTCGACCAGGCTGTAGCTGCGCCGGATCTCCACCTGTCCGATGCGGCTGTTGTCCAGGCCGGCCTCGTTGGCGATGGCCCCCACCAGGTTGCGCACCTGCACGCCGTGCTCGCGCCCGATCTCGACGCGGTAGCTGCGCAGGTCGCCCCCGCTGGCCACGCGCGAACGCCTGGCGCCGGGAACGGAAGCACGCGCGGCCTCGCCGCCGCGCGCCTGTTGCAGCGCCTGATCGGCGAGTTCCTGCAGGCTGCGCGAAGGCGCCGCGGGGGCGCGTTGCGCGGCGGCGGCCGACGCATCGAGCAGCAGCGGCTTGCCACCCTGCGGCATGCTGGCCAGCGCCGCCGCGATGTCCAGCGCGGCCACTCCGCGCTCGCGCTCGTAGCGCGCGACCAGCTCGCGATAGGCTTCCAGCGCGGGCTGCTGCAACGCCTGGTCGATGCTCTGGAAGAAACGCTGGGTGCGACGGTCGTTGACGTCCTGCACGCTGGGCAATTGCATCGGCTCGATGCGCTGCCGGGTGGCGCGCTCGATGGCCTGCAGCAGGTAGCGTTCGCGCGGAGTGACGAACAGGATCGCCTGCCCGCTGCGCCCGGCACGCCCGGTGCGGCCGATGCGGTGCACATACGACTCGGTGTCGACCGGGATGTCGTAGTTGATCACATGGCTGATGCGGTCGACGTCCAGCCCGCGCGCGGCCACGTCGGTGGCCACCAGGATGTCGATCTGCCCGTCCTTCAGGCGCTGCACCGTGCGCTCGCGCTGCGCCTGCTGGATGTCGCCGTTCAGCGCCGCGGTGGCGAAGCCGCGCGCCGCCAGGCGCTCGGCCAGCTCCTCGGTCGCCACCTTGGTGCGGGTGAACACGATCATGCCCTCGAAGGGCTCGACTTCCAGGATGCGGGTCAGCGCATCGAGCTTGTGCATTCCGCTGACCATCCAGTAGCGCTGCTCGACCCCGCTCGCGGTGCGGGTGCGCGCCTTGATGGTGATCTGCGCCGGCTCGCGCAGGTGCCGCTGGGCGATGGCCCGGATCGCCGCCGGCATGGTGGCCGAGAACAGCGCCACCTGGCGCTGCGGCGGGGTGCTGGAAAGGATGCGCTCGACGTCCTCGATGAATCCCATGCGCAGCATTTCGTCGGCTTCGTCGAGCACCAGGTGGCGCAGCGCGTCGAGCTTCAAGGTGCCGCGCTGCAGGTGGTCGATGACCCGTCCCGGGGTCCCCACCACCACGTGCGCGCCGCGCCGCAGCGCCGACAGTTGCGGGGTGTAGCTCTGGCCGCCGTACAACGGAAGCACGTGGAAGCCGCGCAGGTGCGAGGCATAGCGGTTGAAGGCCTCGGCCACCTGGATCGCCAGTTCGCGCGTGGGCGCGAGCACCAGAGCCTGGGTTGCCGGATTGTCGACGTCCACGGCTGCCAGGATCGGCAGCGCGAAGGCCGCGGTCTTGCCGGTTCCGGTCTGCGCCTGCCCGACCAGGTCGCGACCCTCGAGCAGCGGCGGGATGGTCGCCGCCTGGATCGGCGACGGGGTCTCGTACCCGACGTCGCGCAGGGCCTGCAGCAATTCCTGCGGCAGGCCGAGATCGGCAAAGCTCGGCGCCTCGGCGGCCTGGCTTTCAGGGGCTTGCGGCTCGGATGGGTTCATGCATGGACTCGGAAACTGCGCCCACCCTGGGCGCGGAGGGACATTGTGCGCCAGCCAAAAAAAATGCCAAGCTCACGGCTTGGCCAAGGGGGGATGCGAGCGGCGGAGCGCTTGCGGCTTCGCCTTTGGGCACCCTGCTTCAAGCAAGCCGCGTGCCAGGTGCTTGCGGACGCGTCCGCGGGCCTTGCCGATCAAGGATTTGGCGACACCATGCAGGCTCGCCGGCTGGAGCTCGCCGCACAATCTGTCGCCGCCCGGCGACGCGAATCGCCGTGGTTTTGCAAGGCCCTGAAAAAGGAAGGCTTTTTTGTCGCTTCCAGCCGACAGATCATTCGGGCTGCTTGAACAACGCGGGCGACAGCCCGTGCTTTTGCAGCAACCTGTAGAACTCGGTGCGGTTGCGCTGCGCCAGCCGGGCGGCCTCGGCGACCTGGCCGGCGGTGATTTTCATCAACTGGATCAGGTAGTCGCGCTCGAAGCGGTCCTTGGCGTCGGCATAACTCAGGATTTCCACCGGCTTGTTGCGCAGCGCCCGGGTGACCAGCGAGGCCGGGATCCGCGCCGTGGTGCACAGTGCGCAGCATTGCTCGACCACGTTCATCAACTGCCGCACGTTGCCCGGCCAGTCGAATCGCATCAGGGATTCCATCGCCTCGGGAGCGAAGCCCACCACCTGCCGGCCGTGCTTGGGCGCCAGCCTGCCGACAAAATGCTGCGCCAGCGCGGCGATGTCCTCGCGCCGCTCGCGCAGCGGAGGAATATGCAGGTTGACCACGTTCAGCCGGTAGTACAAATCCTCGCGAAACCCCTGCGTGGCGATCAGCGCCTCCAGGTCGTGGTGGGTGGCCGAGACGATGCGCACGTCCACCGCGACCGCCTGCTGGCTGCCCAGCGGGCGCACTTCGCGCTCCTGCAGCACCCGCAGCAGCTTGGCCTGCAGCGCCAGCGGCATGTCGCCGATTTCGTCGAGGAACACCGTTCCGCCCTGGGCGGTCTGGAACAGCCCCTTGCGCGCGACATCGGCGCCGGTGAAGGCCCCCTTGACGTGGCCGAACAGTTCGGACTCCAGCAGCGCCTCGGGAATGGCGGCGCAGTTGATCGCGACGAAAGGCCCGTCGCGCCGGCTGCTCGCCTCGTGGACGGCGCGCGCCAGCATCTCCTTGCCGGTGCCCGACTCGCCCTGGATCAGCACATTGGCCTGGCTCCTGCCGACCAGCGCGACCTCGTCGAGCAACGCGGTCATCAGCGGACTGGCGGTGACGATTCCCGCCAGTCCGGTGCGCCCGGCCTGCGACTGCTGGGTCGCCCCCTGCTCGACCGCTCGCCGCAGCAGCGCCAGCAGCTCGCTGGCCTCGAAGGGCTTGGTCAGGTAGCCGAACACCCCGCGCTGCGCCGCGGCGACGGCGTCGGGGATGCTGCCGTGGGCCGTCAGCATGATCACCGGCAACGACGGATCGCGGGCATGGATGCGCTCGCACAACTCCTGTCCGTCGATCCCCGGCATGCGCATGTCGGTGATCACCGCGCGCGGCCGCGCGACCTCCAGGCGCGCCAGCGCCTGTTCTCCGCTTGCGGCCAGCACCGGGCGATACCCCGCCGAGCGCAGCCGCATGTCGAGCAGCCGCAGCAGATCCGCATCGTCGTCGACCACCAGCACGCTGGCGCCGGCCTCGGCCTGCGCGGCGTGGGGCGCGGTCATCGCGCGGCGCCCGCCGGCCGGTGGGCTGGGGGCTTGGCGGCTCGCTCCTGGGTACG
>JAKBBQ010000244.1 GCA_021808405.1 Pseudomonadota bacterium | reverse complement strand
CACCAGCGCGAAGCCGAAGGTCAGCAGCAGCCCGCCGGACTCCTGGATGTACTGGCGCGACGGCCCGGAGTAGTCGAAGCTGTAGCCCGAGGGCAAGCTGCGCTCGGCCAGCGCCTTCAGGTCGTCCAGCGCCTTGCCTTGCGACACGCCGGGGATGGGCACCGCGTTCAGGGTCGCCGAGTTGGCCTGCTGGAAGTGGTTGATGGTCTCGGGCTGCACCGTGTTCTTCAGGCTGACGACGGTGGACAGCGGGACCATCTGGCCGCTGGCGGTGCGGATGTAGTAGTTGAGCAGTTGCGAGGTGGTGAGGCGGAAACGCCGCTGCACCTGCGGGATCACCTTGTACGAACGGCCGTCGAGGTTGAAGAAGTTGACGTAGCCGCCGCCCATCATGGCCGAGATCGACGAGCCGATCTGCTGCATGGTCAGGCCGAGCTGAGCCGCCATGTTGCGGTCGACCACCAGCGTGGTCTGGGGCAGGTCGACCCGCAGGTCGCTTTGCATGAAGGCGAAGTCCCCGGTCTTCAGCGCAGCGTGCAGGAACTGCTGGGACACGGTGTACAGCCTGTCCACCGGATCGGTGGTGGTCAGCACGAACTGCACCGGCAGTCCGCGCGCGCCGGGCAGCGAAGGCGGCTGGAACACCGCGATCTGGCCGCCGGCGATCTGGCTGAGCTTGCGCTGCAGCACCGGCTGCAGCTGGTTGGTCGTGGCCTTGCGCTCGTTCCAGGGCTTGAGCACCATGCCGCCGATGACCTGGGTCGGCGAGTTGATCTGGAACACGTGGTCGGTCTCGCGGAAGCTCTTGAACACGTCGTAGACCTGATGCACCACCTGGGCGCGCTGCTCCAGCGTGGCCGTCGGGTTGGTGAAGGCCAGGGTGATCAGCACCCCCTGGTCCTCCTGGGGCGCCAGCTCCGAGGTCGAGGAGGCGTAGAGGAAGTAGATCGAGCCGAGCACGATCACACCCATCACCGCGGTCACCGGCAGGTAGTTCAGCGAGCCGTGCAGCATGCGCTCATAGCGCCCGTGCAGGCGCTCGAACGTCCGGTCGAGGAACAGCACCAGCCGGTCCTGCCAGCTGCGGCTCTGCGGGTCGGGCGCCTTGAGCAGCCGCGAGCACATCATCGGCGACAGGGTCAGCGCGAGGATGGCCGAGATCACCACCGTGCCGACCAGCGTGAAGGCGAACTCGGTGAACAGCGCCCCGGTCAGACCGCTCATGAAACCGATCGGCACGTACACCGCGACCAGCACCACGGCCATCGCGATGATCGGGGTCGCCAGTTCGCGCGCGGCGCGGATCGCCGCGTCCTTGCGCGCCATGCCCTCCTCGAGGTGGCGACTGACGTTCTCGACGATGATGATGGCGTCGTCGACCACCAGCCCGATCGCCAGCACGATGGCCAGCAGGGTCAGCAGGTTGATCGAGTAGCCCAGCGCGAACATCACCGTGAAGGTGCCGATGATCGACAGCGGGATGGCCACCAGCGGAACCACCACCGAGCGCAACGAGCCGAGGAAGACGAACACCACCGCGGCCACGATCAGCACCGCCTCGATCAGGGTCTGGATGACGTCGCTGATCGAGGCGTCGACGAACTTGGTGGAGTCGTAGACGATGCGTCCGGTCATTCCCTGCGGCAGCTGCGCCTGGATTCCCGGGAACGCGGCGCGCACTCGCTTGACGACGTCGAGCAGGTTGGCGCTGGGGGCGACCTGGATGCCGATGAACACCGAGGACTTGCCGTCGAAGGCGACGTTGGTCTCGTAGTCGTCCGAGCCCAGCGTGACCCGCGCCACGTCGTCCAGCCGCACCACGCGACCGTTGACCGTCTTGACGATCAGGTTGCGGAAGGCGCTCAGCGACTTCAGGTCGGTGTTGGCGGCCAGGTTGATCTGCACCATCTGGCCCTTGGTGTGGCCGGCCGCGGTGATGTAGTTGTTGGCCGCCAGCGCGCTGTACACGTCGGCGGCGGTCAGGCCGTAGGCGGCCAGCTTGCGCGGGTCGAGCCAGGCGCGCAGCGCGAAGTTCTTCGCGCCGATGAACTCGGCGGTCTGCACCCCCTTGATGGCCTGCAGCCTGGGCTGCACCGAGCGCGTCAGGTAGTCGGTGATCTGGTTCGGCTTGAGCACATCGCTGTAGAAGCCGATGTACATGGCGTCGATGGTCTGCCCGATCGTCACCGTCAGCGTGGGCTTCTGCGAATCCGCCGGCAGCTGGTTGACCACCGCGTTGACCTTGGTGCTGATCTCGGTCAGCGCCTTGTCGGGGTCGTAGTTCAGGATCAGGTTGATCGTGATGGTGCTGACCCCCTGCACGCTGGTGGAGGTCATGTAGTCGATGCCGTTGGCCTGCGCGATGGAGTTTTCCAGCGGCGTCGTGATGAACGAGGCCACGGTCGACGCGGAGGCGCCCGGGTAGCTGGTGGTCACGGTGACCACGGCGTTCTCGGTGAAGGGGTACTGCAGCACCGGAAGAAGTCCGGCCGAGCGCAGCCCGAGCACCAGGATCACCAGCGCGACCACGGTGGCCAGCACCGGACGCTCGATGAATAGGTCGGTGAATTTCTTGTTCATGCTCGTGTGTCGGAGCTGGGGCGGATCAGGAGTCGGGGACCGTGGGGTCCGGACTGTCGCTGGGCTTGACGCTGTTGTTGATCAGCAGCGGCGTGCCGTTGCGCAACTTGAGCTGCCCCGAGGTGACCACGGTCTCGCCGGCCTTCAGGCCCTTGAGCACCGCGACCTGGTCGCCGCGCTGCGGGCCGGCGGTGATGAAGCGCTGCTCGGCGACCAGCCGCGGCTTGCCGTCGGGGCCCTTGCCCTCGTCCTTCACCAGGTACACCGTGTCGCCGTAGGGGTTGTAGACCACGGCTGCGTTGGGCAGCGTGATGTACTGCCTGGGCCCTCCGCGCTGGAGCTGCACGCTGGCGAACACACCGGGCAGCAGCTTTTCACCCGGGTTGCTCACCCGCGCGCGCACCGTCAGGTTGCGCGTCGCGGTGTCGACCTGCGGCTCGATCGCGGTGACCTTGCCGACGAAGGTCTTGCCGGGAACCGCGCTGGTGCGCAGGTCGGCCGCCATGCCGACGCGGATCAGGTCGATCTGGTCCTGCGGCACGTTGAAGTCGATGAGCATGGGGTTGAGCTGCTGCAGCGTGACCGCCACGCCGCCGGGGGCCAGGTACTGGCCGAGGTCGACCTGGCGCAGGCCGAGGCGTCCGGCGAAGGGGGCGGAGATGACGTGCTGGGCCAGCAGCGCCTGCTGCGCCGCGATTCCCGCTTCGTCGCTCTGCACCGCGGCCTGGTCGGTGTCGACCACCGCCTGGCTCACCGCGTGCGCCGCCAGCTGCGCGCGGTCGCGCCGCAGGTTGAGCTGCGCCAGGTGCAACTGCGCCTGCAGCTGGCGCAGTTGCGCGCGCAGCGGCGCCGGGTCGAGGTCGACCAGGTCCTGGCCGGCGCGCACGTGTTCGCCGGAATCGAAGTGGATCCCGGTCACCACGGCGCCGACCGGCGCGCCGAGGCTGGCCTGCCGGCTGGCGCGCAGCGTGCCCAGCGCGTGCACCGTCGGCTGCCAGCTCTCGAGCCGCGCCACCGCCGTCGACACCGTCTGCGGCGGGCTGGACATGCTCTTCATGTACTTGGCGATCATGCGGCCCTTGAACACGTGGAACCAGGTCACGGCCGCGATCAGGGCGGCCGCGAGGACAAGCATGATGATCATGCGTAGGGTGGTGCGTGCGGTCGTCGACATGTGCGTTTGCGTTCGGTGATGCCCATCCTCGGTTCCGCGCCGCAGTGGCGGCGCAGGTCTCGTGCTTGCGTGGGTGCGCGGCGCGCACCCGGGCCGGGCGGCGGCCCGCGGGTGCTCAGGATGCGGTCGCGGCCCCCGCCGGCTGGCGCGCCAGCACGCCGCCGCCCATCGCCTGGTACAGCGCGGCGCTGTCGGCCAGCCGCGCCGCCTGCGCGGCCAGCAGGCCGATGCGCGCGCCTTGCGCCTGCTGCTGCGCGCTCAGCAACTGCAGGTAACTGGCCGCGCCCAGGCGGTATTGCTGCTCCACCAGATGCAGCGACTCCTGTGCCGCCTGGTCGGCTGCCGCCTGCGCGCGCAGGGTCTGCGCGTCGTTGTCGAGCTGGCGCAGCGCGTCGGCCACGTTGCGCAGGGCCTGCAGCACGGTTTCGCGGTAGTTCGCGCCGGCCGCCTGCAGGTTGGCCTCGGCTGCGTTCTCGGCACCCCGCAGCCCGGCGTCGAACAACGGCTGCGCCAGCTGGCCGGCGAGCGCCCAGATGGCGCTGCCCGGCCCGAACAGCGCGCCGGCGGTCAGGGCCTGCGTACCCAGGCTGGCGCTGAGGTTGATCTGCGGGTAGAGGCTGGAGATGGCCACTCCGTACTGCGCGGTCGCCGCGTGCAGCAAGGCCGTCGAGGCCTGCACGTCGGGGCGCTGGCGCACCAGCGCGGAGGGCACGACCAGCGGCAGCTGCGGCGGCAGGCGGAAGTCGGTGAGCGCGAAACGCGGCAGGCGCGCCTGCCCGGGCGCCTGGCCGACCAGCACGGCCAGCAGGTGGTCGGCCTGCTGCAGCTTGTTGCGCAGCGGCGGCAGGCTGGCCAGCGTCTGTTCGTACTGGGTCTGCAGGCTCAGCACGTCGACCCGCGAAGCGGCGCCGATGCGCACGCGCTGGCGGGTGATGTCGAGTTCGTCGGCCTGCGCCTTGGCGATGGCCTGGGTGGCGGCGATCTGCGCCGCCAGCTGCGCCTGCGCGAAGGCGGTGGTGACCACGTTGCCGGCCACGCTCAGCCGCGCCCCTGCGAGCTGGTAGGCCTGGTAGTCGGCCTGCGCCGCCAGCGCCTCCAGCGCGCGCCGGTTGCCGCCGAACAGGTCGAGGTTGTAATTGACCGCGATGCCGGCGTTGTAGAGGTTGTAGATGTGCTGGGAATTGCCCGTTCCCTGCGCGGCTCCGTTGACCCCGTTGCGGCTGGCGCCGAGCTTGGCGTTGAGCGTCGGGTACAGCGTCGAACCCGCCTGCGCGGCGTAGGTCTGCTGCGCCTGGCGCAGCGTGGCGCGCGCGGCGTCCAGGCTGGGGTTGTCCTGCAGCGCCCGCTGCACCAGCGAGTCCAGCGTGGGCGAGCCGAAGGCGGTCCACCAGGTTGGGGGCGCGGCGTCTGCCGTGCCCAGACGCTGGCCTTGGCCCAGCGTGCCGGGAGCCGAAGCGGTCCGCGCCGGCAGGCTGCCGGCGGTGTAGCCCGCCACCGCAGGCGGCGCCGGCCGCTTGAAATCCGGACCCACGGTGGTGCAGCCGGCGAGCAGCGCGGCAGCCAGCAGGCACAGGCCGGCACGCGGGGGAGCGGGGCAGCGCAACATGAAACCTTCCTGGGGAGACGAGACCATGCCGGATGGTAGGGTTTCGCCCTGTGGCGAGGTTGCTTGATTCGGCCAAGTAATAT
>JAKBBQ010000020.1 GCA_021808405.1 Pseudomonadota bacterium | reverse complement strand
ATGGCCGCTGCTGCGGCTGGGCTTCAGGCCTTTCTACCTGGGTGCCGCGGCGTTTGCGGTGATCGCCATGGGACTGTGGTTCCCGGTGTTCACTGGCCGCATGGCCGTTGCGCCCCGACTCGGGCCGGTCCTTTGGCATGCCCACGAAATGCTCTACGGCTTTGTCGTCGCCGTGGTCGTGGGCTTCCTGTTCACCGCGGGCCGGGTGTGGACCGGGCTGGCGACTCCGCGCGGGCCCGCGCTGGGAGCGCTGTTCGCGTGGTGGGCGGCCGCCCGCGTGGCCGCGGTGTGCGGGCCCTACGCGCTGTTCTCGCTGCTCGACGGCTCGTTCCTGGTCGTGGTCGCGGGGGTTTTCATCGGCCTGCTGGTGCGCTCCGGCAACCGGCGCAACGCCGCGGTCGGCGGGGTGCTGGCCGCGCTGGCCCTGGGCAACCTGCTGTTCCATCTGGCCGTGCTCGGGGTCGTGCCCATCGATCCGATGCGCGCCGTCTACGCGGGAATCGCCCTCGTCGTGCTGCTCGAGTGCATCATCGGCGGGCGAGTGATCCCGCTGTTCACCCGCAATGCCGTGCCCGGGCTGGAACTGGCGGCTTCGCCGCGGCGTGACGGCCTGGCGGCCGTCGTCACCGGCGCGGGGCTCGCGGGCTGGGCCTGCGGCGTGTCGGCGACGGCCAGCGCGTGGCTGCTGGCGGCCGCCGCGTTGCTGCAGGCGTGGCGCCTGCTGTCGTGGAAGCCCTGGCGCAGCCTCGGCCGCCCGATCCTGTGGGTGCTGCACCTGGGCTATGGCTGGATCCCGGTCGGGCTGGCGCTGCTCGCGGCCGCGCAGGCCGGGTGGATCGCGCCTTCACCGGCGCTGCACGCCCTGACGGTGGGCTCGATGGGCGGCCTGATCATCGCGATGCTCACCCGCACCGCGCGCGCCCACACCGCGCGCGCCCTGCAGGCCGGCAGGATCGAGGTGGCTGCCTATGCGGCGCTGTTCCTGGCCGCGCTGGCGCGCGTGGCCGTGCCGCTGCTGCTGCCGGCGCTGACCCCGCAGGCGCTGCTGGCGTCGGGGCTGCTGTGGATGCTCGGCTTCGCGTTGTACTTCGCCCGCTACGCGCCCTGGCTGCTGGCTGCGCGGGTCGACGGCCGCGACGGCTGAGCCGCGACGCGGCACGCGGCCTCAGCGCAGCAGCCTGTCGCGCTTGCGCTGCACCGCGGCCCACTCGTCGGCGTCGGGCAGCGCGGCCTTGGTCTTCACGATGGGCTTCCATGCGCGGGCCAGCTCGGCGTTCAGGCCGATGTATTCCTGCTGGTCGCCGGGCACGTCGTCGTCGGCGAAAATGGCTCCGACCGGGCACTCCGGCACGCACACGGCGCAGTCGATGCATTCGTCCGGGTCGATGGCCAGGAAGTTCGGACCCTCGCGAAACGCGTCGACCGGGCACACGTCGACGCAGTCGGTGTACTTGCAGGCGATGCAGGCCTCGGTGACGACATAGGTCATGATGCGGATTTCCTCGCAGGTGCCCGCGTCGGCGCGGGCCGTGCCTTCACAGCAGTCCCAGCGAAAGCCGGGCCGCCTCGCTCATCATCGAGCGATCCCACGGCGGGTCGAACACCACGTCGACCTCGGCACGGGCCACGCGCGGCAGCGCCAGCAGCCGCTCGGCCACTTCGTCGGCCAGCTGCCGACCCATGCCGCAGCCCGGGGCGGTCAAGGTCATCTCGACGCGCAGCTCGAAGCGGCCGTCGTCCTGCCTGCGCAGATCGCAGCGATACACCAGCCCGAGCTCGACGATGCTGCACGGTATCTCGGGGTCGTAGATCTCCCCCAGTTCCTCCCACACCCAGCGCTGCAACTCCTCGTCGCTGGGCTCGGCCTGTCGCGGCGCCGCGCTGCGGATGGGCATGCCGATGGCATCGCCGTCGCTGCCGTCGATGCGCCACAGCAGGCCGTCGGCCAGCACCGTGTAGCTCGACCCCAGCGCCTGGGTCAGCCAACCCTCGAGCCCGGGTTCGAGCCGGTACCACTCGCCCGATGGGACCTGCTGCGCCTTCACCAGGCGCCGCACGACCACGGCTTCACGCGCGCCCGGGTTCATCGCCCTGCTCCTGCGCTGCGGCCGTCGGCTCGTCCAGGCAGTCGCCCAACGCGTGCCAGGCCAGCGCCGCGCACTTGATGCGCGACGGGAAGCGCCGCACCCCCTGCAGCAACGACAGCTTGCCCAGGACCGCCTCGTCGACCTCGCCGTCGCCCGACAGCATGCGGTGCATCGCCCGCAGCGCCACCCGGGCGTCGACCAGCCGGGCGCCGTGCACGGCCTCGGTCATCAGCGAAGCCGATGCCACGCAGATCGCGCAACCCTGGCCCTCGAAGGCGATGTCCTCGATTCGACCGTCGCCGGTGCGCAGCCGCAGGGTGATGCTGTCGCCGCACAGCGGGTTGTAGCCGCGCGACTCGCGGTCGGCGTCCGGCAGCGGGCCGTGGTGGCGGGGGTGGCGCTTGTGGTCGAGCACCACGTCCTGGTAGAGCAGTCCGAGTTCGTCGTTCATCGCAGTCTCTCGCACGCCTCGCGCACGCCGTCGACCAGCGCCTGCACGTCGCCCTGGGTGTTGTGCACGCTGAGCGACGCGCGCACCGTGGCCGGCACCCCGAAGCGCTGCATCACCGGCATCGCGCAGTGATGGCCGACGCGCACCGCGATGCCGCGCCGGTCGAGCACCGTTCCGACATCATGCGCATGCACGCCGTCGACGACAAAGGACAGCGCCCCCTGCTTGGGCGTTCCGGCAGCGAGCACCCTCACTCCGGCCAGCCGGTTCAGGCCGGCCTCCATCGCCGCCAGCAGATGGTGCTCGGCCTCGAGCCGTCGCGGCCGGTCGAAGCTGCCGAGGAAGCCGATGGCCGCGTGCAGGCCGACCGCCCCCGAGATGTTCGGCGTGCCGGCTTCGAGTCGCGCCGGCAGGCCGGCGTAGCTCGCCGACTCCAGCGTGACGGCCTCGATCATGTCGCCTCCGCCGAACAGCGGGGGGATGCGATCGAGCGCGGATTCGCGGCCGTACAGCACGCCGATCCCGGTCGGCCCGTACATCTTGTGGGCCGAGAAGGCGTAGAAGTCACAATCCAGGGCCTGCACGTCGACCGGCGCATGCGCGACCGCCTGCGCTCCGTCGACCACCGTCGCCAGCCCGGCGCAGCGGGCGCGCGCGACCAGCGCCGCCACGTCGGGAACCGTGCCCAGCACGTTGGACGCCTGGGTGACTGCGAGCACGCGCGAGCGCGGGCCGAGAAGGCGTTCGAAGCCGTCCATGTCCAGGGTACCGTCGTCGCGCACCGCGATGAAACGCAGGCGCGCGCCGCTGCGCGCGCAGGCCATCTGCCACGGCACCAGGTTGGCATGGTGCTCGATGGCCGAGACGATCACTTCGTCGCCCGGCCGCAGGCCGACGCCCAGCCCGATGGCGGCGAGGTTGAGGGCCTCGGTGGCGCCGCGGGTGAAGACGACTTCGCGGGTGCTCGACGCATGGATGAAGTCGCGCACCGCCTCGCGGGCGTCCTCGAAGCGCGCGGTCGCGCGTTCGGCCAGCGCGTGCACGCCGCGGTGGACGTTGGCATGGTCGAAGGACTGGTAGTGGGCGATGGCGTCGATCACGCATTGCGGCATGAGCTTGGACGCCGCGCCGTCCAGGTACACCAGACGCTGCCCGTGGACGGTTTGCGTCAGCGCAGGGAAGCTCGCGGCGACCTGCGCGCCCGCGGGAAGATCGTGCGGATTCATGCCGCGGCCCCTCCGGCGCCGACCAGCACGCAGTCGAGCGCCGCCTGCACGAAACCCTGGACGAAGGCGTCCAGCGCCTCGTCGCCCGTGGCCGGGAAGATCCGGCGCAGATGCGCCGACACCAGCAGACGCTGGGCCTGCCGGGAGTCCAGGCCCCGGCTGCGCAGGTAGAACAAGGCATCCTGCGGCAGCGCGGCGGTGGTCGCGCCATGCCGGCTGTCGACATCGTCGGAGCGGATCGCCAGGCGCGGCCGCAGCGCGACGTCGCTGCCGGCCTCCAGCAGCACCGCGCGCAGCGATTGCCGCGAATGCACGCAGCGCCTGCCGGGCGGCACCAGCGCTTCGGAGTCCACGGTCGCGCGGCCCGCGGCCGCCAGCACGTGCACCGTCTGTTCGCTGCGCGTCGCATCGGCGGCGTGCTCGGCGAGCACGCGCAGGTCCACGTCGGCCTGGCGGCGGGCGAAGGCGCCGGCGTGCAGCACGGCGTGCGCGCCGTCGCCGACCAGCGCGAGCGCTTGCGTGCTGCGCAGCGCGGCGGCCGGGGCCGCCAGGGTGCGCTGGACATATTCGGCGCCGCGACCGACATCCACCCGCAGCGTGTCCACCAGGCGCGCGCCGTGGGTGGGTGCGACCATGCGCACGTGCAGCAGGCGGCTCGACGCGCCCAGCTCGATGCTCAGCTCGCCCAGCAGCGTGAAGTCGGCTGCCGAGCGGTCGTCGTAGAACTCGACCAGGGTCGCCGACGCACCCGGCTCGAGACACAGCCGGTGCGACACGAAGGCCGTTCCCGGCCCGGCGCTCGATCCGACGTGCTCGAGCACCAGCGGGCGGCTCGGCGTGCTGCCGCTCGGCACGACCATCTGCGCGCCGTCGGCAGCAGCGGCACGGCTCAGCAGTGCCAGCCGCAGGTCGCCGACGAGTCCGGCGTGGGGCGCCAGTGCAGGCGCCGCGGCGCCGTCGCCCGCCCGGGCCGCGCCGAGCCGGGTGACGCGCACGGCGGCGGCGTCGACGAGGTGACTCAGCGCAGGCGCGAAGCGGCCGCTCTCGAAACAGAGGTGGATGCCGGCGCGCAAGCCTGCGAGCTCGGACGTGCCCGCGACGGGGTGCGCCGGCGCCGGCGCAGCGGTGGCGTCGATGCCGTGCGTCGCGGCGGCCAGGAAGCCCAGGTCCGCTCGCCTCCAGTGTTCATCGTGGCGGCCGGGAAGTCCCAGCCGCGCCAGCAACTCGCGGGCCTCGGCGCGCCAGCGCGCCAGGCAGTCGGGTTCGTCGGTGGCCACGAGCGGCGCGTGCAGAGCCGATGCGTCCATGGTGCGCCTACTCCCCGATCGCTTCGGGCTGCAGGGCCCACTCGTAGCCCTGCCGCTCCAGGCGCTCCGCCAGCTCGATTCCGCCCGACTCGACGATGCGCCCATCGACCATCACGTGCACCCGGTCCACCGGCACGAGGTCGAGCAACCGCCGGTAGTGGGTGACGAGGACCATGCTGCGCCGCCCGTCGCGCAGGCCCTGCAGCGCGGCGCCGACCTGCTTGAGGGCATCGATGTCCAGGCCCGAATCGATTTCGTCGAGGATCGCCAGCCGCGGCTGCAGCAGCGCGAGCTGCAGGATCTCGTTGCGCTTCTTCTCGCCGCCCGAGAAGCCGTCGTTGACGTCGCGCTGCAGCAGCTCCTCCGCCAGGCCCAGGCTCTTGGCGACCGCCCGCGCGGAGCGCAGGAAATCGTAGGCGTCGACCTCGGGGCTGCCCTGGTGACGACGCAGGGCATTGAGGGCGCTGCGCAGCAGCAGCAGGTTGTGCACCCCCGGCAGTTCCACCGGATACTGGAAGCCCAGGAAGAGGCCCCTGCAGGCCCGCTCGTCGGGGCTGCGCTCCAGCACAGGCTCGCCGTCGAGCAGCGCGGCATCCGCCTCGGCGACGATATCGGGGCGTCCGGCGAGGGCCGCGGCCAACGTGCTCTTGCCGGCGCCGTTGGGCCCCATGATGGCGTGCACCTGGCCGGGGTCGACGTCGAGGTCGACCCCACGCAAGACCTGGCGGCCGCCGATGCTCGCGCGAAGATTGCGCAGTCTCAACACAGGGGTGGTCATGCGGTGGCTCCTTCCAGGCTCACGTTCAGCAGGTTCTGCGCCTCGACGGCGAACTCCATCGGCAACTGCTGGAAAACCGACTTGCAGAAGCCGTTGACCACCAGCGCCAGCGCGTCCTCGGCGCTCAGCCCACGCTGCCTGCAGTAGAAGAGCTGGTCGTCGCTGACCCTCGAGGTCGTCGCCTCGTGCTCGAAGCGGGCGTCGGGATTGCGGCTGTCGATGTAGGGATGGGTGTGCGCCTCGCACTGGCTGCCGAGCAGCAGCGAGTCGCACTGCGTGAAATTGCGTGCGCCGGATGCGGTCGGGGCCGCCTTGACCTGGCCGCGGTAGGTGCTGCGACCGTGTCCCGCGGAGATCCCCTTGGAGATCACGGTGCTGCGGGTGTCGCGGCCGATATGCACCATCTTGGTCCCGGTGTCGGCCTGCTGGTAGTGGTTCGACAGCGCCACCGAATAGAACTCGCCGACCGCGCCCTCGCCGATCAGCCAGCAGCTGGGGTACTTCCAGGTGATGGCCGCTCCGGTCTCGACCTGGGTCCAGGTGATGCGCGAGCGCCTGCCCCGCGCGTGCGCCCGCTTGGTCACGAAGTTGTAGATGCCGCCGACGCCCTGTTCGTCCCCCGGGTACCAGTTCTGCACCGTCGAGTACTTGATCTGCGCATCGTCCAGCGCGACGAGCTCGACCACCGCAGCGTGCAACTGGTTCTCGTCGCGCTTGGGCGCGGTGCAGCCCTCCAGGTAGCTCACCGACGCGCCTTCCTCGGCGATGATCAGCGTGCGCTCGAACTGCCCGGTCTTCGCGGCGTTGATGCGGAAGTACGACGACAACTCCATCGGGCAGCGCACGCCCTTCGGGACGTAGACGAAGGAGCCGTCGGAGAACACCGCGGAGTTCAGCGCAGCGTAGAAGTTGTCGTGGCTCGGTACCACCGAACCGAGGTATTGCCGAACCAGCTCGGGATGGGTCTGCAAGGCCTCCGACAGGCTGCAGAAGATGACCCCCGCGTCTGCGAGCTGCTTGCGGAACGTCGTGACGACCGACACCGAGTCGAACACCGCATCCACGGCGACGCCGGCCAGCGCGGCGCGCTCGTGCAGCGGGATTCCCAGCTTCTCGTAGGTCTCGAGCAGCTTCGGGTCGACCTCGTCGAGGCTCTTCGGCGCCTCGTTGGCGGAGCGCGGACGGGAAAAATACGAAATGGCCTGGTAGTCGATCGGCGCCTGCTCGAGGTGGGCCCAACGCGGCGCGGTCATCTGCAGCCAGGCCTCGTAGGCCTTCAGGCGCCACTCCAGCATGAAGGCGGGCTCGTTCCTGCGCTGCGAGATCAGGCGGACCACCTCGCTCGACAAGCCGGGGGGAATGGTCTCCGCGGCAATGTCGGTGACGAAGCCGGCCGCATAGGAAGCCGACAGCGATCGTTCGAGGGAAGCATCGAGGTTCATGGCTTTATCGTACATCTACGATGACTCTTTTCAACAATGAGCCTATCGTCGACAAGGGCATCTTGCACGCAGGCCGCGGATTCTTTCGAGGCTGTTTCAATGGCGGAAAGGCTCGGTACGCCATCCCGGAGGCACTCTCGGGGGTGGCGACGGTCCACGGAGCGTGGTGCGGACAGGGACAACAATGGAACATCGAACAGTCTTGTTTCACAAGCCGGACATCCGGATCGTCCTGCTCGAGGGAATTCACCCCTCGGCGGTCGAGCTGTTGCGCGCGGACGGTTACGCCCAGGTGGTGGCGCTGCCCGGGGCGGCCTCCGGCGAGGAACTCGCGCGCCTGATCGGCGACGCGCATTTCGTCGGCATCCGCTCGCGCTCGCAGCTGAGCGAGGCCGTGCTCGCGGCGACCCCTGGGCTGATGGCCATCGGCTGCTTTTGCATCGGCACCAACCAGGTCGACCTGCGTGCCGCCGCGCGACGCGGCATCCCGGTGTTCAACGCCCCCTTTTCCAACACGCGCAGCGTCGCGGAACTCGTACTGGCGCAGACCATCCTGCTGATGCGGGGCATCGCGCAGAAGAACGCGCTGCTGCACCGCAGCGGCTGGATGAAGAGCGCGACGCGATCGCACGAGGTTCGAGGCAAGACCCTGGGCATCGTCGGCTACGGGCACATCGGAACCCAGCTCGGCTTGCTCGCCGAGCACCTGGGAATGCGCGTGGTGTTCCACGACATCGAGGCCAAGCTGGCGCTCGGCAACGCGCGCCAGCTCGGCACCCTGGACGCCGTGCTGCGGGCCGCCGACGTGCTCAGCCTGCACGTACCCGAGACGCCCCGGACGCGCGATCTCGTCGGGGCCCCGGAACTGGCGCGCATGAAGCCCGGGAGCCACCTGATCAATGCCTCGCGGGGCAGCGTGGTGGACATCGACGCCCTGGTCGATGCGCTCGACCGCGGACACCTCGCGGGCGCGGCGATCGATGTGTTCCCGGTCGAGCCGAAGGGCAACGACGGTCGCTTCGATTCGCCGCTGGTGCGCTTCGACAACGTGCTGCTGACTCCCCATATCGGCGGCTCGACGCTGGAGGCGCAGGCCAGCATCGGGGGCGAGGTCGCGGCCAAGCTCGCACGCTACGGCGACAACGGCTCGACGGTGTCGGCGGTCAACTTCCCCCAGGTCGCGCTGCCCGGCCACGCCGGGCGCCTGCGCATCCTGCACGTGCACCGCAACCGGCCGGGCGTCATGGCCGGGATCCACGACCGCGTCGCCGCGGCGGGTCTGAACGTGGCCGCGCAATACCTGCGCACCGACGAGGAACTCGGCTACGTGGTCATGGACCTCGACGGCAGCTTCGACCCGGACGTCCTGCAGGACCTGTCGGCTGTCGAAGGAACCATACGCTGCAGGCTCCTCCCGGACGTGGCCACTGGCGTTGCGCAAGTCGCCGAGGGCGACGGGTCGGCCAACACGCCGCGGCTCGACCCTCGCGCTCACGCGGAATGACCCGCCGAGCCGTGGAGCCGTGGAGCCGTGGAGCCGTGGAGCCGTGGAGCCGTGGAGCCGTCGCGGCGGCCCGCGCAGCCCACGTGGCCCACGTGGCACTTCCGGCCGAACGTCCGGCTGCGCGGGTTGGCCGCGCCGCGTCTGTTTCGTAGCGTCTGTTTCGTAGCATTCCCACCACCCCTTCACCCCTTCCACAGCGAGGCCGCTCGATGCACGATCACCTCTACCCCGACCCCGACGACGAGCTCGCGCGCATGCGCCGCGAACTCGCGCCGCAGCAACTCGACGCCTTCCGGGCCTTCAGCAGACAGGTCTTCGCCGAAGGCGCGCTGGACCGGCGAACCAAGCAGCTGATCGCCGTTGCGGTCGCGCATGTCACCCAGTGCCCGTACTGCATCCGCAACCACACCGAGGCCGCGCTGCAGGCGGGCGCCAGCGGGCAACAGGTGATGGAAGCGGTGTGGGTCGCCTCGGAAATGCGCGCCGGCGCCGCCTACGCCCACTCGCTGCTCGCGTTGGACACCATTCGCAAGTCCACCGCCGGCGACGCCGCCTGAACACGGCGGACATGCTGTTGCGGCCGCGGCCGCCGTTCAGGCTGGACCTCACGGTCTGGGCCCTGCGGCGGCAGCCCCACAACCCGGTCGACCGCTGGGACGGCCGGACCTGGCGGCGCGTGCTGGCCGTGGGCGAGGCTGGCGTGGAGCTTCAGGTGCGTCAGCGCGGACCTGCCGAGTCGCCGCTGCTCGAGCTGCGGCTGCGCGGTCCCGCGGCGCGGGCGGCCGCCGCGCGCGAGGCGGCGCGGGCGGCGGCCGAACGGCTGCTCGGACTGGACTACGACACGGCGGCCTTCGAGCGCATCGCGTCGGCCGACCCGCGGCTCGCGCCGCTGGCGGCGCGCTACCGCGGCGTGCATCCGCAGCGCTTCCTCGATCTGTTCGAGACCCTGGCCAACGCGGTGGCCTGTCAGCAGGTCAGCCTGAACGTGGGCATCGCGCTGCTCGGTCGACTGTGCCGCCGCTACGGCCGGCGGCTCGACGGCGAGTCGGGCTGCCACGCCTTTCCCCGCGCGCAGGACCTGCTGCACGCCGACCCGCAGGACCTGCGGCGCGACGGCTGGAGCCTGCGCAAGGCCGAATACCTGCTGGACATCGCATCCGCGCTGGCCGACGGGTCGTGGGAGCGTCGGGTGGAGGTCGCCGACGATGCGCAGGCGCTGCAGGCGCTGCTGAGCCTGCGCGGGGTCGGGCGCTGGAGCGCCCAGTACGCGCTGCTGCGCGGCCTCGGCCGCCATCGCTCCTTCCCGGTCGACGACGCGGGCGCGCGCAAGTACCTGGCGCTGTGGCTCGGCCTGCCCGCCGCGCTGGCCCCGCAGGCGACCGAGGCGCTGATCGCGCCCTGGCAGCCGTGCGCGGGGCTGGTGTATTTCCATCTGCTGCTGTGGCGCCTGGAGCGCGGCGCAGCGATGACCGCCGGGGAGACGGCGCCGACCGCCTGAGCCGGCAGCGCGGCCTCAGGGGCGCCGCGGCGGCGCAGCCGCTCGCCTGCGCGTCGGCGGCTTCACTGCGATGGCCACTCCGACCTGGGAGGCGGGGCCCTGCAGCAGGTCGGCCAGGGTGTAGCGGTCGAGATGTTCCAGGAAGCTGTGCAGCGCGCCGTTGACCACTCCGGTCAACCGGCAGTTTCCGGTCAGTTTGCAGCGCTCGCCGCCACCCAGGCACTCGACCAGGAAGAAGTCGGGCTCGACGCTGCGCACCACCGCGCCGACCTGGATGGCCTCGGGCGCCAGCGCCAGCCGCACGCCGCCGCCCTTGCCGCGCACCGTCTCCAGCCAGCCGGCCAGGCCGAGCCTGTGGGTGACCTTCATCAAGTGGGCCTCCGAGATGGCGTGCGCCGCGGCGACCTCGCCGATGGTGCACAGCCGGTCGGGAGTGCGCGCCACGTACATCAGCAGGCGCAGCGCGTAGTCGGTCATCAGGGTCAGGCGCATCGCATCTCCATCGGCCAGGTCCGCCCAAAAGAGGTATTGTGGATACCGCAATTGCGGGTTATAGTGGAATTTAGTTTACATCTTTTACATCCCCTCCCCTGGAACTCGCATGAACACGCCAGCCAGCCCCGACTCGTCGAAGGCCAGACCATGAACCATTCCCATACAGACGACCCGGCCTTCTGGCGCGCGGGCGCGATCAGCGCCACCGCGGTGATGCTGGTGATCCTCGGATTCCTGACCGTGAACAGCCTGTCGGACATCACCGCCGGCGGGTCGCACGTGCCGCCCTACACGGTGATCAACCACCGCATCTCCTACCAGTACGACCCGGCCCAGGATCACGACATGCCGGTCATCGGCGGGCAGCAACTGCTGTTCGGGAAGCACTACGACGCCCAGCAGGCACGCGCCCTGCTCGCCCGCGGCAAGCTGGTCATCCAGACTCGCGCCTGCATCGACTGCCACACCTTCCTGGGCAACGGCGCGTACTTCGCGCCGGACCTGACCAAGTCGTGGCTCGACCCCGCGTGGCGCCTGCAGTGGATGCCCATGACCGGAGCCAAGACCCGCGAGGACGCGATGGTGGAGTTCCTCATGCATCCGGAGCGCTACCCGACATGGAGCCGCGAAATGCCCGACCTGCACATCAGCCGCGACAGCGCCGAGGCGGTGGTCGCCTACCTGAAGTGGATGTCGGCCATCAACACCAATGGCTTCCCGGCGAACTTCGGCCACGCGAACCAACCCTGACGAGGACCTCATGTACCAATCTCAGAAACTGGCGATCCGGTACCTGGTCGCCGCCTTCGCGCTGTTCGGCGTGATGATCGCAGCCGGACTGCTGGCGGCCGCCTTCTACCTCGAGCCCGGCCTGCTGTTCAACAAGCTGGACTTCAGCACGGTCAAGATCCTGCACATCGACACCCTGGTGGTGTGGAACCTGATGGGATTCTTCGGCGCCGTCTACTGGTTCCTGCCGCAGGAGGTCGAGCGCGAGGTCGTCGGGATCAAGCTCGCCAACGTGATGTTCTGGGTGTTCTGCGCCGCCTTCCTCGTCGTCGCCGCGGTGTTCGCGCTGGTGCAGACCGGGCCGACCAGCGACTCCACGCTGTGGCTGATCAACCAGGGGCGCAAGTACGTCGAGGCCCCGCGCTGGGCCGCCATCGGCATCCTGTGCGTGGTCGCGGTGTTCATGTTCAACATCGTCGCCACCGCGGTGAAGGCGCGCAGGATGTCGGGCGTGCTGGGCGTGCTCATCGTCGACCTGGTCCCGCTGTTCGTGCTCTACCTCGACGCCTTCCCCAACGAGACCAACATGGCCAAGGACATGTACTGGTGGTGGTGGCTGGTGCACCTGTGGGTCGAGGCGACCTGGGAGGTGCTGATCGCCTGCATCATGGCCTGGACGCTGATGCGCCTGCTGGACACCCCGCGCCGCATCGTCGAGACCTGGCTGTACATCACCATCGGGCTGGTCATGGGCTCGGGCATCCTCGGCCTCGGACACCATTACTACTGGATCGGAACGCCCAAGTACTGGTTCGACCTCGGCGGCTTCTTCTCCGCCCTCGAGCCGCTGCCGCTGATCGGCATGGTGGTGCACGCCGTCTACGACGCCGGGGTCCACCGCATGCGTTGCAGCAACCGCCCGGCGCTGTACTGGATGTTCGCCGAAGCCTTCGGCAACTTCTTCGGCGCCGGGGTGTTCGGCTTCATGATGACCCTGCCGCAGATCAACCTGTTCACCCACGGCACGCAATGGACCGTCTCGCACGGCCACTTCGCCTGGTGGGGAGCCTATGTCTGCGGGCTGATCTCCGTCGTCTACGTGGTGCTGGCCCAGGCACGCGACGCCAGGCAGGTCGACGGGCCGCTGTGGAAGTGGGCCTTCGCGCTGCTCAACCTGGGGATCATTGGCATGGTCGGCGGGCTGCTGATCGCCGGCATGGCACAGGCCTTCTACGAACGCGCGCTCGGCGGCTCGACCCTGCAGTCCTTCATCGCCGCGCAGGGCAGTTCGTGGTTCGTCGAAGGCATGTGGGTGCGCGCCGCGTTCGGCGTGATGTTCGCGCTGGGCTACGTGCTGCTGATCGTCGACCTGGCGCGGGTCGGCCGCAGCACGGGGGCCGCGCCCGAACTGCGCGCTGCCGAGGTGGGCGCATGAACCCCCACCAGCTGCTGCGCACCGCGGTGCTGCTCGGCCTGTTCGTCACCCTGGCCGGCGGCTACGCGCTGCTCTGGGGAGCCGGGCGGCTGCACGCCAACCGACTGCTCGCGGCGGCAGGCTATGCGTGCTACGGCGCGCAATGGCTGATCGCGGCGATGCTGTGGAGCGGCAGCGAACTCGGCCTGCCATGGAAGCTGCTGCTCGCGGCCTCGGCCGCCGCGTGCAGCCTGATTCCCCGCGTCTCGCTGCATTACGTACGACAACTCGAAGAATCGACCGAAGGGTGACCACGATGGGTGCAATTTCCAATGGCCTTGCCACGCTGATCGGGCTGTGGCTTTCCTATGCTGCGGTGTTCGACCTCGGGCGCCTGCGCGGCCACGCCTGGACCGTCTACGCGGCGGCCGCCGCGGCCGCCGCACTGGCGCTGCTGGCGCGGCGCAGCGACTTCGCCCGCTGGCCGGGCACCACGGAGATCGCCGCGGCCGCCATCGCCGCCGGCACGCTGGCGCTGTTCCAGTCCGGGGTGCTGAATCACCTGGTCGCCTTCTGGCTGGTGTTCTTCGCCGGCAACGTGATCTCGGTGCTGGCGCTGTGGGCCGCACTGTATCGCCCCCGCGCCGCCTGATCTCCCGCCGCGGCGGTCGCGAGTTCAACCCGCGGCGTTCAGGATGGTCGAATGGCGCAGCCAGTCCGGGTCGGGGTAATAGCCCACGAGGACGGTGTGGTCGCGGATCAGCCGCACCACCGCGTCCTCCACTTTCGGGCTCAACGCGAAGCAACCCCAACTGCGCCCGATGCGGCCGTGCGTCTGCGCGTAGGCCTTGCCCACGTACGCCGCGCCATGCACCACGATGTCGCGCAGGTAGGCCGCGCCGTTGAACGCGGGGTCGAGTCCGTGCAGGCGCAGCGAATAGCCGTGCTTGCCGTGATAGGCGTGACCGGTCAGGTAGACCCCCAGGCTGCTCGCATCGGTTCCAGGCCGGTTGGAGAAACGCGTCGCCTGCGCCAGCCCGCTGCCCTTGCCGTGCGCCACGTAGGTGTAGTACAGCACCTTGCCCGTGAGCACGTCGGCCACCGCCAGCCGGGGTTCGCTCGACGGAACCGAGAAATCCACGATGGTGACCAGGGGCTTGTCGGTGAGGCGCAACTGGCGCACCCGCGAGTAGGCCTTGAGGGTGGTCAGGATCGCCTGCGGGCTGATCGCCGGCGCCTGCGCGTGGATGGCCTCGACCAGCCTGGGCAGCGGGGCCGGCGGCGCGGCGCCGGCATGCGCCCGCGGCGCGGCGAGAACCCCGATCAACGCCGACCCCAGCGCCGAGCGCCGGCTCGCGGCGCGCAGCGCAGCGCCCAAGCCTGCAGGCCGTCGCCGCTGTGGCTGCAATCGCTGAATGGCAGGCATCGCTCGATCCTCGTCAAGGCGCGCGGCCGACGATGAGCACGGTCGGCCCGTCGCCGATCGCATGCAGCCGGCCGTCGTCGGGATGCGGAGCGATCGCCCACTCGTAGAGCCTGCGCGCATCGTCGAGCACCGGCCGGCGCGGAACCCCGTAGTACTGTCTTTGCATCGCCTCATCGTACAGGCCGATGCAGCCATGCGAGGCAGCGCGGCCCGGCAGGTCGCGGCCGTGGATCCACACCTCGACCCCCTGGGGCGTCGTGTAGAAGCGCAGCGCATAGTGCATCGGATAGGGCTTGTCGGTGTTCTCCATGTCATAGACCGACGAACGGTGCAGCCGATCGTAGGCGGTCACCCTGAACGGCCCGTCCGGTGTGCGCAGTGCCGGGTCGGATTCGCTGCCGGAGGTGATGGGAAAGGCCATGACCAGCTTGCCGTAGGCGTAAGCGCCCAGGAACTGCTCCGACAGGTCGACCAGCAGGAACTTGGGCTCGCCCGCGGCAGCCTCGTAACGGGCGGGCATCGGAGTGAAGTGCCGCAGCTGGCGGGAGTCCAGGGGCAGCTTGATGCGCACGCCGGGGTAGAGATGCCGCCGGTCGATCCGGTTGAAGCGCAGGCCGTCCTGCCAGTGCGGGCCGAAGAGCCCGATCGGCGTGTCGCCGCGCACCACCCGGTGGCAGGTCCATGCGATCGCCGCATCGCTGGGATAGCGGGTGGCGCAGGTGTCGGGGAGCGGCTCGGGCAGACCGGTGATCGCCCAGCCGAGCGCTGCCAGCGCGCACAGCCCCCGGGCCAGCGTGCTGCCCCGCCGTGCGCTCGACTTCGCACCTGCCCGGCAGGCCGGCTGCGCGCCCGCCTGCGGGTTCGCCGAGGCTGAGGGGTCGACACGAGCGTCGGGCAAGCGTGGCATGGCGGAGAACCCGGGTGACAGCGTATGCGATCCGACGAGCCGGAGTCGCGATTCGATCACGACCATAGCGTCGATTGCCATGCCGCCGCGCAGGCCCGGCGCCCCCGTCTTGCATCCGATCAACAAAGTGCCAACCGGATCCGCCCGGTTCGGCTGCCGAAGCTTCTACCCTGCCCCGGGCTCAGTCGGCATGCTCTTGATAGATCGCATCGAACGCCTCGGCCGCGTTGCCGAAGGCCTCGAGTACGTCCGGGTCGAAATGCCCCGGCAGGGTTCGACCATCGCCTCGGACGATCACACTCAGCGCTTGCGCATGGCCCATCGGCTGCTTGTAGGGGCGGCGGCTGCGCAGCGCGTCGTAGACGTCGCAGATCGCCATGATGCGCGCGCCCAAAGGAATCGCATCGCCCGCCAGTCCCTGGGGATAACCGCTTCCGTCCCACCTTTCGTGGTGGCCTACCGCGATTTCCTCTCCCATGCGCAGGTAGGCGGACTCCCCCTCGCGCTGAGCCAGGATGCGTGCACCCAGCGTGGTGTGGGTCTGCATCACCGCTCGCTCCTGGGCATCCAGCGGACCCGGCTTGAGGAGGATATGGTCGGGGATCCCGATCTTGCCGACGTCGTGCAGCGGACTGGCATGGAAGATCGAATCGACGAACTCGTCGCCCATGCGCAGGCGCTGCGCCAGCTCGCTGCTGTAGAAGCTGATCCGCTTGATGTGGGCGCCGGTCTCCTGGTCGCGGAACTCGGCCGCGCGCATGATCGTGCAGATGGTGTCGCGGTGGCTCGCAGTCAGCTGGGCGCTGCGCTCTCGCACCTGCTGCTCCAGCGTGCGGTTGTGCAGTGCGAGCAGGTCGCTGTACTCCTTCAGCCGCAGCAGGTTGCGCACGCGGACCCACAGCTCGGCGCGGTCGACCGGCTTGCCGAGGAACTCCTCGGCACCGCAGTCGAGCGCGCGCAGGCGGGCCGCGCGATCGTCGAGGGCGGTGATCATGATCACCGGGATCGACCGCGTGTCGTCGTCGGACTTGAGTTCATGCACGACGCGGAATCCGTCCTTGCCCGGCATCATCGCGTCGAGCAGGATCAGGTCGGGGCGCTCCTGCCTGGCAAGCTCGAGTCCGCAATCGCCATCCGCGCACTCCAGCGTGGCGTGGCCTTCGCGCTCGAGCAGCAGGCGCAGGTATTCGCGATTGCGGGGGTCGTCGTCGACGATCAGGACCACCTTGGACGCGGGTGCGGACATGCGATCTCCTGATTGCAGTGGGGCTTGTCGTGACGAATCGCCTTGCCCAAGCGCTAGCGCTGCGACACGGCCTGGCGCAATGCTGCCAGCAGCCGCTGTTCGTTGAATCTGGACTTGCGCACCACGCTGCCGGTCTGCGACTGCAGCGCATCGCGCTGGGCTGCGTCGAGCTCCATCGCCGTCAGGACCACGACGGGGATGCTCGCGGTGGCATCGTCCGCGCGCAGCGCGGCCATGACCTCGAATCCGCTCATCCCCGGCATCAGCAGGTCGAGAATGATCAACTGCGGCTGGTTCGCGCGCGCCATCGCCAGGGCCTCGACCCCGTCTCGCGCGCACAGACTGGTGCAGCCATTGGCAGCGAGCAGCGAGCCGACGACCTCCAAGGCCTGCGGATCATCGTCGACCACCAGGACGGGGGACCCGCAGGCATCGCCGGCGGCATCGAGCAGACGCAGCCGCTGCAGCACGCTGCGCAGCATTCTGGCCGGAACGGGCTTTTGCAGCGCGTCGACCGCGCCGAGCGCCACGCCCTTGCCGGTGTCGGAGACGATCGACGCGACCACCACCGGGATCGCCTGCAGCGCCGGCGTGCTCTTGATCCGCGCAAGGAATTCCCAGCCGTCGATTCCCGGCAGCAGCACGTCGAGCACGATCAAGCAGGGCGTCGTCTGGCGCAGCAGCTCCCACGCCTGCTCGGCGCTCGACGCGAGCAGGACCTCGCAGCCCGCGCTCTCCAGCTGGACGCGCAGCAACCCGGCTGCCCTGGCATCGTCGTCCACCACGAGAGCCAACGGGAACGCCTTGGCGTCGGGCCGCACCGGTTGCACCTCGACGGCAGTGCGCTGCAGGTCGACCAGGCGCAATGGGAGCCAGACGCAGAACGTGGTCCCGACCCCCTTGCTGCTGCGCAAGCCCACGCAACCGCCGTGCAGTGCGCACAGCCGGCGCACCAGCGTCAGGCCCAGCCCGGTTCCCTGGTACTGACGAGCCAGGGAGCTGTCGATCTGCACGAAGGGCTCGAACAGGCGCTCCATGTCGGCGCGCCCGATCCCGATCCCGCTGTCGC
This sequence comes from Pseudomonadota bacterium, assembly GCA_021808405.1. Taxonomy (GTDB): domain Bacteria; phylum Pseudomonadota; class Gammaproteobacteria; order Burkholderiales; family Burkholderiaceae_C; genus Thiomonas_A. Next base: position 8,877 of record JAKBBQ010000020.1, on the reverse strand, counting down.
AGACCTCGATCTGCAGCAACCGCTCCTCGTCGCCTTCGTCCAGCGGCTGCGCGACACGGTCGCACGCGGCCAGCGCAGCGAGCGCCTGCGCGCGGGTCACGGCGGCAGCGCGCAGTTCCACGCGCCCTCCGTCCGGCGTGAATTTCACCGCGTTCGACAACAGGTTGTAGACGATCTGCTTGCACTTGCGCGGGTCGAGCAACGCCATGCCGAGTGCGTCCGGAATGCTGGCGGTCAGCGCTATGCGGTTCGCCATCGCCTTTTCCTTGACCACCGTCAGGCAGCCGCGCAGCAGCTGCGCCGGGTCCACGGGTTCGGCGTCGAGCGACGTCTTGCCGGCCTCGATCTTCGACAGATCGAGCACGTCGTTGATCAGCTCGAGCAGATGCGCGCCGCTGTCGTAGATATCGCTGACGTACTCGGTCTGGCGCGCGTCCAGCGCACCGGCCAGGCCGTCGCGCAACACTTCGGAAAACCCCATGATCGCGTTCAGGGGTGTTCGAAGCTCATGGCTCATGCTGGCCAGGAATTCGGTCTTGAAGCGCGTCGCCGTCTCCGCGGTGTGGCGCATCTGCTCGAGTGCCCGTTCGCGCGCCTTGGCTTCGCTGATGTCCTCGACGACCCAGATGGTGGATCGGGCAGTTCCGTCGCCCGGCAGCGTGCGCGCTGCAACGCGCGCCCAGAACGGGCTCGCGTCGAGCCGGCGCAGTTGCAGTTCGGCGACAAAGGTGGACGCAGCGGCCGCCCCGGCCTCCAGCATGGCGTCGAAAGCCGTCGACCGGCCGGAGTCGACCTCGCGCAGCAGTTCGCGCAGCGCGCGCCCGGACAGCTCGGTAGTCGGCGCAACGCCCAGGATGCTTGCCAGCTTGGGGTTGCCGCGCTCGATCGACGTACCCACGGAAAAGAGCACGCCGACCTCGACGTTGTCGAGAATGGCTTGCAGTGCTGCGGTGCGCTGCGCCACCCGCGCCTCGAGTTCCTCGTACACCCGCAGATTCTCCATGGCCACCGCGGTGGTGTCGGCCAGCGCCTGCAGCACCCGCAACTCGTCAGGTGACGGCACGTGGTGGGCCGCCCAGTAATTGCCAATGGCTCCGACCGGGTCCAGCGTGCGAATGGGCACCATCGCCAGGCTCTTCACGAAAGTCGGCCGGTAGGCGTCGGCGGGAATGCGCGGGTCGACGTAGATGTCGGCGATGGCTGCCGGCTCCCGGTTGAGCATCACCCATCCGCTGATGCAGGCGCTCATCGGAAAGCGCTGGCCCTTCCACAGCGGCTCGATCGCATCCTCGTCGGCATAGAAGCAGCGACCTGCGTCGCGCAGCACGAAGGTCGCTCCGTCGGCTCCGGTCAACTCGCGTGCGGCACGGCGCACGATCGCCATCACGCTCTCCAGGTCGCGCGCCATCGAGAGGCGCTGCACGACTTCGACCAGGCGCTCCATCGCCTGGCCATACCAGGCGGAGCGGACCGTAAGGGCCTCGGCCGGCTCGTTCATCCGCGTTGCTCCAGCAGGTCTTCGATCGGCCGCGGGCGCCCCAGCAGATAGCCTTGCGCGTGGCCGACCCCGAGGTCGCGCAGCACCTGCAATTGGGCTTCGGCCTCGACTCCCTCGGCGACCACCGCGCTGCCGGTCTGCTCGGCAAAGCGCTGCACTGCAGCCGCCAACGCGCGGTATTGCCGCGTGGAGTCGATCTGCCGGATCAAGCTGTTGTCCAGCTTGATGACTTCGGGCTGCAGCTTCAGGATATGGCGAAAACTGGCGAAGCCGGCACCGGCGTCGTCCACCGCAATCCGCAGGCCCCGCTTCCTGAGCGGCTCGATGGCGCGCGCGATGGTCGAGTAGTCGTCCACCGAGGCGTGTTCGGTCACCTCGAGGATCAGTCGCTCGAAGGGGTGCGCACCCAGCACCGGCTCCAGGACCCCCGAAAGCAGGGTCTGCGGCGATGCGTTGAGAGACAGGTAGCCCTGCGCAGGCAGGTGCCGCAGCGCGCGCAGCGCCTTGTCGATCGCAGCGGCTTCGAGCTGGGCCTGCAACCCGATCTCGGCCGCTTCGTTGAACCACAGGTCCGGCGCGCGGATCGGCTCGTCGATGAATCGCGTCAGGGCCTCATGACCGATCACGGCCCCGTCGAGCAGGCGCACGATCGGCTGGTAGACGGCGTGGAAGCGCTCGCCCTCGAGCACGCTCGCGTGGCGCACGAGCAAGTCGCGCCTGCGCTTTTCCTCGACGACCTGCTCCTCGATGAAACGCGCGGTCATGTCCGCGAAGCAACGCAGGGTCTTCACGTCCCGCTCGCCCAGGCCGTTGTCGGCACGCCGGCTGAAGCAGCAGAAGGTACCGTAGACCCGCCCGTCGCTCAGCCGGATCGGCACGCTCAGATGCGCGCCGACCGGCAGCGCGGCGGTCGCCGGCAGCTTGCGCGCCTCGGCCACGCGAGAGGCATCGTGCATCAACTCGGGCAGGCGGCCGTCGACCACCCGCTGGCAATAGCTGTCCTCGAGCGGGTCGGAAGCCCCGACGCGTACCGGCACGTCCTCCGACAGCGAGTCGACGTAGCGGAAGACCCGCCGCCCCTCGGCGAACTCGGAGATGAACGCCACTTCCATGCCGATCAGCCTGCGCACGGACTTCAGCGCTTCAAGCACCAGTCTCTCGGAGTCCAGGCTGGACGAGGGCATCGGGTCGCTCCTGGTTGAACTCAGGCGACTGCGCCGTGGCGCAAGCTGGCCGGCGGGTCGACTGCGGCGATGCCATCGACGCCTTCGCGGGCGCGCGGGCACGCTCGAGCCCAGGCATCGAGGCAGGCGCGGTCAAGGTGCATCGGAGGTCCCCCAGAGTCATGCCCGGTCGGGCGGGCTTCGTACCGCAACAGAGACGGGGGCGCGGTCTCTGCGAAGCAGGGCCGGGCGGTCCGGCGGATCGGGGCGGGCGGCCGGGGGCTGGGGCCGCGTTCCACTGCATGGCGCTTCGATGCGGGAGACACTCCGATGTCTTTCCGGCACTCCGCCGCTGCAAGCCGCAATCGTATAAAGTGTCCCCAAACCGGTCAACACGACGTCAATCGGGAATCGGTCCATTTACATCCGGAAATCCTTTTCGAAGCCCTCGACCCGCCCGGTTCCCCCATGCCCACCCCCGCGCTGCTGCTTGTCGACGACGACCGCCTGGCGCTGGCGACCATGACCGAAGGCCTGCGTGCGATGGGCTATGGCGTGGCTGCCGCCGACTCGCCTGCGGGAGCCCTCGAGCGCGCGGCTGCGCAAGCCTTCGACCTGGCCATACTCGACATCCGCATGCCGGGTCTTTCGGGAATGGAACTCGCCCATCTGCTCGAGCGCCGACACGGGCTGCACAGCCTGTTCCTGAGCGCCTACGGCGAGCGCGACGAGGTGGTCGAGGCCGTGCGCCAAGGCGGCCTGGGCTATCTGGTCAAGCCGGTCGACCCTGCGCGCCTGATGCCTGCGATCGAGACCGCGCTGGCTCGCGCGCGCGACCTCGACGGGCTGGCGCTCGCCAAGGAGCAGCTCGAGCACGCCCTCGCCGATGGCCGCCATACCAGCGTCGCGATCGGCATCGTCATGGCTCAGCGGCGCCTGTCGGAAAGCGCCGCGTTCGCCAGCCTGCGCGACGAGGCGCGCCGCCAGCGTCGCAAGCTCGGCGAACATTGCCGCGACCTCGTGGCGGAACTGCAACGCAGCCAGCATGGCTAGCCGCACACCGCTGCCCGAGACGGTGCGCACGCCCGGCTCCGACTCGGCCCAGCACGAAGTGCGTCGCCAGGCCGAGATACTCGCCAAGGTGAGCGATGGCGTCGTCGTGGTCTCGTCGACCGATGGGCGGATCGTCTACTGCAACTCGGCCTTCGATGCGATGTTCGGCTATGGCCGCGGCGAATTGCTCGGCGAGCCGGCAGCCAGGCTCAACGCCCCGGCGATGGCTGCTCCGGAAGCGACGGCGCAGGCCATCATGCGGGCGCTCGCGGACACCGGACGCTGGGACGGCGAGATCCTGAACCAGCGCAAGGATGGCAGCACCTTCTGGACCTTCACGACGATCAGCTGCCATGACCTGCCCGGCTGGGGATCCGTCTGGCTGGGAATCCAGCGCGACGTCAGCTCACAGCGACGGGTCGAGGGCGAGTTGCGCCTGCGCGAGGGCTACATCCGCGCCATCTTCGACAACCTCCCCTGCCTGGCCTGGATCAAGGATCGGCGCGGCCGCTACCTGATGGCCAACCAGGCACTGGCCGAGGTGGCCGGGGTAGCCGACTCCAGCCGGCTCGTCGGCATGCCCGAGCCCACCATCTGGCCGCCTGACATCGGCGAGCGCCTGCGCGCCGATGAACAAGAGCTGCTGAGCAGTGGCCGGCCCGGGACCACCGTCTATGAGAGCGTCGGGCCGAAGGGCCACAGCTGGTGGGAAGTCGTTCGCTCGCCCATCGACTTCGACGGCCAGACCATAGGCACGGTCGGTTTCGCCAGGGACGTCAGCCAGCGTCACCTCGCCGACAGCGCGCTGCGCGAGCGCCAGGGCTGGCTGCAGGCCATCGTCGAACAGCTTCCGGTAGGCGTGGCGGTGCTGGACCAGGCGGGGCAGTTCCTGCTGAGCAACGCCCTCATGCGCTCCTGCACGACGGGGGTGCGAATGCCCTCGCTGTGCGGCGAGCAGGTGCCGTGCTGGGAGGCCCGCGATGCCGCCGGCAGGCGCATACCACCCGAGCAATGGCCGGGCGCGCGCGCACTGCGCGGCGAGTCGGTGCGCAACGGAATCGAGTTCACCCATCGCGGACCCGACGGCCAGGCCAGGAGCCTGCTGGTCTCGGCGATCCCTTTCCGCGGCGCCGACGATGTCATCGCCGGCGCGGTGGCGGTCGTGCAGGACGTCAGCGAACGCAAGGTGTCGGATGCTGCCCTGCGCGAAAGCGAACAGCGCTTTCGCGCCCTCGTGACGGCAAGCTCGGATGTCGTGTACCGGATGAGCTCCGACTGGACGCAGATGCAGTCGCTGGACGGCCGGGAATTCCTCGCCGATACGACGACCCCGACGAGCGGCTGGCTGCAGCGATACATCCCGCCCGATGCCCGCGCCGAGGTCCTGCAGCACATCCGCGCGGCCGTTGGGTCGCGCGGCACGTTCAACCTCGAACACAGGGTCCATCGCAAGGACGGGAGCATCGCGTGGGTCCACTCGCGCGCGGTGCCGATCCTGGATGAGCGCGGCGACATCCAGTGCTGGATCGGCATGGCCAGCGACGTCACCGGTCGCAAGGAGTCCGAGCATGCGCTGCGGGCGAGCGAGGAGCTGCTGCGCAGCATCGCCGAGAACAGTCACGACGAGATCTTTTTCATCGATCGCGAGCACCGTATCGAATACCTCAACCCGGCCGGACTCGAGTTCGTGCGGCGCGCCCTGCGCGACCCCGGCCTGCGCCTGGGGCAACTGGGCGGTCGCACGCTCCGGGACATCCTCGGCGACAACGAAATGACCCGCGCATTTCGTGCACTCGACGAACAGGCCATGGCGAGCGGCCATGCGTCGAGCGCGGAGGATGTCGTGGGTTCGGGCGAGCAGGCGCGCAGCCGGCTGACCCTTCGCACGCCGATACGCAACGCCCAGGGCGACGTCGTCGGGCTCGTGGGGATCGCTCGCGACATCACCGCGCGCAAGCGCGAAGAGGCGGCCCGGCTCGGCGAAGTGGCGCGGCAGCGCGACGCCCTGGTGCGTGAAGTGCACCATCGCATCAAGAACCACCTGCAGGGCGTGCTGGGATTGTTGCGCTTGCAGGTCGACAAGCAGCCCGAACTGGCCGCCGCGCTCGCCGAGGTGATGGCCCAGGTGCACGCCATCGCGGGCGTCTACGGCCTGCGCGGCCAATCCGCGTCCGCCGATCTGGATCTGGTCCGCATCGTCGACCTCGTGGTGCAGGGCGCCGGCGCGGCTTCCCGCGTGCAATGGGCCAGCCACCTCGACGGCGCGGCGTTCCTGAACGAGGCCGACGCCGTTCCGATCGCGCTGGCCGTCAACGAGATCGTGGCCAACGCCTTGAAGCACGTCGAGCACACGGACCCCGCGCGCCCCGTCCGGGTCACGCTGCGCGGCGACGCCGGCAGTGTCTGCGTCGAGGTGCGCAACGGGCCGGCGAGGCTGCCGGTCGGCTTCGATTTCGCCGGCCGGCGCGGAATCGGTACCGGGCTGCAACTGCTCGCCACCTTGCTGCCCAGCCAGGGCGTCCGCCTGCGCTTGCTGCAACAACTCGACGAGGTCTGCGCCGAACTCGTTCTGCACGCTCCCGTGGTGGACCGGCGGGACCCACGCGCAGCCGGGCCACCCTGAGGGTCGCACCGCGGGCGTGCGCTGGCGCGCCGGCTCGCGCCGCGGCCGGCTTGGTGCCGGCTTGGGGCCGCTCGGGTTTGCGTGATTACGACGCTCGTCGTAGACTTCGCCGCTGACCTGCCGCCCGTCGCGCAACCGCCCTGCCTGCCCAGGCTCGTGCGTCCCGGGCATCGCCTCACGACGCCCGCAAGGGTCGAACCCGAAGCGCAACCTCGATGACCAAGGTCTGGATGTCCGGCTTGCTCGCCTGCGCCCTGCTGGCAGGTTGCGCAAGCTACGTGCCGCGTCCACTGCATCCACGCCGCGCTGCAGCCGCGCTGCAGGCGCGCAGCCTGTCCGACCCGCGGCTGCTGCGCTTCCTGGCGGTCGAACAGCATCGCAGCGCGGCGCCGCGCTGGAACCTCGCCACGCTGAGCCTGGTGGCGCTGTACGAGCGGCCGGACCTGCCGCTGGCGCAGGCCCGACTGCGCGAGGCGCGCGGCGGCGAGATCACCGCCTCCGAGCTGCCCAACCCGACGCTGTCGATCGCGCCGACCTACGACGCGACCACCGGCGGCTGGAAGGTCGGCCCGCTGATCGACTTCCTGATCCAGCCCTACGGCGCGCGGCGCGCGCGCATCGCGCGGGCGCGTGCCCGCATCGACGAGGCGCGCCAACGCATCGCCATCGCGGCGTGGAGCCTGCGCGGACAGGTTCGCGGGGCGCTGCTCGAACTGTGGTCGGCGCGCGCGGCGCTGCGCCTGGCTGCCCGCAGGGCCGCGCTGGCCGGGCGCTACCGCGACACCGTCGCGCAGCGCTACCGCGCCGGGATGGTGTCGGCAACGGCGCTTTCGACGGCCACGCTGGCGGGGCAACGTGCCGCGCTGCAGCGCAGCGCGGCACGCCGCGACTTGCGGCTGGCGCGCTCCGCCCTGGCCTCAGCGCTGGGCCTGCCCGATGCCGCGCTCGACGGCCTGCGGCTGGACCTGCGCGGCGTCTCGCATCCGCGCGCCCCGGCCCGACTGCAAGCCCTGGTTCGCGCGGCGCTGGTCTCGCGCCCCGAGGTGCTGCAGGCCCTGGCCCACTACGCATCGGCGCAGGCCGCGCTGCGACTCGCGGTGGCCCGGCAATACCCCTGGCTGGAAATCGGCCCCGGCTACCACTACGACCAGGGGGATCACAAGTTCATCGTCTCGATCTCCCTGCCCTTGCCGGTGCTGAACCAGAACCAGGGGCCGATCGCCCAGGCGCGCGCGGCGCGCCAGCTCGCCGCCGCCGAGTTCGCCGCCGCGCAGGCCCGGGTGCTGGCCCAGATCGACGCCGCCCGCGCCGACTGGCAGGCCAGCCAGTCCGAACTCGCCAGCGCCCGCCGCCTGCGCGGCGCGGCCGCGCGCCAGTTGCGGCGCCAACGCGCGCGCTACGCAGCCGGCGCCATCGGCCGGCTGCGCCTGCTGGCTGCCGAGCTGGCCTGCGTGCAGGCGCGCCAGGGCACGCTGGCGGCCTCGCTGGACCAGCGCCGCGCGCTGGGCAGGCTGGAGGCCGCGCTGTACCACCCCTTCCTGGTCGCCCGACGGAGTCGATGATGGGACGATACTTCCTGCTGCTCGCCGCGCTGGCCTGCGCCGCTGCCGCCTGCGCCGGCAGCGCGTGCGCTGCACCGCCGGCGACCCTGCGACTCGACGCCGCGTCGCGGGCGGCAGGCGGCGTGCGCACCGCGGCGCTGCGGGCCATCGCGCGCTCACCCCGGGTCGCGGCCTACGGCGTGGTGCTCGACCCCGGCCCGCTGATCCGCCTGGCGGCGGCCATCGCCGCAGCGCGCAGCCGCCTGGCCGAGGCGCGCGCGCAAGCCGCGCTGGCAGCCGGCCAGGCCAGGCGCGCGACCGCGCTGTACCGCGAGCGACACAATGTGTCCGAGGCCGACTACGAGACCGCTCGCTCGCGCCTGCAGGTCGCCGAAGCGGCCGAGGCCGGCGCCCGTGCGCAGCTCGCCTCGGTGCAGGCAGGGGCGCGCTCGCGCTGGGGCGCGCGCCTGGCCGGCGCCGCGGCGGACGGCGGCGCACCGTTGCCGCAACTCGAGCAGGGCCGCTGGCAGCTCGTCGAGGCCAGCGTCGCGCTCGGCGGCTCGCTGCCCCGGCCGCTGGCGCCGCCGCTGGCGCGGCTGCCCGACGGCACGCGAGCCACGCTGCGGGTGATCGGGCCGGCGCCGCGCGCCGCAGCGGGGATCGCCGGCCCCGGGGTGTACTGCCTGCTGACGGCACCGACCGCGGCGTCCATCGGCACCCCGCTCGGCGTGAGTCTGCGCGCAAGCCGGGCGCGGCCCGGGGTCGTGGTTCCGGCGTCGGCGGTGGTGTGGCACGACGGCCGCGCGCTGGTGTACCTGCAGCGCGGCGCGTCGGCCTATGCGCAGGTGGCCATCCCGACCTCGGCGCCTGTCGACGGCGGCTATTTCGTCGCGGCAAGCGACGCGCCGGGCCTGCAAGCCGGGCAACGCCTGGTCGTGCGCGGCGCGGCGCTGCTGTACTCGGCCTCCCGCTCGGCCCGCCCGGCGGGCGCGGGCAGCG
>JAKBBQ010000243.1 GCA_021808405.1 Pseudomonadota bacterium | reverse complement strand
TTGCGCCGAACTTTCGCCCGAGGGCGAAGGCGCAAACGGCCGAATGGTAGATTTTGCTGGCGGGACGGCCGCCTGTCAAGGCCGGCCTGCCCGCCGCCGCCAGTTCAGACCAGGCGGGACTTCTCCAGCAGCCGGGTCACGATCCAGCTCTTGGTCTTCGAGAGGGGGCGGGTTTCGGCGATCTCGACCAGGTCGCCGACGTGGTACTCGCCCTTCTCGTCGTGCGCGCTGTACTTCTTGGAGCGCACGATGTACTTGCCGTACAGCTCGTGCTGCACCCTGCGTTCGACCAGTACGGTGACCGTCTTGGTGCGCTTGTCGCTGACCACGCGCCCGGCCAGCGTACGGGTCAATCCTTGGCTTTCCGACATGCTCACTCCTGCGAGGACTTCTGCTGCAACAGGGTGCGCACGCGCGCGATGTCGCGGCGGACCACCCCCAGTTGCGAGGTGTTGTTCAGCTGCTGCGTCGCCTTTTGCATGCGCAGCCCCATATGGGCCTTGAGCAGGGCGTCCAGTTCCTTTTGCAGGCCCGCGGAGTCGAGCTTGCGCAGTTCTTCCAGGTTCATCGCGTTGACCTCAGATACCGAAACGGCGGCCGACGAACACGGTGCGGAACGGCAGCTTGGCCGCGGCCAGTTCGAAGGCCTCGCGGGCCAGCTGCTCGGGAACGCCGTCGATTTCGTACAGCACCTTGCCGGGGGTGATTTCCGACACGTAGTACTCGGGGTTGCCCTTGCCGTTGCCCATGCGGACCTCGGCGGGCTTGGTCGAGATCGGCTTGTCGGGGAACACGCGGATCCAGATCCGGCCGCCGCGCTTGACGTGGCGCGAAATGGCGCGCCGCGCCGCCTCGATCTGCCGCGCAGTCAGGCGTCCGCGGGTCGTGGCCTTCAGGCCGTACTCCCCGAACGCCACCGTGGCGCCGCGCGTGGCCACGCCGGTGTTGCGCCCCTTCTGCTCCTTGCGGTACTTGCGCCGCGCGGGCTGCATCATGACCCTTCTCCTTGCTTGGCCGGCACGCCGGCGCCTTCCGGCTTGCTCACCTTGCGCACCCGGCGGTCGGGGGTCGCGGCACCTTCGCCGCGCCGCGGACCGCGCCTGGCGCCCGGACGCTCGTCACGCCGCGGCCGGCGCTCCGGCTCGGCAGCCTCGGCGGCCTTCTGCGCCAGCGCGCCACGCCCCAGGGTGTCGCCCTTGTAGACCCAGACCTTGACCCCGATCACCCCATAGGTGGTCTTGGCCTCGGAAAAACCGTAGTCGATGTCGGCGCGCAGCGTCTGCAGCGGCACGCGGCCTTCGCGATACCACTCGGTGCGCGCGATCTCGATTCCGTTCAGTCGCCCGGAGGACATGATCTTGATGCCCTGCGCTCCCAGGCGCATCGCGTTCTGCATCGCGCGCTTCATCGCGCGGCGGAACATGATGCGCTTCTCGAGCTGCTGGGTGATCGAGTCGGCGATCAGCTTCGCATCGATCTCGGGCTTGCGCACCTCCTCGATGTCCACCGCCACCGGCACGCCCAGCCGGCGCGTCAGCTCGGCCTTCAACGCCTCGATGTCCTCGCCCTTCTTGCCGATCACCACGCCAGGGCGCGCGCTGTAGATGGTGATGCGGGCATTCTTCGCCGGACGCTCGATGACGATGCGGGAAACCGAAGCCGCCTTCAGCTTCTTCGCCAGGTACTCGCGCACCTCGATGTCCTCGTTGAGCATCTTGGCGAACCGCGCGCCGCCGGCGTACCAGCGCGACGCCCAATCGTGGGAAACCGCCAGCCGGAAACCCGTCGGGTTGATTTTCTGTCCCATCTCGATTCCTCAGTTGCCGACGGTGATGTAGATATGGCAGGTCGGCTTGCTGATGCGGTTGCCGCGGCCCTTCGCTCGCGCCGAGAAGCGCTTGAGCGTCGCGCCCTGCTCGACCATGATCGTCTTCACCCGCAACTCGTCGATGTCGGCGCCGTCGTTGTGCTCGGCATTGGCGATGGCCGACTCGAGCACCTTGCGGATGATTCCCGCCGCCTTCTTCGGCGTGTAGGCCAGGATGTTCAGGGCGTGGTCGACCTTCTTGCCGCGGATGAGGTCGGCGACCAGCCGACCCTTCTGCTCCGACAGGCGCACGCCGCGTAGTGTGGCTCGTGTTTCCATGGTCATTACTTCTTCGCCTTCTTGTCAGCGGGGTGACCCTTGAACGTACGGGTCAGCGCGAACTCGCCGAGCTTGTGGCCGACCATCTGCTCGGTCACGTACACCGGAACATGCTGGCGCCCGTTGTGCACCGCGATGGTGGCGCCGATGAACTCGGGCAGCACGGTGGAGCGGCGCGACCAGGTCTTGATCGGCTTCTTGTCTTTGGCGGCCAGCGCGTGCTCGACCTTGCGCAGCAGGTGCGCGTCGCAGAACGGGCCCTTCTTCAGAGAACGTGTCATAGCTGTGCCTCGGGCTTACTTTTTGCGACGCGAAACGATCATCGCCTGGGTGCGCTTGTTCGAGCGCGTGCGATACCCCTTGGTCGGCGTGCCCCACGGGCTGACCGGGGTGCGCCCCTCGCCGGTACGGCCCTCGCCGCCGCCGTGCGGGTGATCGATCGGGTTCATCGCCACGCCCCGCACCGTCGGGCGGATGCCCTTCCAGCGCTTGGCCCCGGCCTTGCCGTACTGCCGCAGGCTGTTTTCCTCGTTGCCGACCTCGCCGATGGTGGCGCGGCATTCCACGTGCACCTTGCGCACCTCGCCGGAGCGCAGACGCACCTGGGCGTAGACCCCTTCGCGCGCCATCAGCACCGCCGACGACCCGGCCGAGCGGATCATCTGGGCGCCCTTGCCCGCGATCAGCTCGACACAGTGGATGGTCGAGCCGACCGGGATGCTGCGGATCGGCAGGCAGTTGCCCGGGCGGATCGGCGCGTCCTGACCGCTCAGCAGCTGGGTGCCCACCTCGACCCCGCGCGGAGCGATGATGTAGCGACGCTCGCCGTCGGCGTAGCACAGCAGCGCGATGTGCGCGGTGCGGTTGGGGTCGTACTCGATGCGCTCGACGCGAGCCGGCACGCCGTCCTTGTCGCGACGGAAGTCGACGACGCGGTAGTGGTGCTTGGCGCCGCCTCCGCGGTGGCGCACCGTGATGTGGCCGTTGTTGTTGCGCCCGGCATTCTGCTTCTGCGGCTCGAGCAGGCTCTTCTCAGGCGCGCCCTTGTGCAGGTGCTTGTGCACCACCTTGACCACGGCGCGGCGGCCGGCCGAGGTCGGTTTGACTTTGACGACTGCCATCTCAGACACCCTCCTGGGCGAAATTCAGCTCCTGACCGGCAGCCAGGCTGACATAGGCCTTGCGCACGTTGGCGCGCCGGCCGCTGCCGCGGGCATTGCGCTTGAGCTTGCCCGCCTGGTTCAGCACCCGAACGCCAGTGACCTGGACCTTGAAGAAGGACTCGACCGCGGCCTTGACTTCTTCCTTGGTGGCGTCGGGCAGCACACGGAACGCGACCTGGTTGGACTTGTCGGCGAGCAGGGTCGCCTTCTCGGAGATGATCGGCGCGACCAGCACCTGCATCAGTCGCTGTTGTGGGGTCTGTTGCCGGCTCATGACAGCATCTCCTGCAGCTTGCTGACCGCACCCTTGGAAATCAGCACGTTCTTGTAGTAGATCAGCGACAGCGGATCCATGTAGCGCGGCTCCACCAGCAACACGTTCGGCAGGTTGCGCGCGGCCAGCATCAGCTTCTCGTCGATGGTGTCGGCGATGTACAGCACCGACTCCAGGCCCATCGCCTTGAGCTTGGCGGCCAGCAGCTTGGTCTTCGGCGCTTCCACGTCGAACTCCTCGACCACGCGCACCCGGCCCTCGCGGGCCAGCTGCGAGAGGATCGAGCGCATGCCGGCGCGGTACATCTTCTTGTTGATCTTCTGGGTGAAGTTCTCGTCGGGGCCGTTGGGGAAGATGCGGCCGCCGCCACGCCACAGCGGCGAGCTGGTCATGCCGGCGCGCGCCCGCCCGGTGCCCTTTTGCCGCCAGGGCTTGCGGGTGGAGTGGCGGACCTCGGCGCGGTCCTTCTGCGCCCGCGTGCCCATGCGCGCATTGGCCTGGTAGGCGACGACGATCTGGTGGATCAGCGCCTCGTTGTACTCGCGGCCGAAAATGGTGTCGGGGGCGTCGAAGTCGGCCCCGCGCGCGCCGTCGGCGGCGATGGTCTGCAATTGGGTCATGCCTGCACTCCCGCCTTCTTGACCGCCGGGCGCAGGGTCACGCAACCCGAGTCGCACCCGGGCACCGCGCCCTTGACCATGATCAGCTCACGAGCCTCGTCGACGCGCACCACCTCGAGGTTCTGCACGGTCACGTTGGCCCCGCCCAGGCGCCCGGACATGCGCTTGCCGGGGAACACCCGGCCCGGGTCCTGCGCCATGCCGATCGAGCCCGGCGCGCGGGTGGTCACCGAGTTGCCGTGGGAGGCGCGGTTGGAGGAGAAGTTGTGGCGCTTGATCGCCCCGGCGTAGCCCTTGCCGATGCTCACCCCGCGCACGTCGACATGCTGGCCGACGGCGAACAGGCTGGCGGGCAGCTTGGCGCCCGGCTCGTAGGAGGCGGCGACATCGGCGCTGACGCGGAATTCGCACAGAACCCGGGCGGGCTCGACACCGGCCTTGGCCAGATGGCCTGCGTCGGGCTTGCTGATGCGCGAGGGCTTGACCGATCCGAAAGCGACCTGGATGGCGCTGTAGCCGTCCGTGTCGGCCTGGCGCACCTGCGCCACGGCGTTGCGGGAAACGTCCAGCACGGTGACGGGAATCGACACGCCGTCATCGGTGAAGACCCGCATCATGCCGACCTTGCGCGCGACAAGGCCGAGTGCTTGCGTACTCATTGTTCGCTCCATGCCGGCTTCGATTGGCCGGCCCGATGTGTTCCAGCCCGCACGCCATGGCGCGCGGGAAAGTCTTTCAGTATAGCCTACGCCGCGGCAAAAGCGCCAGGGGCGCCGGCCGCTGCGCGGCTCACTGCAGCTTGATCTCCACGTCGACCCCGGCCGGCAGGTCGAGCTTCATCAGCGCGTCGACCGTCTTGTCGGTCGGGTCGACGATGTCCATCAGCCGCTGGTGGGTGCGGATCTCGAACTGGTCGCGCGAGGTCTTGTTGACGTGCGGCGAACGCAGGATGTCGAAACGCTGCAGCCGGGTCGGCAGAGGCACCGGGCCCTTGACGATCGCGCCGGTGCGCTTGGCGGTGTCGACGATTTCCAGCGCCGACTGGTCGATCAGCCGATAGTCGAATGCCTTGAGACGGATACGGATTTTCTGGCTTTGCATGATGTTTCCAAAGAGCGTGAAAGGCCGGGTGGTGCCCGGCCGGGCAGCGAGGATTACTCGATGATCTTGGCCACGACGCCGGCGCCGACGGTGCGGCCGCCTTCGCGGATGGCAAAGCGCAGGCCCTCTTCCATCGCGATGGGGGCGATGAGCTTGACGGTCAGGCTGACATTATCGCCG
>JAKBBQ010000242.1 GCA_021808405.1 Pseudomonadota bacterium | reverse complement strand
TCCTGCATCAGCATGCACAGGTCCTCGGCGAAGCCGAACAGGCTGCGGTGCCGGTCGGGATGGAAAGCCGCCTGGGTGTGCGCGGTGGCGCCCGCCATGTCGAAGCGCAGCACGCGCAACCCATGGCGCTCCAGGGCCTCGGCCTGGTGCGACCAGCTCTGCTGGTCGGTGCCGAAACCATGCCCGAGCACCACCCAGCGCTCGCCACGGCCTCCCACGGTGGCGGCCAGGCGCTCGACCCAACTCCCGCCCACCATGGACATGATCCCTCGCGCAGACCGGTGGCGCGTCGCAAGCGGGAGCGGCGGCCCGGAAGCCCTCGTCAATGACACGCATCATGCTTGCTCGCTCGGCTTTTGTGAAGGCTCGCGCGTGCACGGCGTTCGACCTGGGGCAAAAAAAGCGCGAAACCGTGAAAAACCGCCGTGCCGGGTCGGCGTGCCCGGTGCCGGGCGCGCCCGACTCCGGAGGCATCAAACAAAAGGCCCGCGCTGGGCGGGCCTTCACTGCGGCGCCGGTCGGGCTGTCTCAGCCGGCCATGGCCTTGAGCGCGGCATTCAGCCGGCTCTTGTCGCGCGCTGCCTTGTTCGGGTGGAACAGGCCCTTGCGGGCGATCGAGTCGAGCACCGGAACCGCCGCCTTGAACGCCTCGAGCGCACGGTTGCGGTCGCCCGCTGCGATGGCCTTGCGTACCGACTTGACCGCGGTGCGAAAGCGCGAACGCATCGCCGAATTGGCGGCGTTGAGCTTGATGTCCTGACGCGCGCGCTTGCGCCCGGAGGGCGTGCGGGCGCTTTTCTTCTTCGCTTGCGCGGATGTCGCCATGGAAAGACCTCTGAAAAAATCCCGGGAAAAGGGTGAAGTATAGCGTCATCTCCCCGCCGCGCAAAGGACAGCCCCCGCGCGACGGTCCCGACCCTGGCGATTCCTATAATCGCGGCGGTGAACCTGCTGCGCGCCGCCTACACCGTCTCGTTGCTGACCCTGGTGTCGCGCATCACCGGGCTCGCGCGCGAGGTGCTGATCGCGCGTTACTTCGGCGCCAGCGCCTGGACCGACGCCTTCAACGTCGCCTTCCGCCTGCCCAACCTGCTGCGGCGGCTGTTCGCCGAAGGGGCGTTCTCGCAGGCCTTCATCCCCATCCTGGCTGCGTCGCGCGAAAGCGACAGCGCCGAGGACAACCGCCGGCTGCTCGACGACGTCTCGACCGCGCTGGCGTGGATCCTCGCCGCCGTCAGCGCGCTGGGGGTGCTGGCGGCCCCGCTGCTGGTGCTGCTCACGGCCTCCGGGCTGCACCCGGCGGCCTTCGACGCGGCGACCTGGATGACCCGCCTGATGTTTCCCTACGCCGGAATCATCTCGCTGGTCGCGCTGTCGGCGGGAATCCTCAATACCTGGAAGCATTTCGCGGTGCCGTCGCTGACCCCGGCGTTGCTCAACCTGAGCGTGATGGCCGCGGCGGTGCTGCTGCACTCGGTGATGCACCCGCCGATCTACGCGCTGGCCGCGGGGGTGATGCTCGGCGGAGTGCTGCAACTGGCGGTGCAGCTGCCGGCGCTGCGGCACTACGCGGTGCTGCCCAGGCTGCACCTGGACTTTCGCGCGGCCTGGCGCTCGCCGGGAGTCAAGCGGGTGGTGCAGCAGATGCTGCCCGCCAGCCTGTCGGTGTCGGTGGCGCAGGTATCGCTGGTCATCAACACCCAGATCGCCTCCCACCTGCGCCCGGGCAGCGTGTCCTGGCTGGCCTACGCCGACCGCCTGATGGAATTCCCCACCGCGCTGCTGGGCGTGGCGCTGGGCTCGGTGCTGTTGCCCAGCCTGTCGCGGGCGCACGCCGCCGACGATGCCCCGCGCTACAGCTCGCTGCTCGACTGGGGGCTGCGGCTGTGCCTGCTGCTGGCCCTGCCCGCAGCGATCGCCCTCGGACTGTTCGCCACGCCGCTGGTGGCCATCCTGTTCAATTACGGCCATTTCAACGCCCACGACGTCGAGCAGACCACCCTCGCGTTGCGCTCCTACGGCGTCGGGGTGGTGGGGCTGATCGCGGTGAAGATCCTCGCCCCCGGGTTCTACGCCCGGCGCGACATCCGCACCCCGGTGAAAATGGCCCTCGTCGTGCTGGTGTGCACCCAGTTGCTCAACCTGGTGTTCGTGCCCCGTCTGCAGCATGCCGGGCTGGCGCTGGCGATTTCCTGCGGCGCGCTGCTCAACGCCACGCTGCTGCTGCACGGACTGTGGCGGCGCGGCAGCTTCCGCCCCCAGCCCGGCTGGGCCGGCTATGCCTCGCGGGTGCTGCTGGCCCAGATCCCGCTGGCGCTGATCCTCGGCTGGGGTGCCCTGCACCTGCCCTGGCTGCACTGGCCGGGCGCCCACCCGGCGCTGCAGCGCCTGGCGATCGCCTTCGCGCTGCTGGCCCTGGCGGCGGCGGCCTATTTCGGCGCGCTGGCGCTGCTCGGGCTGCGACCGCGGCAGTTCCTGCACCGCGAATAGGCCCAGGCAGCCGCGGCTTGCCGCCGATCAAGCCCGCGCCCGCCGGCGACGCGCACAATGCAGGCATCGCATCCGTGCTGCCCGGAGGGACATCATGCCGCTCAGCCCGCAGGAACTGCAGGACATCGAACAGCTGCTGCACCGACGCCGCGCCGCGGTGGTCGCCGAGTTGCGCAGCGAAACCCGCGGCGAGGACGGACTGCTCGGCCTGCCCAGCCATCGCGGGGAAAGCGACCGCGGAGTGGACTTCGAAATGGAAGCGGTCGATCTGGCGCAAAGCCTGCGCGACGCCGCCGAAGTCCAGCGCATCGACTCGGCGCTGCAACGCCTGCGCGACGGCGGCTACGGAACCTGCGAGGACTGCGGCGAGGCGATCGCCCCGCAGAGGCTGCGCGCCGAACCCGAAGCGCTGCGCTGCGCCGCCTGCCAGACCCGGTTCGAGCGCAGCCACCCCCAGGCCTGAGCCGGGGACGCCTCAGGCCACGACGACCGCCGGCTCGCCCGGCGCCCGCGCGGCGATGTGACCGATGCGGCTGCAGGTCTCGCCTGCCTGCTGCAGCTCGCGCTGCGCGGCGTCGGCCAGCGCGGGATCGAGCACCAGCACGTAGCCGATTCCGCAATTGAAGGTGCGCAGCATCTCCTGGGCCTCGATGCCGCCTTCGCGCTGCAACCAGTCGAACACCTCGGGCCGCTGCCACGCCCCGGGCCGCAGCACGCATTGCAGGCCTTCGGGGAGCACCCGCGGGATGTTCTCGAGCAGCCCGCCTCCGGTGATATGGGCCATCGCGCGCACCTCGGTGTGCTGCAGCAACTGCAGCACCGGCTTGCAATAGATGCGCGTGGGCCTCAGCAACGCCTGGCGCAACGGCAGGCCGTCGAGCTGATCCGGAAGCCTGTGTTGCGCACGCTCGACGATCTTGC
Organism: Pseudomonadota bacterium; assembly: GCA_021808405.1. Taxonomy (GTDB): domain Bacteria; phylum Pseudomonadota; class Gammaproteobacteria; order Burkholderiales; family Burkholderiaceae_C; genus Thiomonas_A. The sequence continues at coordinate 2,080 of JAKBBQ010000242.1, read as the reverse complement.
GCACCAGCGAGTAGCCGTTGGAATGCACGCCGCTGGAGGCCAGCCCCAGCACCACGTCGCCGACGCGCGTCGCACTTCCGGAAACGAGACGGGATTTCTCGACTGCGCCCACGCAAAAGCCCGCCAGGTCGTATTCGCCGTCGGGATACATGCCGGGCATCTCCGCGGTCTCGCCGCCGATCAGCGCGCAGCCGGCGATTTCGCAACCCTGGGCGATGCCCCCGACGACCCGTGCGGCAACCCCCACCTCGAGCTTGCCGCAAGCGAAGTAATCGAGGAAGAACAGCGGCTCGGCGCCCTGCACCAGCACGTCGTTGACACTCATCGCGACGAGGTCGATGCCCACGGTGTCGTGTCCCTGCCAGGCAAAGGCCAGCCGCAGCTTGGTACCCACCCCGTCGGTGCCCGAGACCAGCACCGGCTCGCGGTAGCGCCGCGGGAGTTCGAACAGCGCGCCGAAACCGCCGATTCCGGCCAGCACTCCTTCGCGCAGGGTGCGCGCGGCCAGCGGCTTGATGGCGTCGACCAGCGCGTCGCCGGCGTCGATGTCGACCCCGGCATCGCGGTAGCTCAGGCCGGGTTCGGAAGAGGGGTGTTCGGAGGACATGTCGCGAGAGCGGTGGCGCGGCGTTGCGGCCCGGGCTGACGCCCGCGCCTATAAAATAGCAGGCATTGTAGGGGCCGCGCCGGCCGCACCCGCGCCCGCAGCGCAAGTCCCTGCGACGAGCGGGACGTCGGGCGCCGGCACCGCATCCGCCTGCCGCCGTGACGTCGCGGCGGCCCTTCGTACCCCTGCTTCGTACCGCTGGTTCGCGCCCACCTCCGCCGTGCCGATTTCCCAACGCAATCAAATCCGCCTCGTCTGGCTGGCCCTGCTGGCCGCCGCGCTCGCGATGGCGTGGCTCCTCGGCGCGGTGCTGATGCCCTTCGTGCTGGCGCTGACCGTGGCCTACGCGCTGCACCCGGTGGTCGAGCGCATGGCCGGCTGGCGCATCCCCCGCCTGCTCGGCGCCACCGTCGCGCTGGTGCTGCTGGCGGCTGCGCTGCTGGCGCTGGGCAGCCTGATCGTGTCGGTGCTCGGCAGCACCCTGCCGCAACTGCGCCAGCAGGTACCGGTGCTGGTGGGCAACCTCAGCACCTGGCTGCAATCGACCGCGGCGCGCATGGGGTTGCAGGCGCACTTCGACCTGGCCACCGTCGGCCAGTTGCTGACGCGCAGCGTCTCCGGCGACCCGCAGCGCTGGGCGACGCAACTGCTGAGTTCGGCGCGCAGCGGCGGCAGCACCCTGCTGACGGTGCTGGGCAACGCGGTGCTGATCCCGGTGCTCAGCCTGTACCTGCTGCTGGATTGGCGCGACATCATGCACAGGGCCTTCACGCTGCTGCCGCTGGCGCAGCGCGACAAGCTGGGCGCGCTGTTCGCCGAATGCGACAGCGTGCTGGCGCGCTACCTGCGAGGCCAGCTCACGGTGATGCTGCTGCTGGCGGCCTTCTACACCGTGGGCCTGCGGCTGGCCGGCTTCCAGCTGGCGGTTCCGATCGGCGTGTTCACCGGGCTGGCGGTGATCGTGCCTTTCCTCGGCTTCGGCATCGGCCTGCTGCTGGCGCTGCTGGCCGGCGCGCTGCAATTCCAGAGCCTGTACGCGCTGGTCGCGGTGGCGGTGGTGTATGGCGCCGGCCAGGTGCTGGAGAGCTCCTACCTGACGCCCAAGCTGCTCGGGCGCAGCATCGGGCTGCACCCGCTGCTGGTGATCTTCCTGCTGCTGGCCTTCGGCGACCTGTTCGGCTTCGTCGGCGTGCTGCTGGCGCTGCCGGCGGGCGCGTTGCTGCTGGTGTTCGCCCGCCACCTGCTGCAGTGGTATCGCAACAGCCCGCTGTACCTTCAGTGAAGGCCCCCGCCGCTCCCGCCTGCCCGCGCGGCCGCGACGGCTCGGCCGCACGCCAGCTGCTGCTCGACCTGCAGTGGAACGACGAGCCGACGCTGCAGAACTTCGAGCCCGGGGACAACGCGCTGGCGCTGGGTGCGCTGCGCGACCTGCTGGCCGACGCCCCCGGTGCCGAGCGCGCGCTGTACCTGTGG
>JAKBBQ010000241.1 GCA_021808405.1 Pseudomonadota bacterium | reverse complement strand
CCGAACGGGCCGCTGGCGGCGACGAACTCCAGCCGCAGGTCGAAGGCGTGCGGCTCGGGAATCTCGTCGACCGATTCCCAGCAGTCGCCGGCGTCGCGCAACGCGAAGCGCTGCTGCACCCCGCCGTCGCGCAGCGTGGTCAGGCGCAGGTCGCCGGCGCGCAGCGGGCACGCGCTGCCGGGTTCGGGCAGGTGGCGCACCTGGAAGCGCGGCGGCACCCCGTCCTCGTGGATGCACAGCCGCAGTCGCCCGGCCGGCGTGTCGACGACCCGCGCGTCGTCGTCGTGGCCGTGTCCCGCATGGCCGTGGGCATGGCCGTGTCCGTGATGGTGTCCATGGTCGGCTCCGCTGAGCAGCCAGGCGCTGAGCACGTTGACCCCCAGTCCGAGGAAGGCGATCGCGATGGCCTCGTCGAAGTCGATGCGCACCGGGTGCAGCAGCCGCGCGACCGCTTCATAGCCGATGAGCAGCGCGATCATCGCCAGGATGATCGCGCTGGTGAACCCCGCCAGGTCGCCGATCTTGCCGGTGCCGAAGCTGAAGCGGGCGTCGCGCGCATGACTGCGCGCGTAGCCATAGGCCATCGCCGCGATGAGCATGGCCGCGGCATGGGTGCTCATGTGCAGGCCGTCGGCGATCACCGCCAGCGAGCCGAAGTGCAGGCCGCCGACGATTTCCACCACCATGACCACGCTGCACAGCGCGATCACCGACCAGGTCCTGCGCGCATTGCGGTCGTGTCCCTCGCCGAGGAACACATGATCGTGGTCGGGCACGACCGCCGGCTCGAGCGCGCTCATTTGAAATAGCCCCGGAAGACGTCGACCAGTTGCTCCGCGGCATCGGCGGCCCCGGGCTGCCGGTCCTTCAGCGGCTCGACGAGATGGCTCCGGATATGTTCCTCGACGACCTCGCCCAGCAGGCCGTTGAGGGCGCCGCGCGCCGCGGCGATGACATGCATCACCTGCTCGCAGCCGGCTTCGGACTCCAGCGCGCGCTCGATCGCGTCGACCTGGCCGCGGATGCGGCGCACGCGGTTGAGCAGCTTGGCCTTCTGGCGGATGGTGTGGCTCATCCCCCCATGATAGCCTACCCCCCTATGCTGACTTGACGCGGCGCGCCGGCGAGCCGCATGCGAGGAGCCGTCGCGCTGCCGATAATGCCCGGTGTCCGCTCAGTCCCGCGGGAGCGAACGGCATGAAGATCCTGCAGATCACCGACACCCACCTCACCGGCGACGGCCGCCGGCTGTTCGGCTCGTCGCCCGCGCGGCGGCTTGCCGCGGCCGCCGAGGTCATCCGGCGCGACCATGGCGACGCGGCCTTCTGCCTGTTCACCGGCGATCTGGCCGACGACGGCAGCGCCCGAGCCTACCGCCAGCTCGCCGAGATCGCCGCGACCCTGCCGATGCCGTGCCATTTCCTGGTCGGCAACCACGACGCGCGACCGGCGCTGCTGGACGCGCTGTGGCCGGCCGGCGGACACGCCGGTGGCTACGCCCAGCGGGCCATCGACACCGAGCACGGCCGCTTCCTGCTGCTCGACACCCAGCGCGAGCGGGCCGCCGGCGGCGCGTACTGCCGGCGCCGGCTCGAATGGCTGGCCGGACAATTGCGGCAGGCCGGCCCGCAAGAGCGTTTCTGGCTGGTCATGCACCATCCGCCGCTGCCGCTGGGAATCCCGTCGATGGACCAATACGCGCTCGACGCGGCCGCGGCCGATTCGCTGTGGCAGGTGCTCGAGCCCTACCGCGAGCGCATCCGCCACGTCCTGTTCGGGCATGTGCACAGGGCCATCGGCGGGTCCTGGCGAGGCATCCCGTTTTCCTGCGCCAAGTCGACCAACCACCAGGTCGCGCTCGACCTGCGCAGCCGTGGGGTCGACGTGCCCGGGGGGCACGACGCACCGGGATTCGCGGTCCTCCTGATCGACCGCGACAGCGTGGTGGTGCACCACCACGAGTTCCTGGCCGCCGGGCCCGCGTTCTGGATCTGAGCCAGCGCGCGCGACCGGCGGCGCGGCACCCCGCATCCCCTGTGCCCACCGGCGCTGCCCTACCATGGGGGATTGTCGCCTTTCGCCCCGTCGCTGCCTTGGCCCGCCGTCTCGACCCCTGGTTCATCGCGCTGCTCGCCGCCGTCGGGCTGCTGCCCTTCGTGCCCTTCGCGGTGCCCATCGTCGCCGCGCTGGCCTTGGCCGCGGCCAGCCTGCCGTTGCAGATCCGGCTGGAGCGCAGCATGCCGGCATGGCTGGCCGCCAGCGGCATCACCCTCGGCTGGACCCTGCTGGCGGCGCTCCCGCTGTTCGCTCTGGGCGCGCTGCTGGCGCCGGCGCTGCCGCGGCTGGCGCAGGCCCACCTCGACGTGGCGGCGCTGACCAGGGCCGCGATCGGCGCCCCCTGGATCGGGCCGTTGCTGGCAGCGCACCAGCAGGCGCTGGCAGCCTGGCTGGCGCAGAACCAGCCCTCGCAACTGCTGCAGAGCCACATCGCCGAGATCCGCGTCGTCGGCGAGCACCTGCTGAACCTGCTGGTGCACGCGTTGCTGGCGCTGGCGATCCTGTGGGCGGTGTTGTGGCAGCGCGTCCATGTCGCGCACGCGCTGCGCAGCAGCCTGGGGCGGGTGATCTCCCCCGGGCTGGCGGTGCGCGTCGAGCACCACGTGCTGCGCGCCACCCAGGCGACCATCATCGGCATGGTCGGGCTGGCGCTCTGGGACGTGCTGCTGTGCCTGCCGCTGTTCGGCCTGGCGGGCATGCCGCAGTGGTACGCCTGGAGCGTCGCGGTGGGCATGCTGTCGGTGATCCCCGGCGGCACCGGGGTCGCGCTGGTGCTGGGAGGGGCCCTGCTGGCCACGCGCAACCACCTGCTGGCCGGGCTGACGGTCCTGGCGCTGGGCCATGTGATCACCCTGTCGGGCGACGTGCTGGTCAAGCCCAAGCTGATCGGCAGCGCCGGCCATGCGCCGTTCCTGCTGGTGCTGCTGGGGATTTTCGGGGGCCTGGCGATGTTCGGCATGGTCGGGCTGATCCTCGGTCCGGTGCTGGTGCTCAGCGCGCGCGCGGTGGTGTTCGAGGACTGAAGCGGCGGCGCCGGCGCGCCGCGGCGGACCCGCAAGCCCTTTGCGGCCACGCGGCCGCGGCCGCGCCGCCCGGCCGCGCGCAGCACCGCAGAGCACAATGGGCGCCCCCGAAGGTTGCGCCGCGATGTCCCGCCTGGCCGTTCCGCTTCCCGGGCGGCAGCCCGCCGCCGGCAGTCCGGCGCGGCACGGCGCCGCAGGCAGCGGCCTGGTCGACGTGCTGCTCGGCTGCGTGGTGCTGGGCCTGGCGGTGCTCGCCTGGCTGAGGCTGCCGGTGCTCGGCGAGCGCCAGTTGTCCGCGGCGCGCGACCTGCAGGCCGCCAGTGCGGCGGCGGCCAACCTGGCCGAGGCGCTGCACGCCCCCTACGCAGCGGCCGCGGTGCCGCGGCTGCCGTGGCGCCGCCGCCTGCTGCCGCCCGCCCCCCGCCACGCCGATTGCCGGCGCCAGGCGTGCAGCGCGGCGCAGATGGCCGAGCAGGATCTGAGCGACTGGGCCGAGCTGACCGCGCGCAGGCTGCCGGGTGCGCGCGCCGAGCTGCGCTGCCGCGGCGTCAACGACCGCCTGGGCGCCACCGAGGCGGTGTCCCGCGGCGGCGCGGTCTGCACGCTGTGCCTGCGCCTGGCATCGGCGCGCGACGGCCACGAGCTGGTACTGCGATGGACCGTGCGCCGCTGAAGCGCCCGCGGGGCCACGCGCTGCTCGGCAGCCTGCTCGGGCTGGCGCTGGGGCTGTTGCTGCTGCAGGCGCTGGTCGAGGCCCTGGCGGCGGTACAGCAGGCCTGTCGCCAGCAGGCGCTGCTCGCCCGCCAGCGCGATGCGCTGGCGGTGTCGCAGGCCAGCCTGCGCGCGCTGGCCTGGGCGGCGCGCCAGCGCGCGGCGTCGGCCGGCGAGCCGGCGGCGCTGCGCGTGGTGAGCGGGATCGACGGGCCGGCAGTGCAGGTCCTCTGGGTCGCCGACGCGGCTGCGGGGGCTTGCGGCGAGGCGCCGCAGCCGGTCGGCTCGCGGCACCGCTACCGCCTCGAGGTCGATCGATCGGGCAGCCTGCGCTGCGGCGTCGACCAACTGGCCGCGCGGCCCCTCGCCGACGGCCTGGCCGCGTGGCGGCTGCAAGCCGTCGAGGCGCTGGGCGACGTCGCCGCGCCGCGCTGGCGGCTGCTGCCGGCCGCCGAAGTCGTCGACTGGCGTCGGGTCGAGGTGCTGCGGCGCGGCGCGACCTCGGCCGCGCCGGCAGCCGAGGATGCGCAGTGGCTGACGCTGCCTGCGCTGGGCTGGGCCGCGCGGTGAGCGCCCCACGCAACCTCGGGCGACCCGGCGGACTGGCACTGCCGACGACCCTGGTGCTGCTGGTGTGGCTGGGCCTGTTGCTCGCGGCGGCCCAGCGCGCGGTGGCGCTGCAGTGGCGGCTGGCCGCGTTGCAGGTCGCGCGACTGCAGGCGCGCGAGGACGCGCGGGCCGCGGTGGCCGCCGCCGAACACTGGCTGCTGGGCGGCGGCTACCGGCAGCCGCCGCAGGATTGCCGGCTGCCGGCGCAGGCCGCGGGGGTGCGTGTGTGCGACGCGCAGCCGCCGCACCCCGCGCACGGGCCCTGGCCGCACGACGCACGACAGGGCATCGACGGCTGCGCGGGGCGCTGCGGCTTCCACCTGCAGTGGCTGGCCGACGACGGCGGCGACGACGGCGCCGGGGGCGCGCGCCGCGCGCGCTATCGCATCCGCGCCTATGGCGGCGGCGCCGCGCCGAGCGTGCTGCGGCTCGACGTCGTCGTCGAGCAGCGATGCGACGGTCCGCCGCGGCTTTGGCGCCAGGCCTGGCGGGTGCTGCGGTGAAGCGGCCGCTCGCGTCGGGCCCGGCCCCGCGGCCCGCACGGGCCTTCAGCCTGCCCGAACTGCTGCTGGGTGTGCTGGTGGCGGCGATCCTGCTGGCCTGCACGCTCGCCCCGCTGCAACGCACCCTGCAGCGGGCGCGCCGCGCGGCGGCCAGCGCCGCGCTGCTGGAACTCGCGTTGCGCCAGGAATCCCATCGCGCGCTGCACGGCAGCTATGCCCGCACTCCGGCCGCGCTCGGCTGGCCGCAATACGCCGACGGGGCCGCGCCCTGGCCCTCGCCCGCGCGCGCGTGGTACCTGCTGCGGCTGCACAGCAGCGCGCCGCCCGGCAGCGCGGCCGACGACTACCAGGCGGTCGCGCTGCCGCTGCCGGCGCAAGCCGGCGAACCCTGCGGCAGCCTGGGTATCGATCACCTGGGGCGGCGCAGCGCCGCGGCCGCGGACTGCTGGTAGCGCCGTGCGAGAATCGGCGTCCTCCCGCAGCCGCCGACGGCTCCCCCGCGATGCACCTGCCCTGCCTGGCGCGCCCGGCGCGCTCGCCGCCCCCGGCCAGCCGACTGGCCGCGCTGCCTGCCCGCCTGCCTGCCCGCCTGCCTGCCG
>JAKBBQ010000240.1 GCA_021808405.1 Pseudomonadota bacterium | reverse complement strand
TGGACCGCGCCAGCGGCGCGGCGCTGGAGACCAGCTATGCCAACGCCGGCCAGGTCTCGCCCGGCTATTCGACGCCGTGGGCGGCGCCGGGGATCCCGCTGAAGGCGCTGAAGTGGATGTTCCAGCGCCACGCACCGCTGGCCATCCGCCCGGACGGCACGCTGTGGCAGCTGCGCTGGATGCATTCGATGCTGCGCAACTGCACCGCGTCGCGCTATGCGATCAACAAGGAACGCATGATGCGCGTGGCCGAGTACAGCCGCGACTGCCTGCGCGAGTTGCGCGCCGAGACCGGAATCGAATACGAGCAGCGCAGCGCGGGGACCCTGCAGGTGTTCCGCGACCCGGCGCAGTTCGACGCCGCGCAGCGCGACATCGCGGTACTGCGCGAGTGCGGGGTCGAGCACCGGCTGCTGCGGCGCGACGAGCTGCAGGAGGTCGAGCCCGCGCTGGCGCGCACCGGCGACCGCCTGGTCGGCGGGCTGCAGCTTCCGGGCGACGAGACCGGCGATTGCCACATGTTCACCACCGAGCTGGCGCGCCGCGCGCAGCAGCTCGGGGTGCGTTTCGAGTTCGCGCGCCAGGTGCAGGCGCTGCGCGCCGACGCGCGGCGAATCACCGGCGTGCTGGTCGACGGCGAGCTGCTGCAGGCCGACGCCTACGTGCTGGCCTTCGGCAGCTACTCGCGCGCGCTGCTGCTGCCGCTGGGAATCGGTCTTCCGGTGTATCCGGTGAAAGGCTACTCGCTGACCGTGCCGCTGCTCGACGAGGCGCTGGCGCCGCGCTCGACCGTGCTCGACGAGACCTACAAGATCGCCATCACGCGCTTCGACCGCCGCATCCGCGTCGGCGGCATGGCCGAGCTCGCCGGCTTCGACCTGCGCCTGAACCCGCGCCGGCGCGCCACGCTGGAAATGGTCACGCGCCAGCTGTTCCCCGGCGGCGACCTCGGCGCCGCGCAATTCTGGACCGGCCTGCGCCCGATGACCCCGGACGGCACGCCACTGCTGGGCCCGACCCGCTACGCCAACCTGCTGCTCAACACCGGCCACGGCACGCTGGGCTGGACCATGGCCTGCGGCAGCGCGCGCATCGTCAGCGACCAGCTGCTCGGCCGGCGCACCGACATCGAGGCACGCGATCTCGCGCTGGACCGGGGCGCCGCTTCGGGCAACACGCGGCACTCCGGGCGTGTGGCGCCGGCCTGAGCGGGCGCGGCACATGCAGGCACCGCGGGCGATTCATCGCGCATCGGGGATGTCATAGATCAGCATCTCCACTGAGCCATCTTCCCTCTCGAAGACATCCAGCGCCTGATTGACGAGGCCATCCACAGGGTCGAGCTCGGCCAGGACCAGCCGGAACAATCCGATCTGCCGCTGCAGGTCCATGACGTGGACCGAGTTCAAGCACACCAGACCAGCGTGAATGGGCTGCCTTGCATGCTCCCCGCCGGGACTCGCGGACCCTGCGCCGCGAAAGTCAGGGGAGTTGTGGGTCACAAGGGCGAAGTCGCCTGCGATCACATGCTCCATGAGCTGCCAATCCTTGCAGCCGGCCCAACCACGGTCACGCACACAGGTCGACTCGACATGGCCGGCAGCGACAGCCAGGTTCACGAGTTCGGGCGTCAAGCACTCGTCGACGAGAAACCGAAAGGTCATGCGGCGAAAGTACGCCTGACCACCCGCGTCGCGACAGGCGTGGCCTCCGGGTTCGCGTCGCTCCAGCGGCGGCGCGGCCGGCCTCGACGAGGATGAACCTCGTTGTGAATCGCCGCGGCCCGCACGTGTGCCTCGGTCAGGAACGGATACGACGCCTTCAGCCGATCCATGCCGACGCCAGCCGCGAGCGAGCCCAGCACGATTTCCACCGGTACTCGAGTGCCCGCGAACACTGCAGCTCCGCCCATCAGTTCGGGGTCGGCCGTCACAAGAGCGCTGGCGCGGGCCACTTCGTCGGCGCGAGCGAGCGTTTCCTGGAGATAGGGCAGGACGTCAATGACCAGTGCCTTGCGCGCGACCTTCCAGTCGACGGCATCGAGGCGGGACAAGGCGAGGACACCCATGTCCGCTTCCAGGCGTTGAACCCGGGCGGTGATTTCGTCGAGCACCCACCGTCGCGCACCGGCGAGCAGCACATCCTCGGTGGCGAAGTAGAACTTCGCCAATCCCGCGGCCAGCAGGGTGAATCGGCGTTGGCTTCCCTGCCTTTCAAAGAGGCTTTGCGGCACTAGCCGCTCGTCCACGATTCGATGCATCTGGCGGTCCGTAAGACCCGCGATGAATGCGGCCTCGGCCGTCGCAATGAAGTGCTTCGGGGGCATGCTTATTAAATCCTCCGATATTTCGGAGGATTAATCATAGCAGATCGGGTACGCAGTCGTGCCATTCCCCACGCACGTGCCTGGCTATCGAGTGAGTGCAGCGCAGCGTGTGCAGCGCGCCGCGGCGAAGCCGCGGCCCGGCAAGCGACGGCACCCCTGAGGTAGGCCCCCTCCGGTACTTCAACAGCCAGCTACCCGATCCAGCGCACCTGGGGCGCGTGCCGCGGGTGCGGCGGCGGCACGCTGCGCGGGTGCCCGACGATGATCGGCGCCACGGCCACCCAGGACTGCGGGATGCCCAGCAGCGACTTGCCCGCCGCACTGTCCAGGTAGGCCTGCGCGAAGCCGATCCAGCAGCTCCCCACCCCGGCCGCATGGGCGGCGAGCATCAGGTTCTGCGCCGCCAGCGCGCAGTCCTCGACCACCCACGGCGCCTGGTGCTCGGCTGCGATCAGGATCAGCGCCGGGGCGTGGTAGAAGATGTGGAAGCCGGGATTCTCCAGGTGCGCGCGCAGCTCGGCCATCGGCTCGTGCAGCAGGCGCTGCGCCTTCGCCTCGCGCGAGATGCGGTCCAGCAACTGGCGCTCGCGCAGCACCACGAAACGCCACGGCTGGGTGTCGACGGCGCTGGGTGCCTGCACCGCGGCGTGGATCAGCGATTCGAGCACCGGCTGCTCGACCGCTTCGGCGGTGTAGTCGCGTACCGCGCGCCGGTTGTTGATCGCATCCATCAGATCCATCTCGCCGCTCCCCGCAGTGCCTTGCATCGCAAGCGCCGCGGCGCCCGCACGCGGCCTACGCCTGCAGTATCGGCGGCGGCGCGCCCGCTCGCGGCGCGGCATGCCGCGGTCGGCTGCGCTGCATCAACAACGCGGCGCGCGGGTGGTCGCGCCGCTGTGCGCTGCTACGCGCCGCGCGCAGCGCGCTCGATGGCCTGGTAGTCGTCGTCGGACAGCCGGATGGACGCCGCCGCCATGTTCTGCTCCAGGTGCTCGATGCTCGCGGTGCCGGGAATCGGCAGCATCACCGGGCTGCGACGCAGCAGCCACGCCAATGCGACCTGCCCGGCGCCGGCGCGGTGCCGGCGCGCCGCGTCGTCCAGCGGCGAACCCGGGCGCGCCAGGCTGCCGGCGGCCAGCGGATACCACGGAATGAACCCGATCCCCAGGCGTTCGCAATGCTCGAGCACGGGCTCGCTGGCGCGGTCGCCGAGGTTGTAGCGGTTCTGCACGGTAGCCACCGGGAACACCTTGCGCGCGGCCTCGATGTCGTCGATGCCGACCTCGCTGAGCCCGGCGTGGCGGATCATGCCCTCGTCGAGCATGCGGCGTATCGCGCCGAACTGCTCGTCGCGCGGGACCTTGGCGTCGATGCGGTGCAGCTGCCACAGGTCGATGCGCTCGACCCCGAGCTTGCGCAGACTCTTCTGCGCCTGCCCGATCAGGTACTCGGGGCGCCCGTCCGGGCTCCATCGGTCGGGGCCGCCGCGCGTCAGTCCGCCCTTGGTCGCGACCAGCATGCCCGGGTACGGGTGCAGGGCCTCGCGGATCAGCTGCTCGGACACGTCGGGCCCGTAGGAGTCGGCGGTGTCGATGAAGTCGACGCCGAGCGCGGGCAGCCGGCGCAGCAGGCGCAGCGCGGCATCGCGGTCCGCCGGCGGCCCCCAGATTCCCTTGCCGGTGATGCGCATCGCGCCGAAGCCGAGGCGATGGATCTGGATGTCGCCGCCGACCCGGAACAGGGCCGGGGGCTGCGCGGGGTCTTGCGTCATGAGCGTCTCCGTGAAAACAGCCCTCAACCGAGGCACCGGTACATGCTACGGCGTGAAGGGGCCGCTCGCAGACGCCTGGACGCCGCTGCACATGCGCAACGCCCGAGGGTCAGGACTGCAGCGACGCGCGAAACCGCAGCACGCTGAGCAGCAGCATGGCCGCGGCGAGCCCGGCCAGCGCACCCAGTTGGGGCCACAGCACGGCAAAGCCCACACCCTTGAGGAATACCGCGCGAATCACCACCAGGAAATAGCGCAGCGGGTTGATCAGCGTGAACCACTGCAGCAGGCGCGGCATCGCGGCGATCGGGAACGCGAATCCCGACAGGATGAAAAAGGGATTGACGAAGAAGAAGTTCAGCGCGAAGGCCTGCTGCTGGGTGCGCGAGAAGGTCGACAGCAGCAGACCCAGGCCGATGGTGGCCAGCAGGAACAGCGCGGCGCCCACCGCCATCACGGCCAGCGAACCGACGAAGGGGATGCCGAACCACAGCGTGCCCAGCACCGTGACCAGGCTGATGGTGGCAGAGCCGATCACGAAGGAAGGCAGCGTCTTGCCGAGAATGAATTCCAACGGCGTGATCGGGCTGACCATGATCTGTTCCAGCGTGCCGACCTCGCGTTCGCGCACGATGGCGAAGGCGGTCATCGTCACCACCTGCAGCAGGGTCAGGCTGCCGATGACCCCGGGGATGAAGAACCAGGTGTCGAGCAGCCCGGGGTTGAACCACGGCCGCGGCTCCAGTTCGATGTTCACGCCGGCCTCGTGCGCCGGGGCGTGCGGCCGCTGCAGCGCGGCCGCGGCCTGCGCCGAATAGGCGCTGACGATCTGCCCGACATATCCGGCGGCGATCAGCGCGGTGTTGGAGTTGGTGCCGTCGACCACGACCTGCAGCGGCGCCGGACCCTGCCCTTGCAGCGCGCGCTGGAACCCGACCGGCACGACGATACCCACCACCGCACTGCCGTCGTCGATGTCGCGCTTGAGCTGCGCCTGGTCCGCGGGTGCGGCGACCAGGCGAAAGCGCCCGCTGGCGACGAATCGCGACACCAGTGCCCGGCTGGCCTGGCTGGCATCCTGGTCCAGCACTGCGGTGGCGACGTCGTGCACCGTGAAGGTCGCCGCGTAGCCGAACAGGAACAGCTGCACCACCAGCGGCAGCACCAGGCGCATCAGCAGCCAGCGGTCACGACGCAACTGCCGGAACTCCTTGAACAGCATCGAGTCGAGGCGCTCGAGCATGGTCCGCTCCCCGCGTCAGTCCAGACGCTTGCGAAACGCGCGCGCGGCCAGCCAGCCGACCAGCAGCGCGAAAGCCGCCAGCGCGGCCAGGGGACGCCAGAGCTCCAGCACATCGCTGCCCTTGAGGAAGATCGCCCGCAGCAGCGTGACGTAGTACCTGGCGTAGACCACGTGGGTCACGGCACGGATCGCCGGGGGCATCTGGTCGATC
>JAKBBQ010000239.1 GCA_021808405.1 Pseudomonadota bacterium | reverse complement strand
CGGCGATAATGTCAGCCTGACCGTCAAGCTCATCGCCCCCATCGCGATGGAAGAGGGCCTGCGCTTTGCCATCCGCGAAGGCGGCCGCACCGTCGGCGCCGGCGTCGTGGCCAAGATCATCGAGTAACAGTCGGACGGCACGCCAGCGCGGCGACCGGTCGGCAGGGTTCCCCAGGGGCATAGCTCAATTGGCAGAGCGTCGGTCTCCAAAACCGAAGGTTGGGGGTTCGAGACCCTCTGCCCCTGCCACCACCGGATCCGAGGATCACCAGTAGCCCAATATGGCCAGTCCGAACCCCGAACCCGTATCCAGCGCGGCCGACAAGGCCAAGCTGGGTGCGGCGTTGGTCGTCTTCCTGGCTGCCTTCGGCAGCTACTACGCGCTGCACAGCCAGCAGACCTGGCTGCGGGTGGTCGCGCTGCTGGTGCTGCTGCTGGCCGCCGGCGGCCTGTTCCTGCTCGCCTTACCAGGGAAAGCCCTGATTGCGTATACTCGCGATTCGGTGCGGGAGGCGCGCAAGGTCGTCTGGCCGCAGCGCAAGGAAGCCATTCAGATGACAGCCATCGTCTTCGGCTTCGTCGTGCTGATGGCGTTGTTCCTGTGGATTGTCGACAAGATCCTCGAGTGGGGACTGTACGACGTGATCCTGGGTTGGAAGCATTGATCGGAGCCGACCAGAATGGTTGATACCGTGCCTGCCGGCCAGAAGCAGTGGTACGTGGTGCATGCCTACTCGGGCATGGAGAAAGCCGTCGAACGCAACCTGCGCGAGCGCATCGAGCGCGCCGGGATGCAGTCCAAGTTCGGCCGCATCCTCGTGCCCACCGAGGAAGTGGTGGAAATGAAGAATGGTCGGAAGACCATCACCGAACGTCGCTTCTTCCCCGGCTACGTGCTGGTGCAAATGGAAATGGACGACGCCACCTGGCACCTGGTCAAGCACACCAGCAAGGTCACCGGCTTTGTCGGCGGGGCGAAGAACCGCCCGGCGCCGATCAGCGAGGCCGACGTCGACAAGATCATGAACCAGATCCAGGAGGGCGTCGAGAAGCCGCGCCCGAAGGTTCTGTTCGAGACCGGGGAGATGGTGCGGGTGAAGGAAGGCCCGTTCACCGATTTCAACGGCAACGTCGAGGAAGTCAACTACGACAAGTCCCGCCTGCGGGTGTCGGTGACCATTTTCGGTCGCGCGACCCCGGTGGAACTCGAATTCCAGCAGGTCGAGAAGATCTGACCGGCTGGGGCGCCGGCGCCCGGTGGCGCCGGCGGTGCAGGCCATGCGGGGCGGCCCGGCATGGCCTGTGAATGCGGCGGCGCAGTCCGCGCCGCCCGGAGGCCGCAAGCCCGAGGAGCCCGCGCCTGCGCGGGCGTTCGAACTCGACAGGAGCACACAGCATGGCGAAAAAGATCGTCGGCTTCATCAAACTGCAAGTACCGGCGGGCAAGGCCAACCCCTCGCCGCCGATCGGTCCGGCGCTCGGCCAGCGCGGGCTGAACATCATGGAATTCTGCAAGGCCTTCAACGCGCAGACCCAGGGCGTCGAGCCGGGCCTGGCGTTGCCGGTGGTGATCACGGCGTTTGCCGACAAGTCCTTCACTTTCGTCATCAAGTCGCCCCCCGCCGGCGTGCTGATCAAGAAGGCGGTCAAGCTCGAGAAGGGTTCTGCCAAGCCCTTGACCGACAAGGTGGGCAAGATCACCCGCGCCCAGCTCGAGGAAATCGCCAAGACCAAGATGAAGGACCTGACTGCCGCCGACATGGACGCCGCCGTGCGCACCATCGCCGGCACCGCGCGCTCGATGGGCGTCACCGTGGAGGGTGTGTAAATGGCCAGCAAACTTCCCAAGCGCTATGCCGCGTTGCGTGCCAAGGTCGAGGCCAACAAGCTCTATCCGATCGACGAGGCGCTGCAGCTGATCAAGGAATGCGCGAACGCCAAGTTCGATGAGTCGATCGACGTCGCGGTCTCGCTGGGCATCGATGCCCGCAAATCCGACCAGGTGGTGCGCGGCTCGGTCGTGCTGCCGGCCGGCACCGGCAAGGTCAAGCGGGTGGCGGTGTTCGCCCAGGGCGCCAAGGCCGAAGAGGCGCGCGCCGCGGGCGCCGACGTGGTCGGCTTCGACGACCTGGCCGAGCAGATCAAGGCAGGCAACCTCAATTTCGACGTGGTCATCGCCTCCCCCGACGCGATGCGGGTGGTCGGCGCGCTGGGCCAGATCCTCGGTCCGCGCGGCCTGATGCCCAACCCCAAGGTCGGCACGGTCACCCCCGATGTCGCGGGCGCGGTGAAGAACGCCAAGGCCGGCCAGGTGCAGTTCCGTGCCGACAAGGCCGGAATCGTGCATTCGACCATCGGCCGCGCGTCGTTCCAGCCCGACGCGCTGAAGAGCAATCTGCAGGCCCTCGTCGAGGCGCTGAACAAATCGCGGCCGCAGGCCGCCAAGGGCATCTACCTGCGCAAGGTCGCGGTGTCGTCGACCATGGGCATCGGAGTGCGCGTCGAGACCGGCAGCCTGAGCGCCGGAGCGGCCTGAACCAGGGCGAACGGGCGCTGCGAGCGCAGCGCGGAGACAGAGCTTCGACAGTACGAATTTGGTGGGTCGGGCCCACGAGCCGCCGCGAGGCGGCCCGCGGGCCCGGGCGATCCAAGACCGTTGGCGGCGCACGACCCCCGGGTCCGAGCCTCAATCGCGCCAAGCGGGGCAACCCGCGCGGCAAAGCCGACGCAGATGGCGAACCCGCTGGATACCTCCCTGCCCCGGCTGCGCGCCGGGGCCGGTTGATCTCCAGAGGACGCTGCAACCCCTTCCGGACCGCAAGCGGCCCGGAGCTTTCTTCAGGAGTCAACCTTGAGTCTGAATCGCACTGAAAAGCAAGCCGTGGTGACGCATGTCACGGCGCTTGCCGGCAAGGCGCAAACTCTGGTGCTGGCGGAATACCGAGGGATCGATGTGGAGCCGATGACCCGGCTGCGTGCGCAGGCACGCAGCCAGGGCGTGCATCTGCAGGTCCTGAAGAACACGCTGGCACGTCGCGCCGTCCAGGGCACCTCCTTCCAGGTGCTGGCCGAGGACATGAGCGGGCCGTTGCTGTACAGCTTTTCCGAGGACGCCATCGCTGCGGCCAAGGTGCTGGCCGACTTCGCCAGGACCAACGACAAGCTGGTGCTGCGCGCCGGCGCGTTCAACGGCAAGCGGCTGGACGCCGAGGGCGTCAAGCAGTTGGCGGCGATCCCCAGCCGCGAGGAACTGCTGGCCAGGCTGCTGGGCGTCATGCAGGCGCCGCTGACCGGCTTTGTCGCGGCGCTGGCTGCGCTGGCGAAGAAAAACGAGGAAGCCGCTGCCGCCTGAGTGGCGGCCGGACCACGCAACGAATCCACAGAACACACGGAGTGAATCCATCATGGCACTGAGCAAAGAAGACATCCTGGAAGCCGTCGGCGGCATGACCGTCCTCGAACTCAACGACCTGGTCAAGGCCTTCGAAGAGAAGTTCGGCGTGTCGGCCGCGTCGATGGCCGTGGCCGCCCCGGGCGCCGCAGCCGGCGCTGGCGCTGCCGCGGTCGAGGAGCAGACCGAGTTCAACGTGATCCTGCTCGAGGTCGGCGCCAACAAGGTGTCGGTGATCAAGGCGGTGCGCGAACTCACCGGCCTGGGCCTGAAGGAAGCCAAGGATCTGGTCGACGGCGCGCCCAAGCCCGTCAAGGAAGCGCTGCCGAAGGCCGATGCCGAAGCGGCGAAGAAAAAGCTCGAGGAGGCCGGTGCCAAGGCGGAGATCAAGTAATCCCCCTGGTTGCCCAGCAGCCCGGAAGGCTTCGCAGCCTTCCGGGCTTTCGCGCCTTCAAGCGGCGCGACGCGGGGCCGCCATCATTTCCTTCCCGATTCGGGGTTTTTGAATGCCCATTGCCGCGCTGGTCCGGGCGGTGGGCATTCCAAAACGGTTTCAGTCCAGCGCAGCGGAGCGTCCATGTCCTACTCGTTCACCGAAAAGAAGCGGATTCGCAAGAGCTTTGGCACTCGCCAGGGTGCCCTCGATGTGCCTTATCTGCTGGCCACCCAACTCGAGTCCTACGAGAGCTTCCTGCAAAAGGATACCGTCGCCGAGCAGCGCAAGAACGAAGGCCTGCAGGCGGCGTTCGCCGCGATCTTTCCGATCGTCTCCCACAACCAGAACGTGCGCATGGAGTTCCTGGGCTACCAGCTGGCACGCCCGGCCTTCGACGTGCGTGAGTGCCAGCAGCGCAGTCTGACCTTCGCCAGCGCGCTGCGCGCCAAGGTGCGCCTGATCGTCATGGACCGCGAGGCGGCCAAGCCGACCGTCAAGGAGGTCAAGGAGCAGGAAGTCTACATGGGCGAGATCCCCCTGATGACGGACAAGGGCTCGTTCATCATCAACGGGACCGAACGGGTGATCGTGTCCCAGCTGCACCGCTCGCCGGGGGTGTTCTTCGAGCACGACAAGGGCAAGACCCATTCGTCGGGCAAGCTGCTGTTCTCCGCGCGCATCATCCCTTACCGCGGTTCGTGGCTGGATTTCGAGTTCGACCCCAAGGACATCCTGTATTTCCGCGTCGACCGCCGGCGCAAGATGCCGGTGACCATCCTGCTCAAGGCGCTGGGGCTGAACCCGGAGCAGATCCTGGCGCACTTCTTCAGCTTCGACCGCTACGACCTGATGGACCAGGGCGCGCTGATGGAGTTCGTGCCCGAGCACTTCAAGGGCGAGCTCGCCCGCTTCGACATCCAGGACAAGAACGGCGAGGTGGTCGTCGCCAAGGACAAGCGCATCACCATGCGCCATCTGCGCTCGCTGGAGCAAAGCGGCACCCAGCGCATCTCGGTGCCCGAGGACTTCCTCATCGGCAAGGTGCTGGCGCGCAACGTGGTGTCGGAGGACACCGGCGAGATCGTCGCGCTGGCCAACGAGGAGCTGAGCGAGTCGGTGCTGAAGAAGATCCGCGACGCCGGGATCCGGCGCATCGAGACCCTCTACACCAACGATCTCGACCAGGGCCCGTTCATCTCCCAGACCCTGCGCATGGACGAGACGCCGGACCAGCTGGCGGCCAAGGTGGCGATCTATCGCATGATGCGCCCCGGCGAGCCGCCCACCGAGGATGCCGTCGAGTCGCTGTTCAAGCGCCTGTTCTTCGACGCCGACGCCTACGACCTGTCGCGCGTCGGACGCATGAAGTTCAACCGCCGCCTCGGCCGCGAGGAGATCGACGGCGCCATGGTGCTGTCGCACGACGACATCATGGCGGTGATCAAGATGCTGGTCGAGCTGCGCAACGGCCGCGGCGAGGTCGACGACATCGACCACCTGGGCAATCGCCGCGTGCGTTGCGTCGGCGAGCTGGCGGAGAACCAGTTCCGCGCCGGCCTGTCGCGCATCGAGCGCGCGGTCAAGGAGCGCCTGGGGCAGGCCGAGACCGAGGACCTGATGCCCCATGACTTCATCAATTCCAAGCCGATCTCGGCGGCCATCAAGGAGTTCTTCGGCTCCTCGCAGCTGTCGCAGTTCATGGACCAGACCAACCCGCTGTCGGAGGTCACCCACAAG
>JAKBBQ010000238.1 GCA_021808405.1 Pseudomonadota bacterium | reverse complement strand
CGGCCTTAAGCCAGCCCTGCGGCCGGTCGGCTCTGAGCAGCGCAGGGGGTGCGGTGGCGTGGGCTGTCAGGCGGCGGTGGGGCTGGGACCTCCGGGGACGGCCCCCTTCGTCGCCGGGGGCGGGTCTGCGGGGTCAGCAGGCGCCTTGCCAGGCGTTCTGGCGCCAGGCTTCGAAGGTGGCGACGGCGACGGCGTTGGACAGGTTCAGGCTGCGCTGGCCGGGGCGCATCGGCAGGCGCAGCCGGTGCTCCTCGGGGAACTCCTGCAGCACCGCGGGGGGCAGGCCCGCGGTCTCGGCGCCGAATACCAGCCAGTCGCCCGCTGCGAAGCGCGCCTGCGGCAGCAGGCGCGACGCATGGCTGCTGAACGCCCACCAGGTTCCGCCGAGCGCGCCGGCGTGGGCGCGCAAGGCCGGCCACGACTCGTGCACCCGCAGCCGCGCGCTCTCGTGGTAGTCCAGGCCGGCGCGGCGCATGCGCGCGTCGTCGAGCTCGAAGCCCAGGGGCTGCACCAGGTGCAGGCCGCAGCCGGTGTTGGCGGCCAGCCGGATCACATTGCCGGTGTTGGGGGGGATCTCGGGGTGGACCAGGACCAGGTGGAACATGCCTGCCGCGCGCACGCGCGCCGGGGAAAGGCCCATTCTTGCACGCCCGCCCGGCGGCCTCAGGCGGCCTCAGGCGGAGTCGGCCGCGGCGCGCTGCGGCGGGGTGCGCAGCAGCACCGCGACCAGCACCGGGCCCGAGCCGGCGCGCAGCAGCGCGCGTGCGGCCTGCTCGGCGGTGCTGCCGCTGGTCATCACGTCGTCGACCAGCAGCAGCGGGCGGCCGCGTGGCAGGTCCTCGGCGACGAAGGCGCCGCGCACGTTGGCGGCACGTCGTGCCAGCGGCAGGCTGCTTTGCGCCTGGCTTTCGCGCGGGCGCGAAAGCCGGCGGCAGTCGGCGCGCCAGTGCAGGCTGGCGGCGACGCCGCGGGCGATTTCCCACGCCTGGTTGTAGCCGCGGCTGCGCAGCCGCGCCGCGGCCAGCGGCACCGGCAGGACCAGCGCCGCGGCCGGCCACCGCGGCGGCCAGGCGACCCGCAGCCGCTGGCCGAGCAGTCCGCCCAGCCAGCGCGCCAGCGCGGCGTCGCCACCGAACTTGATCTGGGCCACCAGGCGGTCGAGCGGCGGCGCGTAGTCGGCCCAGGCGATCGCGCGATCCCAGGCCGGGGGGTGCAGCGCGCAGCGCCCGCAGCAGCTTGCCGAGGCGACCATCGGCAGCGCACAGCGCGGGCAGCGCCAGCCGCGGTCGAGGCCGTAGGCGCACTGGCAGGCACTGCACAGCGGCGCGCGGCTGGGCAGCGCGCACAGCCTGCACCGGGTGTCCGGCAGCAGCGCACCCAGCCTGGGCCAGCCGGCTGGCCGGCTGCCGGGTCGGTCTGCGCGCGACCGGAAAGCGAAGCAGGCGGGCATGCCGCTATAGTGGACGACCCTGCGCGCAAAGGCCGGGGTTGCGCGGCATGTCCCTCCGCCCAGCCAGGGCGTGCGCGACCACCGAATTCCCATGTCCACCCCGTTTTCCGCTGCAGCGCGCCTGGCGCGCGACCGCCTGGCGTCGCACCAGGCACCCTTCGTCTGGCAGGAGGCTGCGCGCCGCATGGCCGAGCGGCTGCCGCTGCTGCGCCTGCAGCCGCGGCGCGTGCTGGACATCGGCTGTGCCTGGGGCGATGGCCTGGACCTGCTGCGCTCCCAGTACCCCCAGTCGGAACTGGTGGGGATCGAACCATCGAGCCGCCTGGTCGAGCAGGCGCGCCGCCGGCACGGCTCGCGCGGCTGGTTGCGCCGCCTGCGCGGCGCCGCGGCCTGTGAGGTGCTGGCCGCCGAACTCGACGGCTCGCCGGAGTTCACCGACGCCGCGGCCCAGCTGCTGTGGTCCAACCTGGCGCTGGGCTGGGCCGCCGATGCGGGCGCGCTGTTCGCCGCCTGGAACCGCCTGCTGCGCCCCGACGGGGTGCTGATGTTCACCGCCTTCGGCCCCGACACCCTGCGCGAGTTGCGCGACCCCGAGGTGGCCGGGCTGGGGATCCGGGTGCGCGACTGGACCGACATGCACGATCTCGGCGACCTGCTGCTGGCGCAGGGCTTCGCCGAGCCGGTGATGGACATGGAGATCCTGCGCCTGCATTGGGCCGACGCCGATGCCGCGCTGCGCGAACTGGCGCAGCTCGGGCGCGCGCCGGACTCCAGCGCCTACGCCGGGCTGCGCACCCCGCGCAACTGGCAGCGCCTGCGCGAGTGGTTGCAGGCCCGCGCGGCGGGCAACGGCCATGGCCAGGTGGAGCTGAGCTTCGAGATCGTCTATGGCCATGCCTTCAAGCCGCCGACGAGTCGCGCCGAGCAGGGGGTGGTGCGCATCGGCGTGGAGCAGATCGGCGGTCGGCGCTCGCCGCGTGCGGGTTGAGTCCGTGTCGCGCCGCGGCGGGGCTGTACACCGGCGGGCTGACCGGCCGATGTGGCATCCCTCCCACGCCGGGATGTGTCGCCGGCCTTGACGGCACGCAAAATGGCCGGCGATCGCGGCTTGCCTTCCGGCAGCCCTCGGGGTCGTCCCTATAATGGGTTCACCGTCGCGGCGGCATGGAGGCGTTTGGCCCGCAGCTTGGCCGCAGCCGCATCGCTGCTGCCTGGCTCGCCAGGCGCGGGTGCACCGCGACCCACGATGGATGATTTCGGAGACAAGGCACCGGCGATGGCCGCGCAGTTGATCGAAACCCTGGCTCCGGCCGCGCCCGACGCGCCCGGGGGCGGCCTGGTCTGGCTGGCCAAGCGCAATTGCTCGCTCACCCCTGGGCAGGTGATGGGTTTCTTCGCGTCGCTTTCGCTGCTGTCGCTGCTGGTGGCGGCGTTGTGCTGGTTCAGCGGGGCCAAGCTGGTGACCCCGTTCACCTGCGCCGAACTGCTGGTGCTGGGAGCCGCGTTGCTGGCCTGGGCGCGGCACGCGGCAGATCGCGAACGCGTGGAATTCGGGGCCGAGACGGTGGTCGTCGAATGGGAGTCGGCCGGGCGGCTGCAGCGCACCGAGCTGCCGACGCGCAGCGTCCGCATCCTGCTGCACGACAACGGGCTGGTCGTGCTGCGGGCTGGCGGTCGCGAGGTATTCGTCGGACGCTACACCCGCCCCGAGCGCAGGGAACAACTGGCGCGCGAGCTGCGCAAGGCGTTGCTCGCGGCTTGACTCGCACAGCATGCATTCTTTCCATAAGGTGACATCGAAGATGAAACTGAAGCACTACGCGACCTTGGCTTCGGCCATGTTCGTCTCCACGGCTTTCGCCGCGACGCACAGCCTGCCCGGGGGGCCGCAGGTCAACGGAATCGACTTCCAGCAGCCCGTGACCAGCATCGCCTACGACACGCGCAGCCTGAACTACATGGTGATGCTGGTGTGCCTCGCGATCGGCGTGCTGGTGTTCGGCGCGATGTTCTACGCGGCGTTCAAGTTCCGCAAGTCCAAGGGCGCCGTGCCTGCCAAGTTCCACGAGAGCACGACGGTGGAAATCATCTGGACGGTGATCCCGCTGCTCATCGTGATCGGCATGGTGATTCCGGCGACCAAGGTCGTGCTGGCGCAGGAAAACGTCTCCCATTCGTTCCTCACCGTCAAGGCCACCGGGTACCAGTGGAAATGGGGCTACGACTACCTGGACGGCCCGGGCAAGGGGATTTCCTTTTATTCCACGTTGACGACGCCGATGTCGCAGATCTTCGGCAACGCGCACAAGCCCAGCAACTACCTGCTGCAGGTCGACCACGAACTGGTGGTTCCGGTCAACGAAAAGGTGCGCATCGTCACCACCTCGGCGGACGTGCTGCACGGCTGGTACGTGCCGTCGTTCGGGGTGCAGATGGACGCGATCCCGGGCGCCACGCGCGAGACCTGGTTCAAGGTCGACAAGGTCGGCACCTACTACGGCCAGTGCGCGCAGATCTGCGGCAAGGGCCACGCCTTCATGCCCATCGTGGTCAAGGTGCTCCCGCTGCCCGAATACCTGGCCTGGGTCAAGTCGACGCAGGCCGAGTTGAAGAAGGATGGGGGCGCCTTCCCGCCGTCGGGCGCAGCGAGCTGATCGCAGCGATCCGGCGCGAATCCGCCATGCATCGACTCTCCGCCGCCCAGCGCCGCAGCAACCTGCGGCTGGCGCTGATCATCCTGAGCATTTCGATGGCGCTGCTGATCGGCTTCATCCTGCGCTGGACGCTGCTGTGAACCCCCTGTCGCGCCGTTCTTCCAGCCTAGCCTGAGCAGCCAGCCGATCATGGGTTCGTTCTTCAGCGCGTTCAAGGCCATCTTCTGGGCCTTCGTCGGGGTGCGCAAGTCGAAGGACCGAGAGCGCGACTTCGCGAACCTGAACATTGTTCATATTGTCATCGCAGGCCTGGTCGGCGCCGCATTGTTCGTCGCGCTGTTGATGATCATTGTCCACTCGGTCATCGCCACCGATCACCCGTAATCAAGGAAGACAAGGAAAACAATATGTCGACATCGAGCCAACCAGGCAGCTATTTCATTCCCAAGCCTTCACCGTTCCCGGTGCTCGCCGCCACTTCGCTGGTGATGATGGCATTCGGCGCGGCGTTGTGGTTCAACGGCGTGCCTCACGCGCAATGGCTGCTGCTCGTCGGCTTGCTGGGCCTGCTCAGCACCCTGTACCGCTGGTTCGGGCGGGCGATCGCCGAAAGCGAGGGGGGGATGCACAACCAGGCGGTCGACACGTCGTTCCGCTGGAGCATGAGCTGGTTCATTTTTTCCGAGGTGATGTTCTTCGCCTCGTTCTTCGGCGCCCTGTATTACGCCCGGGTCTATTCAGTGCCCGACCTGGCGGCCTTGCACAGCCAGTTGCTGTGGCCGCATTTCCAGAACGCCTGGCCCAGCGTCGGCCCCGGCGGCCTGATCCCCCAGGTGCAGGCGATGGCACCGTGGCCGATTCCCACGATCAACACCGCGCTGCTGCTGAGCTCGGGGCTGACCCTGACCGTGTCGCACCATGCGCTGCGCGCCGACCATCGCAGCAAGGCGATCTTCTGGCTGGCGCTGACCATCGTGCTGGGATTCACCTTCCTCGGGCTGCAGGCCTTCGAGTACCACCACGCCTACACCGAGATGGGCCTGAAGCTGAGCTCGGGCATCTACGGCGCGACGTTTTTCATGCTGACCGGTTTCCACGGCTTCCACGTGTTCCTGGGCGCGACCATGCTCTCCGTGGTGCTGTACCGGATGATCCGCGGGGATTTCAAGGCCGACCACCACTTCGCCTTCGAAGGGGTCGCCTGGTATTGGCACTTTGTCGACGTCGTCTGGCTGTTGCTGTACGTGCTCGTCTACTGGCTCTGAGCCGCGCCGCGGCGCGCTCGGCGCCGTGCTGCGCCGAGCGCGCTGCAGCGCCACCGCGACGGCCTCACCCCGCGGTGCAGCCGTGGCCACCGCTCAGCGCGGGCTCAGCGGGATGCCGGTCGGATGGATCCATCCCATCTTGTAGCTGAACAGGATGAACAGGAACAGCAGGATCGAAAAGCCGATCCTGAAGCTCAGGGCG
>JAKBBQ010000237.1:4663-5584 GCA_021808405.1 Pseudomonadota bacterium | reverse complement strand
GGCCAGATCCTGCTGGGCGAAGCGGTGACCGACGGCCTGCCGCTGGACCTGCAGGCCCGGCTGCGCAACCTCGGCTCGATCTTCCTGCGTGGCTACGAGCAGCCGGTTCCGGTGCACCAGATCGAGTGGGACGCAGGCTGGCAGAACAGCCAGACCATGCCCCACCTGCCGACGGTGATCTCCAGTTCCAACCAGCGGCTGAGCCTGAGCTGGCTCGACGTGCACCAGGAAATGCCCGCGGCGCAGGGGGTGATGCACATCGGGCGAACGCAGGCCGCCGAATTCGTGGTCAACGACATCCGGGTGTCGCGGCAGCACGCCCGCATCGAATGGCGCGGAAGCTATTTCATGCTGACCGATCTTTCCAGCAACGGGACCTGGGTGCGTTACGCCGGCCAGGACAACGCGCTGGCGCTGCGGCGCAACGAGTGCGTGCTGCACGGGCAGGGAGAAATCTGCCTGGGCGCCAAGCCCACCGATCCCACCGCCCCGACCGTGGTGTTCGAGGTCTTCGACCGCTAGGGCTGGCGCGCCTTGCGCCGGCCTGCCGCCACGGGCTGCGCGCCCGTGGCCGCGCATCGCCCTTTCTTTCCCATGTCCGATCGCCAAGCCGAAGCCTACGACCACGCCAGCCCGCAACGCACCGCGGTCGTGCTGTTCAACCTCGGAACCCCCAGCGCCCCGACCGCGCCCGCGGTGCGGCGCTATCTGCGCCAGTTCCTGGCCGACCGCCGGGTGGTCGAGGTTCCGCGCGCGTTGTGGCTGCCGCTGCTGCACGGCGTCATCGTGCCGCTGCGCTCGCCCAGGACCGCGGCCAAGTACGCCCGGATCTGGAGCAGCGAGGGCTCGCCGCTGGCGGTGGCCACCGCGGCGTTGCAGCGCGGGTTGCAGCAGGAACTGCAGCAGCGCGGGCATCACCTG
>JAKBBQ010000237.1:0-4653 GCA_021808405.1 Pseudomonadota bacterium | reverse complement strand
CTACGGCGAGCCGTCTACTCCCGCGGTGCTGGAAGACCTGCACCGCCAGGGAGTGACGCGGCTGCTCGGCGTGCCGTTGTATCCCCAATACAGCGCCGCGACCACCGCGACGGCGCTGGACGCGTTGGCCGACTGGCTGCGCGGCAAGCGCCGGCAGCCCGGCTTGCGCTGGCTGCGCCAGTTCGCCGACCACCCCGGCTACATCGGCGCGCTGGCCGCCAAGGTGCGGGACCACTGGGCCGCCCATGGCCGGCCGCAGCGCCTGTTGATGAGTTTCCACGGCATGCCGCAGCGCACCCTCGAACAAGGCGACCCCTACCACTGCGAATGCCGCAAGACGGCCCGGCTGCTGGCGCAGGCGCTGGATCTGCAGCCCGAGCAGTTCCAGGTGACCTTCCAGTCGCGCTTCGGCGCCCAGGCCTGGCTGCAGCCCTATACCGAGCCCACCTTGCGCGAGCTCGCCCGCTCGGGCGTGCGGCGGGTCGACGTGGTGTGCCCGGGTTTTGTCGCCGACTGCCTGGAGACCCTGGAAGAAATCGCCATCGAGGGCAAGCAGGCCTTCCTGTCCAGCGGGGGCGGGGAATTCCACTACATCGGCTGCCTGAACAGCGACCCGCAGTGGGTCGGCGCGCTGGCCGACCTGGTCGAGCAGGAGCTGCAGGGCTGGCCCACGCGCGACGCTGCCGATGCCCAGGAGTCGCGCGATCGCGCGCAACGCGCCGCGGCGCTGTCCGGCTCCCGCTGAGCGCTCCCGCCGCATGCCGACGCGCCTGCTGCATGCCGAACTGCCACCCTGGGTGGCCGATGTCCTGGTGCTGCTGCTGGTCGCGGCATGCCTGTTCTGGGGCCTCGAGCGGCCACCCATTCGCGACAACAACGAGGCGCTGTACGCCAGCATCGGGCTGGCGATGAGCCATGGCGGCTCGTGGCTGATCCCCCATCTGGACGGGGTTCCGTACATCGAGAAGCCCCCGCTGCTGTATTGGCTGATGGCGCTGGCGTACAAGGCCTTCGGCGTCGGCGCCTGGCAGGCGCGCCTGCCCGACGCGGCCGCGGCCTGGCTGACCAGCCTGGGCTGCATCGTGCTGGGCCGCCGGCTGCGCGCCCCGCTGGCCGGCCGCAGCGCGGCGCTGATCGCAGGTACCGGGCTGGGCTGGGTGCAGATCGCCCGCACCATCCTGTTCGATCCCCTGCTCAGCGTGTTCTGGCTGAGCGCGCTGGCGCTGGTCGTGCTGGCCGAGCAGCGCGAAAGCCGGGCGCTGATGCGCTGGGCCTCGGTGGCGCTGGGGCTGGCCGTGCTCAGCAAGGGGCCCGAGGCGCTGGCGCTGCTCGGGCTGGTCGGCCTGGTGCAACTGCTGCTGTCGCCCGGGCCGCTGCCGCGCGGCAGGCTGCTTTGGCTGTACCTCGATCCCTGGGCGATCGGCGTGTTCCTGCTGGTGGCCCTGCCCTGGCAACTGCTGGCGGCGTGGCGGCAGCCCGGCTTCGCCTGGTTCTTCTGGGTCAACGAGACCATCAACCGCTTCCTGGGCACGCGCATCCCCGACGACTTCCATCACGGTCCGTGGTGGTACTACCTGCCCCATCTGCTGATCGGCACCTTCCAGTGGACGCCGCTGCTGCTGGCGCTGGCGTGGACCCGGCGCGCCGGGGCGAGCGGGCTCGATGGGCTCGATCGCAGCGCGACCTGGGCACGCAACGCCAGCCTGACCCTGCTGCTGTTCTTTTCCGCCTCCAGCGACAAGGGGGCGTACTACCTGCTGCCGGTAGTCCCGCTGCTGGCCTGGTGGGCCGGCGCGCGGCTGCAGCAACTGACCGACGACGCCGCCGCGCTGCGCCGCCTGCTTCCGCTGCTGGCAGCCGGTTGCACCGCCTTCGGCGTGGCCGCGCTGCTCTTGTGGCTGGGAGTGATGTCGTGGCCCACGCTGCATCGGCAGGTGCTGAACAGCGGCCTGCCGCCCAGCCTGTTCCCCTTGCTGTACCGACTCGTGCTTTCGCTGCTGGTGGTGTCGCTGCTGGCGGCCGGCCTGCTGCTGCTGCGCAGGCTGGAGGGCGGCCTGCTGGTGTTCGGGCTGGCCGGACTCGCGCTGACCCTGTTCGTCACCGAACTCCAGGTGGTCAAGGGGCCGCAGGCGTCCCAGCAGCAGGTGGCGCGCAACCTGCGGACCCTGTTCCCCGACGGGGTGCGGATGTACTCCTGGCAGACCTTCGAGGACCACGATGCCTCGCTGGTGTTCTACGGACTGGGCCCGTTGCGGGTGATCGACAGCGTCAGTTCCGACCTGTGGTTCGGCTGCCGCCACGCCGGCGGCGACTCGCCCTGCGTCGGGCCGTCGGCGCTGCGCCGCAGCAAGCAAGCCGGGGAGCCGCTCGCGGTGTGGGTCAGCCGCGACCGCCTGGCGTCCTTCCTGGCCAGCGGGCTGGCGATCGGGCTGCAGCCTCTGCCCTTCGACCGCAGCGTGGTGTTCATCCACCGCCCGCCGGCCCTTGAAACCCCGGCGGGCGCCCCCATGTCGAAGGCTGATCCGACCCGCGCCCCCGCGGCGCGCCGATGAACCTTCCTGCCAGCCATGACCCCAGACAGCCAGACCGAAGTCCCCGCGTCGCAGTGCCCGCCCACCCCGTCACGACCTGCCGCCGAGTCGGCGCAGGGCTCCGGCGAGACCGGCAACGACGCGCTGGAGCAGGCGCTGAAAGTCGCCCAGGACGAACTCGACGCGCTGAAGGACCAGTTCCTGCGCGCCAAGGCCGAGGCGGAGAACGTGCGCCGGCGCGCCGAGGAAGAGGCCGCCAAGGCGCGCAAGTTCGCGGTCGAGGCGATGGCGCAGTCGCTGCTGCCGGTGAAGGACAGCCTGGAGGCGGCGCTGGCCGACTCCAGCGGCAGCATCGAGGCGCTGAAGACCGGGGTCGAACTGACCCTCAGCCAGTTGCGCTCGGCCTTCGAGCGCAACCGCATCGCGGAAGTCCAACCGGCCGCAGGCGAACGCTTCGATCCCACGCGCCACCAGGCGATCGCCAGCGTCGCCAGCGAGCAGCCGCCCAACACCGTGGTCTCGGTGTTGCAAAAGGGCTACGTGCTGGCCGAGCGCACGTTGCGCCCCGCGCTGGTCACGGTGGCGGGCGCCGCCGAGGCGACGTCCCCGGCGCAGGCGTCCTGAGCCGACGGCGAGCACACAGGAGCCGGCGCGCCCTTGAATCGGCGGCAAGTGCCTGCATCTGCAGGCGCAGCAGCCCGCGAGACCACACGGCACCCCACAAGGCAAGACCAACACCCGATTTTCGGAGTTCAACATGGCAAAAATGATTGGCATCGACCTCGGCACGACGAATTCCTGCGTGGCCGTGATGGAAGGCGGCAGCCCGAAGGTCATCGAGAACAGCGAGGGCGCCCGCACGACGCCCTCGATCGTCGCCTACATGGAAGACGGGGAGATCCTCGTCGGGGCGCCGGCGAAGCGGCAGGCGGTGACCAATCCGCGCAACACCCTGTACGCGGTCAAGCGGCTGATCGGACGCAAGTTCGAGGAAAAGGAAGTGCAGAAGGACATCGGCCTGATGCCCTACAGCATCGTCAAGGCCGACAACGGCGACGCCTGGGTCGAGGTGCGCGGCAAGAAGCTGGCGCCCCCGCAGATCTCCGCGGAAGTGCTGCGCAAGATGAAAAAGACCGCCGAGGATTACCTCGGCGAGGAAGTCACCGAAGCCGTGATCACCGTGCCGGCGTATTTCAACGACAGCCAGCGCCAGGCCACGAAGGACGCCGGGCGCATCGCCGGCCTGGACGTCAAGCGCATCATCAACGAGCCCACCGCGGCCGCGCTGGCCTTCGGGCTGGACAAGGCCGCGCGCGGCGACCGCAAGATCGCGGTGTTCGACCTCGGGGGCGGCACCTTCGACATCTCGATCATCGAGATCGCCGACGTCGACGGCGAGAAGCAGTTCGAAGTGCTGTCGACCAACGGCGACACCTTCCTCGGTGGCGAGGACTTCGACCAGCGCATCATGGATTACATCGTCGCCGAGTTCAAGAAGGAGTCGGGGGCCGACCTGTCGAAGGACGTGCTGGCGCTGCAACGCCTGAAGGACGCAGCGGAGAAGGCCAAGATCGAGCTCTCCAGCAGCCAGCAGACCGAGATCAACCTGCCCTACATCACCGCCGATGCGTCGGGGCCCAAGCACCTGAGCATGAAGCTCACCCGCGCCAAGCTGGAGGCGCTGGTCGAGGACCTGATCGAGCGCACCATCGACCCCTGCCGCATGGCGATCAAGGACGCCGGGGTGAAGATCGGCGACATCTCGGACGTCATCCTCGTCGGCGGCATGACCCGCATGCCCAAGGTGCAGGACAAGGTGCGCGAATTCTTCGGCCGCGACCCGCGCAAGGACGTCAACCCCGACGAGGCGGTCGCGGTGGGCGCGGCGATCCAGGGCTCGGTGCTGTCGGGCGAGCGCAAGGACGTGCTGCTGCTGGACGTCAGCCCGCTGACCCTGGGGATCGAGACCCTGGGCGGGGTGATGACGCCGATGATCAAGCGCAACACGACGATCCCGACCAAGCACACCCAGGTCTACTCGACCGCCGACGACAACCAGCCGGCGGTGACCATCAAGGTCTTCCAGGGCGAGCGCGAGATGGCCGTCGGCAACAAGCTGCTG
>JAKBBQ010000236.1 GCA_021808405.1 Pseudomonadota bacterium | reverse complement strand
CGGGGGGCGTCATGCGCCCCCGCCCCTCGCGGCGGATCCGTCCGGCCGGACAGGCCGCATCAGCGCATGCCGACGCGGGCGTCGACGAACACCCCCCGCGCCTCGGCCGGCTCGCTGCGCCAGTAAGGGCGCGGTGCCTGCACCTTGGCGCCCAGCGCCGCCGCGGCGTGCCAGGGCCAGCGCGGGTCCCAGAGCATCGCGCGGGCCAGCGCGACCATGTCGGCACGGCCCTCGCGCACGATGTCCTCGGCCTGCTGCGGCTGGGTGATCAACCCCACCGCCATCGTCGGCATGCCGGCTGCTTCGCGCAGCGCCTGCGCCAGGTGCACCTGGTAGCCGGGGCCGATGGCTATGCGCTGGCGCGGCGACACGCCGCCCGAGGACACGTCGAGCCAGGCGCAGCCGCGCGACTGGAGTTCCTGCGCGAACGCGGCGGTCTGCTCGAGGTCCAGCCCGCCGTCGACCCAGTCGACAGCCGACACCCGCACGCCCAGCGCGACCTGCGGCGGCAGCGCCTGGCGCATCGCGTCGAACACCTCGAGGGGGTAGCGCATGCGGTTGCGCGGGCTGCCGCCGTAGGCGTCGCCGCGGCAGTTGGCCAGCGGCGACAGGAACTGGTGCAGCAGGTAGCCATGGGCCACGTGCAACTCGACGGCCTGCAGGCCCAGCCGCGAGGCGCGCCGCGCGCTGTCGACAAAAGCCTCGCGGATGCGCGCCAGCCCGGCCGCGTCGAGCTCGGCCGGGGCGCGCTCGCCGTCGGCATGCGGCAGCGCCGACGGCGCCACGGTGTTCCAGCCGCCCTGTGCGAGATCGAGCAGCGCGCCGCCGTTCCAGGGCGCCGCGCTCGAGCCCTTGCGCCCGGAGTGGGACAGTTGCACGCCGATGGGCACGTCGCCCGCCTTGCGCACGGCCTCCAGCACCCGCGCCAGCGCGCGCTCGTTGGCGTCGGAATACAACCCCAGGCAGCCGGGGGAGATGCGACCGATGTCCTCGACCGCGGTAGCCTCGATCAGCAGCAGCCCGGCGCCGCTTTGCGCCATCTGCCCCAGGTGCACGATATGCCAGTCGCTGGCACAGCCCTGGTCGGCGCTGTACTGGCACATCGGGCTGACGACGATGCGGTTGGACAGGCGCAGGGCGCCGAGCTGGATCGGAGAGAACAGCACGCTGGACATGGGAAGGGTCGGACAGGAAGGAAGGGGAAGTCGGTCAACCCCGGAACTATACAAAGCCCCCGGCGATCGTGCGCTGGCCGTCGCGGGTCGCGCGCGGAGCCAACCCGGATCGGACGCGGATCCGGCGCGGATCCGGCGCGGATCGGGGGGTGGATCCGGTTTGGATCAGGCGCCGGCCAGGCGTTTTTCGAAGAACACCTGGGCGTAGGGGTCGTCGTTGAAGCGCGCGATTTCCGTCCAGCCGCTGCCCCGGTAGAGGGCGATCGCTTCGTGCAGGCTGCGGTGGCTGTCCAGCCGCAGCAGCCGCACTCCGAGTTCGCCGGCCGCCTGCTCGGCCGAGGCCATCAGGCGCAGCGCCAGCCCACGGCCACGTGCTCGCGGCGATACCCACAGGCGCTTGATCTCCGCGCACTCGCTGCCGTTGCCCTTCAGGCCCACGCAACCCAGCGCGAGCGGGCCGTCCAGCGCGACCAGGAACGCGCCGCGCGGGCGCCTCAGGTCGGCGGCCAGCGGATCGCGCGAACGCTCGACCTCGAAACCGCCGGGAAAGCGCTGCGCCAACTCGTCGTAGTAGGCCAGCAGGCAGCCGCGGGCGTGGTCGCCGGCAGGGTCGACCTCCCGGATGTCGACGCGCCCGGGGTCCGCGGTCAGCGCATCGGCCCCCCCGGGCAGGACGAGTCGGCGGCTTCCCGCCGCAGGATCGCTGGGCATGACCCGCGACTGTAGCAGTGCGGCCAGCGCAGTGCGCCCAACGAACCGGGGCGCGCATAAGCGCGGGCTCGCGTCGATGCAGCGGCGAGCCCGGGCTGCCACGGCCCCCCGGAGCGGCCGACCGTGGCCAGCGGGCCCGCGGCGCAGGCGGCTCGCGACCGAGCCGCCTGCGCGTTTCACCCCCGACCGCGCTCGCCGGCTCCGCTGCCCTGGTCGCGCTCGCCCTGGCCACGCCCCGGCTGCTGCGAGGTCTCGCCCCCGGTGTGGCCCTCGCCCTCGCCTGCCTGGCCGCCCGCCTGGTGACCTGCCTGCTCACCCGCGTGCTCCCCTGCCTGGCCGCCCTTGTGGCCGGCCTCGGCGGCGCGCTCGGAGTCGTTCTTGAAATTGCCGCCCGATACCTGGCCGCCCTTGTGGCCGGCCTCGGCGGCACGCTCGGGGTCGTTCTTGAAATTCCCACCCGATACCTGGCCGCCTTTGTGGCCGGCCTCGGCGGCGCGCTCGGGGTCGTTCTTGAAATTGCCGCCCGATACCTGGCCGCCCTTGTGGCCGGCCTCGGCGGCGCGCTCCGGATCGTTCTTGAAATTGCCTCCGGAGGCTTGCCCACCCTTGGAGGCGATTTCGCGTTGTTGCTCTTCGCTCATCGCGGCAAAACCCCGATGGGACGACCCGGACGTTTCATGCTTGGCATGCTCAGCCATTTTGCTCTCCTTTCGCTTGCGATCGGTGGACACGTGACGGCCGACCCGCTGACAAGCCGGCCCTGGCGGTACGCACTTGCGGTATGGTCCTGCCCTCTGCAGATTCTCTCCGCAGTTTCCCTCCGCGGCTTTCGTCTGCATTTTCCCTGGGCCATTTCCATGCGCAAGGCGCCATCGCCCGATGAAAACCGCGCGCCCGGTAAAGTCCTTGCCTTGACGGCTGGCACGCAGCTTTCTGTTCATTCATGCTAACGATGCCGCGCGGCCTTCGCAGGCGGGGTGCATCATGGCCATGATCGAAAATCTCGCTTATCTCGAAAGGGTATTGCAGAAACAAAACGGGCGCCCCATGCATTGGGCGCCCGTTCTTCCTATGAAGGCGTTTTTGCGCCTTGGTATGGTTGGAAATCCGTCCAGGTAAGCGGAGCCAGCGATCAGCAGGCTCCGCTTTCAGCGGCCCTCCCGGCGCATCCAGCGCATCGGGGTGTTGTCCGGGCGCGGCCCGAGGTAGCGGCGGTAGGCGGCGATCCAGTCGAACGCGATGTCGCGCTGGGCCTGCGCCAGCGGCAGCCGGCCGGCGCACACCAGGTCGTGCAGGCGCAACTCCAAGCGGTCCTTGGCGTAGCTTCCCCAGCCGCCGACCACCCGATGGGGCTGCGGCCACAGGTTGCGCGGGTCGCGCGGCGCGCCGCCGACGCCCAGCGGGATCAGATGGTCGAGTTCGTAGTGCCCCAGCCGTCGATCGGCATAGCCGTAGGCGGCGATCAGCCGGCGCTTCAATCTCTCGGTGTAGCGCTCGGGCGGCCGTACCGACCGGGTATAGCCCCCCGGGCGGCAGATGGTCCGGCGCAGATTCGCCTGGGTCACCCGCGGGTCGGCCGCGCCCGGTGTCAACCTGCGCAACGGCAGCTGCGCTCCGGCCGGCGCCTCCACGGCCCGCGCAGCTTGCCAGCGCGAGCGGTAGGCGTCGGAACGCGGGTGCTGCCACCAGCCGAAGGCCGGGGCGCTGCATGCGGCCAGCAGCAGCGCGCCGGCAACTCTGTGTATCGATTGCAAGGCCTTGTTCTCCCGAAGAGTGATCGCAGCGGCGCTGCATGATAGTCAGGCGAGCGGCCGCTGCCTCGCCGGCGGCGAGCGGATGCCTCGCACGGGACCTCGCGTGCCAGCGCGACGCAAGCTCGAGCGCTCGGATCGGCCCCTTTCCAGGCGGCGGGTCGTGGGTTCGAGCACCACCGGTCGCACGCGTACCCGCGCAACGTCCGCGATCTCCCGGCGTGCGCCCCGCCGCGCACCATGCTGCGGGTTTACCCGTGGCCGACTCCACGCCAGGAGTTGTCTAATCCCAGTCGGCGAGCGCTGCCGGCATGCGAAGTGGAGCCTGCTCGTCGTCCACGATGGCATGGATCTTCAGCCCGGAGGCATGAGATGGCGTATGCGCAGGATTGGGGCAAGGTGTTCAACAAGGCCACCCCCGTGTTCACGACGGACATCCGCGAGTTGACGAAACGGGAGAAGACGGCCGGAGCC
Organism: Pseudomonadota bacterium; assembly: GCA_021808405.1. Classification (GTDB taxonomy): domain Bacteria; phylum Pseudomonadota; class Gammaproteobacteria; order Burkholderiales; family Burkholderiaceae_C; genus Thiomonas_A. The sequence goes on along the minus strand of JAKBBQ010000236.1, from coordinate 1,478 downwards.
GTGCTGCGCAGGGTGCTGGAGCCCGCGCAGAGCCCGATCGATGTGCTGACCGCACTGGCCGCGATCGACAAGATCAGCCTGGCCGGGGGTTCGCCGAAGGAGAAGGCCGCGCTGCCGGCGAACGTGAAGCTGTTTCAGGCCGGTTTCAAGAAGCTCACTGTCGAGGTCCAGAAGTACGTGCAGGAACTCGACGAGATCATGAAGACCCCGATCACCGTCACGGACCCGCGCAATCAGCACCCGCTGCCGACGCCGCTGAAGACCGTCTGTCCCGACAGCTACCGTCAGCTCAAGATCCTGCGCACCGAGATCGCCGCGATTCGCGACCGCGCCGAGAACGCCCTCGTCTTCGCCCAGAACGCCGCCAAGAGGGACCAGATCGAGGAAGCCAAGAACAAGGCCAAGAGCAAGGTCGTCGGCGACAGCACCGAAGCCCAGGCCAAGGTGGCGGCGATCAGCGAGGAAGCGGCGCTGAAGATTTTCGTGATGAGTTTCGCGACGGCCTTCAAGAGCGGCATGTCGAAAGGCGCCGCGGTCATCCAGAAAATCAAGGCGTCGCCCGATCTGGCCACCTACAATGAACAGATGAACGGCGGGGCTCGCGACATCTCGCAGAATCTGCTGAACCTCATCAAGTTGCGCGCGAATCCCAAATACAAAGGCTCCGCGCTCGCGAAGAAGATTCCCGATCCAGCCGCGCTGGGTTACGACGCCCGCATCACGCCCTTCGCCCACGGCAATATGCGCAGGCTGCCCGACGGCACGTCTCCTGCGCAGGTCAAGGCCGCGCTGGACCAGTTCACGGCCTTGTACAAGGCCATCGCCGTTTCGTACAAGGACGTACTCAGCGGCAAATACAAATGAGAGTTTCGCCAGCCTGATCTGGAACGCCAGGCCGCGCGGCGACCGGGCGCCAGCGCCGGCGCCCGGTCCGAGCACGCGATGATCGAGGCGTTCGTGCGGGGCAACTGCGGCCGGCGCGGCGAGCGTGCCGCGCCGCCTCACATGACCTTGCCGAGGAATTCCCGGGTGCGCGGATCCTTCGGCGCGCCGAAGAGTTCCTCCGGCGGCCCGTGCTCGACGATGACACCCCTGTCGGTGAAGTACACGTGGTCCGCCACCTCGCGAGCGAAGCGCATCTCGTGGGTGACCAGGATGCAGGTCATGCCTTCGGCCGCGAGATCCTTGATGGTCAGCAGCACCTCGCCGACGGTCTCGGGGTCGAGCGCAGCGGTCACCTCGTCGAACAGCATGACGTCCGGGCTCATCGCCAGCGAGCGGGCGATCGCCACCCGCTGCTGCTGGCCCCCGGACATTTCACCCGGGTACGAATGCTCGCGTCCCGCCAGGCGCACCTTCTTGAGCAGCGCGTAGGCCCGTTCCTCGACCTGCTTGCGGTCCTGCCGCAGGACATGGACCGGCGCCATCATCACGTTCTGCAGCGCGGTGCGGTGTGGAAACAGGTTGTACTGCTGGAA
>JAKBBQ010000019.1 GCA_021808405.1 Pseudomonadota bacterium | reverse complement strand
GTGCGCGGGTGCGCGGGTGCGCGGGTGCGCGGGTGCGCGGGTGCGCGGGTGCGCGGGTGCGCGGGTGCGCTAGGGCCGCTGCGCCGGTGCGCCGCGGCGCGGCGCGCGCCGGCTGAACTCCTGCCGCAGTTCCTTGCGCACCTGCGCCGCGGCGTGGCGCCGGCGCTCGTCGGCGGTGGCCGGAACCAGCGTGGGCACGACGGCCGGCCGGCCCTGATCGTCGACTGCGACCATGGTGAAAAAGCAGCTGTTCACATGGCGCGACACCTGGGTGCGGATGTTCTGCGCCAGCACCTTGATCCCGACTTCCAGCGAGGTGCGGCCGGTGTGGTTCACCGAGGCCAGGAAACTCACCAGTTCGCCGACGTGGATCGGCTCGCGGAAGGTCACCTGGTCGACCGACAGCGTGACCACGTAGCGCCCGGCATAGCGGCTGGCGCAGGCATACGCGACCTCGTCGAGCAGCTTGAGGATGGCGCCGCCGTGCACGTTGCCGGCGAAGTTCGCCGTCTCCGGGGTCATCAGCACGGTCATCGTCAGGTGATGCGGGGGCAGGTTGTCCATCGCGTGTCGGGGTCGCAGTCCGTTGCGCGCGGCGCGCCGAGGCCCGCGTCCGGCACCCAGGCTAGCACCTCCCTCACAGCCCGGTGAAACGGCGTGTGACGGCGAAGCTGACGCGGTAGGGCAGGCAGCGCAGCAGCCGCAGCCACAGGGTGAAGCGCTTGGGGAAATGGATGTCGAAGCGGCCGCGCCGCCAGCCCTGCAGGATCGCCGCGGCGGCCTGCTCGGGGCGCAGCAGCGCCGGCATCGCGAAGCGGTTGCTCGCCGTCAGCGGGGTGTCGACGAAGCCCGGGTTGACCACGCTGACGGCGACCCCCTGATCGCGCAGGTCGACGTACAGGGTCTCGGCCAGGTTGATCAACGCCGCCTTCGTCGGGCCGTAGGCCAGCGCCTGCGGCAGGCCGCGCCAGCCGGCCACGCTGGCCACCAGGCTCAGGTGCGCGCCGCGCTGCCCCTGCAGCCAAGGCAGCACGGCCGCCAGCCAGCGCAGCGCGCCGCGATAGTTGACGTCGTCGTGCTCGAGGACACAGTCGAGGTCGAAGTCGCCCGCGCGCAGCGGCCGGTAGGTACCCGCGCAGTACACCGCCAGGTCGAGGCCGCCGAATTCCTCGCGCAAGCGCGTCGCGGCGCGCTGCAGCGCCGCCGCGTCGCGCACGTCCAGCGGAAGCGCCAGCGCGGCCCCCAGCGCCGCCAGCCCCTCGGCGTTGCGCGCCGACACGGCGACGCGCGCGCCGCGCTCGATCAACGCGCGCGCCAGCGCGGCGCCGATTCCCGAGGAAGCTCCGACAATCCAGGCGCGGCGGCCGCGCCAGTCGGTGATGGGAGGGTTCAGGGCCATGGCACGGGGTTGGCTGGCGTAGCTCAGGGCTTGTGGAAGGCGATGAAGATGCTGGCGAACTTGATGCCGTATTTGGTCATCACCGTGTGGTTGAGCAGCACGTGGTCGTTCATCAGGTACATCCAGTCATTCATCCGCATGTCGTAGGTCTTGTGCCCGACCGGCAGCGCCAGCGTGTAGTGCCAGTTGAAGGCGTTGCCCTCGGCGTAGCCTCGGGCGATGCCGACGACATCCCCGGCCGTGCCCTCGTAGGCCCGCTCGGGGCCTGCGCCGGGCAGGCGGCGCAGGTGCCAGATGCGCTCGGAGTGGCTGCCGTCGCTGTAGCGGAAGTGCTCGGTCAGCGTGCCGTCGTCACCGCTCCAGCTGCCGACCATGTCGACGTGGAAGCGCTTGACCACCTTGCCCGAGCGGTTGAACACCAGGCCTTCGGCGGTCAGCGGGCCGTTGAAATACTGCTCCAGCGCCAGCCTGGGCAACTGGCCGCGGTAGGCGGCCGGGGTCACGCTGGCACAGCCTGCCAGCATGGTCGCGCTCAGCGCGACGGCGGGGACGAAGCGGGGAAGTTTCCAGGACGCGATCATCGGGGGTTCTCCGGTCAGGTCGAGCAGGCTGCGGCGGCGCGGGCGGTCGGCCGCCGCCAGGTTCGCCGGAACCACAGCGCGGCGATCGCCTTGAGCGCCGCAGGCAACAGGCAGTAGGCGACCACCAGCGGGGGAAGCGGGCCCGCCGCCACGTGCCCCGGGACGTAGCCCAGCAGGCCCAGCAGCGGCAGCGAGATGCCCGCGGCCAGCGCCAGGCTCAGCTTGGCGCACAGGCTCCACAGGCCGAAATACGCACCCTCCAGGCGACCGGCGTGGCCGAATTCGCCGATCAGCCCGGACAGCAGCGCGGGCGGCAGCACCAGGTCGGCTCCCAGGCACAGGCCCGAGGCGGCGCAGACCACTGCGTAGCCCGCCACGTCGCCGGGACGCACGAGCGCTGCGAAGCCGAAGGTGGCGACGGTGGCCAGCATGCCGGCAAGCCAGCAGCGCGCGGCGCCCAGCGGCCCGACCGCGCGCACCCACAGCGGCGCGCCCAGCGCGGCGCAGGCGAAGTACAGCGCCAGGAACAGCCCGGCGAGCGCCGGAGCGCCGATGCGGTCGCGGATGAAGAACAGCACCAGGGTCGCCGGCATCGCGGCGGCCACCCCGTTGACGGTGTAGACCAGCAGCAGCTGCCTGAAGGCCTGGTGGCGCAGCGGCGCGACAGCGGCGCGCAGGCCGCCCAGACGGGTCGCGGCCGAGGGGCGGCCGGCCGGTGGCGGAGCCCACCGCAGCAAGCCCAGGCCGGCGCACAGGGTCGCGGCCAATCCCAGCCCCAGGCCGAGCGGCCCGCCCCACTGCGCGGTGGCGCTGGCCAGCAGCACCCCCAGCAGTCCCAGGCCCTCGCGCCAGGCGAACACCCGCGCCCGCGCCGTCTCGTCGGCTCCCAGCGTGGCGCCCCAGGCCTGATGGGTCACGCTGGCCGCGCTGAACCCGCAGTAGGTCAGCAGCAGCGCCGCCAGCAGCCAGGCGGAGAAGGCCACGGGGTGGGTGGAGTAGTCCAACAGCGCCGGCAAGGCCATCAGCGCGCTGAAGCCGACGAGCAGCGCGGCGCCCGCCACCGCGATGCAGGCCGGCGCGCGGCCCCGGTCGAGCACGCGGTCGGCCAGCCTGCCCAGCGCCGGGTCGATCGCCGCGTCGGCCAGCCGCGACGCCAGCAGCACACCGCCGAGCAGCGACAGCGGGACCGCCTGCGCGGCGGCGTAGTAGGCGGGCAGGAACACGTACAACGGCAAGGCGACGAAATTCAACGCGGCCTGCAGCGCGCCGTAGCCCCCCAGCCGCCAGCCCCCGACGGCCACCGACGCGGCACGCGAGGTCATGCAGCGCCCCCCTCGCCGCGCCGGGCCGCGCCCGCGCTACCCAGGCGCGCTGGCGCCAGCCCGGAGGTGAGCGCGCGGCGCAGCGCCGGTGCCGGGCTGTGCGCCGACAGCCAGATGGCGAAGAAGGCCCGGGCGAAGGCCGCTCCGGCCACCTCGCCGACGCGACGGCCGTCGAGAAAGAACTCGGTGCGCGGCGGATCGCTGCGATACAGGCCGGCCAGCCGATCGCCCGGGCGCACATCGGGGAACAGGCGGCGCATCGACTGCAGCCATTGCTCGCGCTGGCGCGGGCTGCCCAGGCCGAGCCTGGCGATCAGCCGCGCCGAGGTGTCGGCGATGTCGATCCCGGCCAGCGCGCGGGCGTAGCGCAGTTCGAGCGCGAAGGGCCGGTCCCCCAGGCGGGCCGGGTCGAGCCCGCGCGGACCGACCCACAGCGAGGCGCGATAGACCTCGAAACCCCACCAGCGAAACCACCCGCTGCCGGCCAGCCGGCAGCCCGGCACGCGCGCCTGCAGCCAGCCCGCCGGCCACGGCGCGGCGTCGGCCCGAACCCCGCCGGCGGTCAGCGCGAGCAGCGCGGCCGCCGCCAGGCGGCCAGCCTGGCACAAGGCCCGACGGCGCGAGCCGCGGCGCGCGCGGGATTCAGCGCCCCTGCGGCTTGCCGAGGGTGTACTGCACGACATCGATGGTTCCCTCGGCGAAGCCGGCCTCGCAGTAGGCGAGGTAGAACTCCCACAGGCGTTCGAAGCGGCGATCGAAGCCCAGCGCGCGCACCTCGGTGATCGATTCCAGGAAGCGCTGGCGCCACGCAGCCAGCGTGCGCGCGTAGTCGGCGCCGAAGCGGTGTTCGCGCAACACCTGCAGCCCGGCGCAGCACGCAGCTTCGACAAAGCGGCGCGGACTGGGCAGCATGCCGCCGGGAAAGACATAGCGCTGGATGAAATCGGTGCCCCGGCGGTAGCGCTCGAACAGCGCGTCGTCGATGGTGATCGTCTGGATGCACGCGCGCCCGCCCGGACGCAGCGCGGCGGCGACGCTGCGGAAATAGCCGCTCCAGTAGGCCTCGCCCACCGCCTCGAACATTTCGATCGATGCCACCGCGTCGTAGCCGCCGGCCGGAGCGATGACCGCGGCGTCGCGGTAGTCCAGCAGGTGCATCCGCGCGTGGTCGGCCAGCCCGGCGTCGCGCAGCCGCTGCGAGGCGAAGGCCAGCTGCTGGTCCGACAGGGTGATGCCGTCGACCCGCAGGCCGCGGCCGGCCGCGAGTTCGGCGAAGCTGCCCCAGCCGCAGCCGATTTCCAGCACGCTCTGGCCCGGCTGCAGGTCGAGCTCGTCGAGCACCCGCTCGAGCTTGGCCCGCTGCGCCTGCTCCAGGCTCATCCCGGGACGCAGGTACAGCGCCGACGAGTAGGTCATCCCGCGATCCAGCCACAGCCTGTAGAAGGCGTTGCCGATGTCGTAGTGGACATGGATGTTGTCGCGGCTCCCGGCGCGGGTGTTGCGACGCAGCAGCAGGTGGCGCAGCCGCTCCAGCACGGTGCCCAGGAAGCTGCCGTGCAGCGCGGCCTCGATGGCCTGCCGGTTGGCCAGCAGCAACCGCAGCAGCGCGGGCAGGTCGGCGCAGGTCCAGCGGCCGTCGAACCAGGCTTCGGCGCAGCCGATGTCGCCGCGCCGCAGCACCAGCGCGAACACCTGCCAGTCGTGCACCTGCAGGCTGGCCGCCGGCGCCTCGGCGGCCGGCGCGCCCAGGTGCAGCACCCTGCCGTCGGGAAGCCGCAGTTCGAGGCGCCCGCGCCGCAGCCCGCGCAGCATGGCGATCACGCTGCGCGCGGCCAGCGGCATGCGCGGAGCGGCACCGTGGCCGCCGCCCGGAGCGACCATCACGGAAGAGGAGCTGGAGGAGTTCATCGTGGGACTTGCCGGCTGGTCGTGGAGGGCCTGGATACGAAGGGCACGCGCTTGAGCCACAGCTTCAGCGCCTGCCAGTGGATGCGAGCGATGACACCGAAGGCGTGCAGTGGGTGCGACGCGAAGGCGCGCGCCAGGCTGGCCGCGGTGAGCGGCCGCAGCGCGCCGCTGACGCTGGTGAGCAGCAGCGGGCCGTCGGCGTCGTCATGGTCGATGCGGGCGACGATGCGCTCGCCGTCGGCGCCCGCGGCGCGCAGGAAGCGGAAGCGGTAGCCGCCCTCGATGCGGCAGAAGGGCGACACGTGGAACGCCTTGGCCGCGTGCAACTCCTCGCCCCAGGCGATGCCGCGGCCCGCCGGGCGCGGCCGCAGCACGTAGCAGTGGCGCTCGCCGAAGGTGTTGTTGACCTCGGCCACCACTGCCGCCAGCGAACCGTCGGCGCGGTGGCAATACCAGAAGCTGACCGGGTTGAACACATAGCCCAGCACCCGCGGGAAGGCCTGCAGCCAGATTTCGCCGTCCACGCCGTCGACGCCCTGCTCGCGCAACAACCGTTCGAGCCAGAGCAGGCTGTCGGGGCCGCCGTCGCCATGGTCGCGATCGAAAAAGCTCAGCAGCCCGGCGCGGTTGCGCGCAAGCGCGAGCGCGCCGGGATCGCGCGCCAGCGCGCGCATGGGCAACAGCACGAAGAACACCGGATACGCGAAGGCGTTGCGCGCCGGGCGCAGCCGCGTGTGGCGGACCAGCCCGCTGCCGATCAGCGCGGCGGCCGGCGCGCGCTGCGCCTGCCGGCTCACGCCCGCGCCCCCGCCAGCGCCGCGGCCGCAAGCCATCCGCGGGCGTGGGCGCGCTGCTGGGCGTGCCAGGCCTGCGCGGCCGCCTGGCCGGAGCGCAGCCCATCCTCGTGGAAGCCGTAGCCGCACCACGCGCCGCAATAGAAGGTGCGGCGCTGTCCCTGCATCGAAGCCACGCTGCGCTGCGCGGCGATGGCCGCGGAATCGAACACCGGGTGGGCGTAGTCGATGCGGCGCAGCACGCTGGCGGGATCGGGTTCGCGCAAGGGGTTCAGCGACACGATGACCGGGCGCCGGAAGGCCACCGGCTGCAGCTTGTTGATCAGGTAGTGCAGGCACACCGCCGGCCTGGCGGCATGCGCCGACAGGTCGTCGGCGGCCACGGCGCTTTCGAAGTTCCACGCCGCCCAGGCCCTGCGGCGCGACGGCAGCATGCCCGAGTCGGTGTGCAGCACCGCATGGTTGGGCTGGTAGGAGATGGCGCCGAGCACGCTGCGCTCGCGCGCGTCGGCGTCGGCCAGCAGCGCCAGCGCCTGGTCGCTGTGGCAGGCCAGCACCACCTGGTCGAACCACTCGGTGCCCTGGGCGGTGGCGACCTCGACGCCGACATCGTGGCGCTTGATTCGCAACACCCGGGCGTTCAGCCGCGCGTCGTCGATGCGCTCGACCATGCGCTGGACGTAGCGTCGAGCTCCGCCACGCACCGTCAGCCACTGCGGGCGCCCCTCGATCTGCAGCAAGCCGTGGTTGTCGCAGAAGCGCACCATGGTGGCGATCGGGAACTCCAGCATCTGCGCGGTGGGGCACGACCAGATGCACGCCACCATCGGCAGGAAGTAACCGTGCACGAAGCCGTCGCCGTACCGCCCCTGGCGCAGGAACTCGCCGACCGTGCGCGGATCGTGCTCGGGCTCGCAGCCGGCCCGCGCCAGCGCGGTGGCCTCGCGATGGAAGCGCAGGATGTCGCGCAACATGCCCCAGAAGCGCGGGCGCAGCGCGTTGGCCGGCTGGGCGAACACCCCCGCCAGGTCGGAGCCGCACCATTCGACGTGCCCGCCCGCGGGCAGCGGCCGGCGCACCGAGAAGGACATGTCGGACTCGGCCAGCTCGATGCCCAGTTCGGCATACAAGGCGAGCAGCCCCGGGTAGGTGCGGCGGTTGAGCACCAGGAAGCCGGTGTCCACCGCGTCGGCGACACCGTCGAGGCGGACGTCCACGGTGTGCACATGGCCGCCGAAATGGCTGCCCGCCTCGAACACGGTCACGCGCGCGCTGTCCTTCAGCGACCACGCGGCGGACAGCCCGGCGATGCCGCTGCCGACGATGGCCACGCGAGGCGCGGCCGGCGGGCGGTGGGCGCCGCCGGCGACGGGGTTCATGGCTGGAGCGCTCAAGGGTTGCGACCTTCCAGCCAGGCGTAGGCCGAATGGTTGTGGATGGACTCGAAGTTCTCCGAGGCCACCGTGTAGGCGGCGATGCGGCGCTCGGACCCCAGCGCCAGCGCGACGTCGCGCACCAGGTCCTCGACGAACTTCGGATGGTCGTAGGCGTATTCGGTGACGTACTTTTCGTCGGGACGCTTGAGCAGGCCCCACAGCTGGCAGGAAGCGGCCTGCTCGGCAAAGGCGATCTGCTCGTCCAGCGACAGGCTGCCGCGCAACTCGGCGCCGATGGTGATCACCGAGCGCTGGTTGTGCGCGCCGTACTCGGAAATATCGCGCGAGCACGGGCACAGGCTGGTCACCGGCACTTCCACGGTCTGCCGCACGACGCGCTGCGCGCCGTCGTGCTCGGCCTGCAGGCACACGCCGTAGTCGAGCAGGCTGGAGACTCCCGACACCGGGGCCGTCTTGCGCCGGAAGTAGGTCGAGCGCAGGCTGATCGAGCCGGCACCGGCCTGCAGCCGCAGCAGCATGGTGTCGAGCAGGTCGCCCAGCGCGACCGCGTCGAGTTCGGCGTCGTGCGCCTCGAGCACCTCGATGAAGCGCGACATGTGGGTGCCCTTGACCTCGGGCGGCAGCGCCACCGTCATCTGGAACACCCCGAGGGTGGACTGCGCGCCGCCGCCGGCAGCGCGCAGCCGCACCGGATAGCGCACGTCACGCACTCCGACCTTCTGGATGGCGACACCGCGCCCGTCGGCGCTGGCCTGCACGTCGGGCAGGACGGCCGCGCGGGCGCGGGGGAACAGCAGCTCAGGTGCATTCATCGAGGTTCTCCGAAAGGGATGCCGGCTTCAGGGGCGCTGCGCGAGCAGGCGGCGGATCTGCTCGACCAGGCGGGGGTCGCTCGGCGAGGTCAGGCTGGAATACACGGCGACCACCTTGCCGTCGCGCCCGATCAGGTACTTGTAGAAGTTCCACTTGGGCTGGGTTCCGGTGGCCCGGATGAGTTGGGCGAACAGCGGATTGGGCGAAGGCTCGGTCACATGGGTGGGGGCGAACAGCGGGAACTGCACGCCGTACTTGGCGTGGGAGAACGGTGCGATGCGCTGCGGGTTGGACATTTCCTGGTGGAAGTCGTCGGAAGCGAATCCCAGCACCACCAGGCCCCGCGGGCCGTACTTGCGGTACAGCTCCTGCAGGCCGCGCTCCTGCGGACTGAAGCCGCAGTAGCTGGCGGTGTTGACCACCAGGATCACCTTGCCCGCGTACTCGCACAGACTCTGCGGCCGGTCGCTCTGCAAGGAGCGCGGGCTTTCGTCGAGGATGCGTGGGCAGGTGGCGGCATGGACCCATGCTGTCGTGGACAGCAGTCCAGCCATCACGGCGGCCTGCAGAATGCGGGAAAAGCTGGGCATGGTTGGCTCCGTTCAGCTATTTGTCCTGGACAATCTTGCTACAAAATCGATTTTTTGTCGACTTCGCGATTATTGTCCTGGACATTCGTGGGGCCTTTCAAGGCCGGCCCGGCCTTCGCTACTATCGGGAAATGGCTGGCCTGGGCCAATGAACTGCAGTGGAAAGCCCAGCGCCTGCCGGGTCACTTCGTAATTTGTCGAGGACAAACAGCCCAGATGAGCGAATCCCTCGCGGACGACTCCCCCGCGCTGAGCATCGCGGCCGTGGAGCGCGACACCGGCATCAGCAAGGACACCCTGCGGGCCTGGGAGCGACGCTATGGCTTTCCGAGCCCGCGGCGCGACGATGCCGGCGATCGGCTGTACCCCGCCGCGCAGGTCGAGCGACTGCGGCGCATCAAGCGCCTGCTCGACGCCGGCCACCGCCCGGCGCAAGTCGCCCGGCTACCCGTGGAATCGCTCGACGGCCTGCTGCAACGCAGCCTGGGCCTGCACGCGCGTGGCGCGGCCGACGCGGGCGCGGCGCAGACGGTGGCCCCCTACATCGAGTTGCTCCAGCGCAACGACGGGGACGCGCTGCAACGCGCGTTGTCGCTGGCGGTGCTGCGCCAGGGCCTGGCGGGCTTTGTCACCGCGGTCGTCGCCCCGCTGAACACCGCGGTGGGCAACGCCTGGATGCTGGGCCGGCTGCAAGTCCACCAGGAGCACCTGTACACCGAGGTGGTGCAGCGCGTGCTGCGCGCGGCCATCGCGTCGGCCGCGCGCCCCGAGCCGAGTGCCTCGCCCGCCCGCGTGCTGCTCACCACGGTGCCGCAGGAGCCGCATACCCTGGGGCTGCTGATGACCGAGGCCATGCTGATCCTCGAGGGTTGCCATTGCGTGCAGCTGGGCGCGCAGACCCCGCTGGCCGACATCGACGCCGCGGTGCGCGACCACGCCGCCGACATCGTGGCGCTGAGCTTTTCCACGCTGCTGCCGGCGGCGCAGGTGCTGGAGTCGCTGCACGAGTTGCGCAGGCGGCTGCCGGCGGCGGTCGCGCTGTGGGCCGGCGGGTCCTGCGCCGCGCTGTCGCGCGCGCCGGCCGGAGTCGAGGTGCTGCGGGAGTTCGCCGACCTCGCCCGCATGCTGGCGCAGCGGCGGCGTCCGGCGTCCGTCTGAGCTTCGCCGGCCGCGGCAGCTTCAGCCGCGCGCGCTGTCCAGGTGCGCGAGCTGCGGCTGCGGATAGCGCGCTCCGGCGGCGGCGCCGGGAGCGAAGGCGGCATCGAGGGCGCGCAGTTCGGAGTCGTCCAGCGCCACCCGCAACGCCAGCAGACCGTCGCGCAAGGTGGCACGGCGGCTGGCGCCCAGCAGCGGCACGATATCGTCGCCGCGGTGCAGGACCCAGGCCAGCGCCAGTTGCGCGACGCTGGCGCCGCGCTGCGCGGCGATCGCCTGCAGAGGCTGCAGCAGCCGCAGGTTGTGCTGCAGGTTGTCGCCGGCGAAGCGCGGCGCCGCGACGCGCCAGTCGCCGGACCTCGCCGCGGCGCCACGCCAGGCGCCGCCGATCAGCCCGCGCGACAACACGCCGTAGGCGGTGACGCCGATCCCGAGTTCGCGACAGGTCGGCAGGATCGATGCCTCGATGTCCCGGCTGAGCAGCGAATACTCGATCTGCAGGTCGCAGATGGCATGCACGGCGCTGGCGCGGCGCAAGGTCTGGCTGCCCACCTCGGACAAGCCGATGTGGCGCACCCAGCCTGCGCGCACCAGGTCGGCGATGGCCCCCACGGTGTCCTCGATGGGCACCCGGGGGTCGAGCCGCGCCGGGCGGTAGATGTCGACGTAGTCGGTTCCCAGGCGCTTGAGGCTGTAGGCCAGCGCGGTCTTCACCGCAGCCGGGCTGGCATCGAATCCCAGCCAGGCGCCGGAGGGGTCGCGCTGGGCGCCGAACTTCAAGCTCAGCTGCACGCGCCCGCGACCGATGCTGCGCAGGGCTTCGCCGAGCAGCAGTTCGTTGTCGCCCATGCCGTAGAAGTCCCCGGTGTCGAACAGGTCGATCCCGGCCTCCACCGCCTCGTGCAACGCGGCCAGCGCCTCGCCGCGGTCGGCCGGTCCGTAGACCCCGGACATGGCCATGCAGCCCAGGCCGAGCGCCGAGGTGGTCGGCCCGAGACGGCCGAGCTTGCGCAGTGGCATGGCTTTGCCCACGATACTGTCTCCTCCCGCCAGCGCTCTCTCGCCGGCTCCGTCTGCCCCCGGCGTCGCTGCGTGCCGGTGGGCCGGGGCGCGAGCGCGCCCCGTTGCTTCAGGTTGCTTCAGGTGGCTTCGGGTGGCTTCAGGCCAGCGCCGGGTAGTCGGTGTAGCCGGCCGCCCCCGCGGTGTAGAAAGTCGCCATGTCGGGCGCGTTCAGCGCAGCGCCGCGGCGCATGCGCTCGACCAGGTCCGGGTTGGCCAGCATCGCCCGCCCGAAGGCCACGAGGTCGGCTTGCCCGGCCTGCAGCGCGGCCTCGGCGCTGGCGGCATCGAAGCCGCCGGCCAGGATGAACGGGCCGTCGAAAGCGGCGCGCAGCGCGCGCTTGAATTCGGCCGGGATCGCCGGCGCGCCCATCGCCGAGTGGTCGAGCACGTGCACGTACAGCAGCCCCGCCGCCGACAGCGCGCCGACGAGTTCGAGGTACTGCTGCTCGACGCCGTCGAAGGCGCCGGTGGCGTTGAACGCACCGTACGGCGACAACCGCACGCCCACGCGATCGGCGCCGATCGCCGCGGTGGTCGCGCGGATCACCTCGAGGGCGAAGCGGTTGCGCGCGGCGGCGCTGCCACCCCACTCGTCGCCGCGGGTGTTGACGTTGGCATTGAGGAACTGCTCGACCAGGTAGCCGTTGGCGGCGTGCACCTCGATGCCGTCGAAGCCCGCCTCGATGGCCAGCCGGGCGGCCTGGGCGTATTCGTCGATGGCGCGGGCGATATCGGAGGCGTTCATCGCCCGCGGCTGGGTGTAGGGCAGCATGCCCTGGCTGTCGGTGTGCACTTCGCCGGGCAGGGTCTGCGCGGTCGGGCCCAGCACCTCGGCGCCGGCAGGCAGGTTGGCCTGCTGGCTGACACGGCCGGTGTGCATCAGCTGCACGACGATGCGTCCGCCGCGCTGGTGCACCGCGTCGGTGACCTTCTTCCAGCCGGCGACATGGGAGGCTTGGAACAGCCCGGGGATGCGCGCGTAGCCCAGGCCGTTGGGGGACGGCGAGGTCCCTTCGGTGACGATCAGCCCGGCGCCGGCACGCTGGCCGTAGTACTCGGCCATCAGCGCATTGGGGGTGTTGGCCTCGACCGCGCGGCTGCGGGTCAGGGGCGACATGACCACGCGGTTGCGCAGGGTCAGCTTGCGGATCTGCAGGGAATCGAACAGCATGGGCCCATCCTTCGTTCTTGGTGTGGACGGTCGCGACGGCTGTCGCCTCGTCGCATACCGGGTAAACACTTATTGTACCAGTCGTTCCAGTTGCCGGCCTGCGCCGCGCGGCGCCCCCGCCCCATGAAAAAGGCCGCCGCACGCAGTGCGTGCCGCGGCCTCCGCCCGGCCCGAGTCTGGCTTACATCGCCTTCTGGATGTCCCCGCAGGCGACGTACTTCTTGATGTCCTTCGCGCTTTCGTGCACGTTGATGGCCATCGGGCTGGCCAGCAGGGTCTGGATGGACACCGGAACCACCGTGCTGGAGCTTCCGCCCCGGACCGGCGACAGTCCGACCGCGGGCTTGGGATCGAGCTTGGCGCAGGTCCCGCGGTGGATATGCGCGGGCTGCGCCACGCCGGCCGGGCCGCCCTGCAGGTGGATCTGCACCAGCGTGCCCTTGCCGTGGGGGGTCAACATGGCGTAACCCGTCTCGCCCGACCCGTTCTGCGCAGCCAGGTCGATTTTCATCCCCATGCCGGAAGCCCAGGCCGGAGCCTGCGCGGCCACGCCAACGCCCACGCCGAAAGCCAAGCAAACAAGGAGTTTGTTCATATGGTTGCCGATCTTTTTAGTCGAACATTCGACCGAGCAGCATCGTAGGAACGGCCCCTCAACCATGCTGCTCACGTGGTCTTGGCCGATGCGCCGGCAGGCCGTGGCCGACGCCGGATGCTGCGTGCCGGCCCGACCGCGCGGACCGCTGGGCGGCGCCGCGAGGCCCCCATCCTCATCGAGGCGACTCCCGGGTTGCCGACCACGCGCAACGGGGAGATCCGCTGCGCGATGCCCGCGCGCATGCGCGCGGGTCGCGAGCGCTGCAAGGTCCTTCGCGCCGGCGATTTCTTCAGCGGCCCGCGCATCGGCGAGCGCTCGATCGCGCAGGGTCAGGAATGGCCTGTCGGCTCGACCAAAGGACATGGATCGCGTCATCGCGCCATGTGGCAGACCACCCCGACACACCAGGAGACGACCATGCAAACCCCCACCGCATCCACCTCGGGCCCACGTCACGCGATCGGCCTGGCGGCGATCATCGTGCTGTCCATCCCCGGTTGGCTGACCGCGCTGTCGCCCATCGGCATGGCGTGGGCCGCGACGGGCTCGCACCCCGCCGTGCCCCAGCACATGGTCGCCGGCGTGCATCGCGGCGGGCGCGTGGGCGCCGCGTGAACTTGCGCGCCGCGACGCGTGCCCACCTGCGCCGGGGCTGTCAGGAATTCGCGGCAGCCCCGACCAACGGCCATGGGATGCGCGAGCACCCCATGCCTCGCCGATGCGTGGAGTCTCGAAGGAACCCAGACCGGACTCGATCGACTTGCGTGGACGCCGCGACACGGTGATTCGGCTGCACGACCATCTTTTCCACCAGCACCCTGAGGAGCATCGAAATGAACAAGCGTCAATTCCTGAACACCGCGGCGGCATCCCTGCTTGCGCTGGGCGGCGTGACCGCCGTGCTGCCGGCCCACGCCGACACCCTGGGCAAATGCTTCGGCGTGGCCACCGCCGGGCACAACGACTGCGCCGGGCTGTCGGGCCTGCATTCGTGCAAGGGCCAGGCCACGATGAACTACAACCCCGGGGATTTCGCGGTCAAGCCGGAAGGCACCTGCGCCAAGCTCGGCGGCCTGGACATGATGCAGGCCAAGGCCCTTCTCGCCAACCCGGCGAAGACCAAGGCCTTCGAGGCCGCGATGGCCAAGCGCATGTCGTGAGCGTCCAGGGCCGGGCCCGCGAGGCCTTGGCCCGACGACCCCGGACCAGGAGCCAGCGATGCCACCACCCCGCGAGCGCGCCGGAATCGGCCTGCGCCAGCCCCATTACGCCGACGTCGACGCGCGTCGCCCCGCATTGGGATTCGTCGAGGTGCATTCGGAGAATTTCTTCAACCCCTTCGATGCCGCCAGCGCGGTGCTGCAGCGGGTGCGCGAGGCCTATGCGGTCAGCCTGCATGGCGTCGGCCTGTCGCTGGGCGCGGCCTGCGGCATCGACTCCGAACATCTCGAACGCCTGGCCGAGCTGGTCGATCGCATCGAACCCTGCCGGGTGTCGGACCACGCCAGCTTCGCCCGCGGCAGCCTGCGCGGCGCACAAGTGGTCCACGCCAACGACCTGCTGCCGCTGGCCTTCACCGACGCGCAGCTGGCGATCCTGGTGGACAACGTGCAACGGGTGCAGGACCGGCTGCGCCGCCCGCTGCTGGTGGAAAACCTCAGCAGCTACCTCGGCTGGCGCGAGGCCGACTGGAGCGAAGCGGGGTTCTTCGCCGAACTCGGCCGCCGCTGCGGCTGCGGCCTGCTGCTCGACGTCAACAACCTGATGGTCAACGCGCGCAACGCGCGCGCCGCCGACCCGCTGCGCAGGGTATGCGACTGGATCGACGAATTCGCCTCGCTGGCGCCGGACGGAATGGTCGGCGAAATCCACCTGGCCGGCCACAGCGAGCAGGGCGAGCTGATCGTCGACGACCACGCCGACGTGGTCTCGCTGCCGGTGTGGATGGCCTACGCCCACGCGCTGCGCCGTCTCGGCGCCGTGCCCACGCTGATCGAGTGGGACACCGACCTGCCCGCGCTCGACGTGCTGCTCGGCGAGGCCGCGCAGGCCCAGGCGCTGCTCGACGAGCACGCCTCGATCGGCGCCGCGCCGACAACGGACGTCGCCTGCGTGGCATGAAAGCGCGGCGCCTGGAGACCCCGTCATGAGCGAACCGGCACGGCAACGCGAGGCGCAGCGCCAGCAGCAACTCCTCGGCGCGCTGTTCGAGACCGGCGGCGCGCAGCCGCACGATGCCTCGGCCGGCTGGCAGCGGGGAATCGCCGCGTATCGCGCCAACGCCGCGGCCCACGCGGCCGACACCCTGCGCGCGCAATACCCGACCGTGCTGGCGATGCTGGGCGGCGAGACCTTCGACGCGCTGGCCGCCGCGCATTGGCACGCGTGCCCGCCGACGCACGGCGACCTGGCGCGCTTCGGCGAGGAGTTTGCGGCCTGGCTGCGGCAGCGCGACGATCTCGCCGCCTGGCCCTGGCTGGCCGATTGCGCGCGCCTCGAGCAGGCGCTCTGGCAACTGCAGTTCGCGCCGCCGGCGGCGCTGCGCGACGACGACCTGCAGCGCCTGGCCGCTTGCGACCCCGACACCTTGCGACTGCGCCTGGCACCGGCGACCCGGCTGGTGGAGGCCGACTGGGCGGTGGTCGCGCTGCGCGAACTCCACGCCGCCCCCGAACCCGACCTCCAGGCCATCGCCCAGGCGCTGCACGCGGGACCCCAGGCCGCATGGGCCTGGCGCCAGGGCTTCGAGATCCACTGCGTCGCGCTGGACGCCGGCGGCGCGCGCTGGATCCACGCGCTGCGCACGGCGCCCACGCTGGGCGCCACGCTGGCGTGCAGCGACGAGGATTTCGACGTCGGCGGCTGGCTCGGCGACGCGGTGCGTGCCGGCTGGATCGACGGCATCGAGTCCGTCACGCGCGACGCGGCGCCGCTCGAGTCGCCGCTGCCGCTGCGCTGACACCCCGGCCCGCCCCGGGCTCGCGCGCCCAGCCGCGCGAGCGTGCGCTGAATCCCCGACCGATCGCTGCCTTGCGGCGCATCGCCCAGCGACCGGCCGGCGCGATGCGGCCGCGGCCGGCGGCCCCTCGCCATCCGCGGTGTCGAGCCGCACCAGCTGATCGCACCGCGGCCGGTGCGCCCGCAAAGCGCCCATGTCCCACAGTCGGCGTCGGGAGGTCGAGCGTGGCGTGGGGTCGATGGCCTGCTCGACCGCGTCGGCCAGGCCGTCGAAGTCGTACACCCCGCTGCCGCCGCGGATGCCGATGCCTGCGATGGCCTGCCTCACGCCGTCGTCCTCCGGGCGGACAGACGACGCGAGGCCCCGCTCGCGAGCCCGAAACCGGCGATCCGCCACGCGCGAGGCAGCGCGACCGACTCGACGAATGGCCGCCCCGGCCGAGGCAGGATCCGCGGCAGCAGGCCGATCGCCGCAGCCGCAGGCACGTGCAGGTCCGGCGCGCACACGCTCGGCACGCTGGCCGACAGGCTGGCTGCCGCGGACAGCGGCGCCACCGGCAACAGGCCGGCGCAAATCTCCGGCGCCAGCGGCGAGCGCAACAAGCGCCGCAGCAGCGGGCTGCCCAGGCTCGAGGCCGGCGCCGCGAGCCCCAGCGGCAGCCAGCGCGCCGGGCCCAGCCCGATCAGCGCGACCAGCACGGCCAACGCGACCAGCGCGGCGGCCACCGCCTCGCCTGTCGCGCGCGAGGCGCATGCTCAGTTCATCGCCACGACCGACTGGCCCGGATGGGCCAGCCAGCCCATGCTCCGCGCCAGCTCGACCGTGGTGCGCAAGCGGTTCCAGCGCACGCCGTCGAGGCGCCTCGCGACGGCCAGGCGCTGCATCGTCGGGATCCTCAGCGTGCGCGACGCGCCTTGCGCCACGCATCGACCGACCAGGCGCCAGGCCCCCACAGCGCGACCATCAGGATCAGGCCACCCCAGATGAAGTGGAACATGATCGCCGGCACCTGCAGCGCGTACATGTACGACAGCAGAGCCACCAGGTTCACCACGAACAGGCCCACTGCGCCGAAGCGCCCGAGCAGGCCGAAGGCCAGCAGCGGGGGCAGCAGCAATTCGCCCGCGGTACCGACCACCGCCGCCACGTAGGGCGGCAACACCGCGACGTGGAACTCGTTCTGGTACAGCCAGACCGTTCCCGCCCAGTCGCGCAGGCTCTGCAGTCCGGAGTTGAAAAACACATACGACACGTACAGCCGCGCCGCGAGCAGCGCCGGCGAGCGCAGCCAGTCGAGCACGCCTTCGGCGCTGCCCCACAGCCGCGCCACGATGTTGCCCTGGATGGCGCCGCTGCGCTGCGCGGCTGCGGTTGCCTGGTTCATATCGGTTCTCCTCGGGGATCGATCAAGCCGCGCGAGCCACCGTGGCGGCGCGTTGTTGCCTGCTTGGTCGCGCCATGCCGCAAATCCTGACATCCGCCCCGAGGACATGCCGCCTCGCGCGAGACCGAGCTCGTCCGGCTGTCGGGGACCGGCTCCCCACCGCGGCCCGCGCTTCGTCGGCGCCGTGCGCGCCTCGGCCCGGGTTCGCGACCCGCCCGTCCGTGCCGGGCCACTTGCTATAGTGCTCCGCGGAGATCGACCGCCGACGCCCTGCCCGAGCGGCTGCGCGCGAGTCTTCGCATCGAAGCAGGATTTTTTCTCGAGCTGGGCGTTTTTCTTGCACGAACCCGGTTGCTCCGAGAACTCCGAGGCGCCAGACTGCAGGCGCAGGGCACCGATGCCTGCGGCGGGCGAACCGGACAAGTGCGGGACATAGCGAAGTGGCGATGCTCAACGGGCTGCGCAGGAAGATCAGGGACCTTTTCGTCGGGGCCGAGGCGAGTCCGTCCGTTCGCTGCTTCGGATCGGACATTCACGGCACGGCTCGCAGCGCGTTCCTGGTCGCGGTCCTGGCCAACGACGAGATGTCGGAGGTGTTCGGCAAGATCACCTGCAGCTTCGACAGGCTTTCGCTCACCCTGACCGTCGCCGAGGCGCACGTGGTCGAGCGTTGGCGACACCTGTGGATCTTCCAGGACATGCTCGCCGCGGCGGTCGAGAAGTGCGCCGCGCGCGATGTCGTGGTGAACGACCCGGCCAACGACCGCTACTGGGCAAAGCTGCTGGGGCATGAAGTCGCGGGTGCCAGGGTGCGCGGGGCAGCGCGCCCCCGCGAAGCCGCCACGGCCGGCACGAATGGCCGCTGCGTTCCGCAGTGAGCGCCCGCGACACGCCCCGGCGCGACAGGCTCAATCCGCTTCATCCAGGCTTTCGCGCTGCTGCGGGGTCAGCACCGAGTCGACCTGCCTGGCCGCCTCAAGGCGATTGCGCAGCATCTGCAGACGCAGGTTCGACAGCGCGGTGGCCCGCTTCATGGTCGCGTCGACATCGAGCGACCGGCCTGCACCCGGCCCCCAGGACTCGAACAGGACCTTCTGCATGGACTGCATCAGCGGCCACTGCTGCTTCCACAGGCTCTGCTCGATGCCTTCGATCTTGCTGCGCTGCGGGTCGCTGAGCCGCGGATTCACGCCCCATGCGCCGTAGCGTCCCCCCGCCCACGGCCCCATACGGTAGCCGTGGGGGCCGAAGCCACCCATCATGCCAGGGCCGTATCCGCCATGGCCTCCCCAGCCCGCCATCATCGCCGGACCGAATCGGCCATGTCCCGCGTAAGCGCCCATCATCCACGGGCCCATCGCGTAGCCGTAGCCGCCATAGCCGCCATAGCCACCCATCATGCCGGGGCCGTATCCGCCACCCCAGCCCCTTGCCGGCGCGCCCTGGGCTCCGCGCTGCCAGCGTCCGCCGGCATAGCCGGGGCCATAGCCGCCCATCATCCCCGGACCCATGCCGTAGCCATATCCATAGCCCGGGCCGACTTCGGTCGACGGGCTCGTGGCGGGCGCGCTGGAAGCGCCGACCGCGAGGGCCGGAAGCGCAGCCGCTGCGATCACCACCAGCGGCGCGGCCAGGCCGAGCGCCCACTGCTTGTTCCACTTGCTCATGATTCGCTCCTTGCGAACAGGAAAGATCCCTCAGCGGGACATCAGATCGGCGCGCCTGCGCTGGTACTCGTCGGCATCGATCTCGCCGCGCGCGAAGCGCTCATCGAGAATGCGCAGCGCCGACGAGCCGCAAGCCCGCGTCGTGCCGCGGTGCCTGCCCGCGCCGGCGAAGAGCTCGCGCAGGAGTCCGGCCACCATCGCCGCGACGACGACGATCAGCAGCAGCATGAAGACCCATCCGAAGCCACCCATCATCCCGTAGCCCCAGCCCCAACCACCCGGATGTCCGTACCACATCATCTGCTCCGTAGCGAAGGTTCCGATTCCATCGCAGCGCCGCGCCCCGCGGCATCGCAGTTCGCTCTGCACTGCCCGTTTCGATAACCAGATTAGGCTTCGGCGCCTGTCCGGCCGATGACTCGACGATTACATCGGTGTCACCTGGCGGCCGGTGCGGCTGCTCGACGGCTCGCGCGGTGAAAGGGCAAAGTCTGGAAAGGCGGGTGTTGTGGCGGGCCCTGCAGCGCGGGCCTTGCTCCACTCCCCAAATGAAGATGCCCGCTGTGGCGGGCATCTGGGAATCTTGGCGGAGTGGACGGGGTCGCCTGCATGCTGCAGGCCGCTGCGCGCCAAGCATGGCGCGCCCTTCTCGCCCCGCGCGCAAGGCCCGCAGGGGCCTTGCTCCACTCCCCAAATGAAGATGCCCGCTGTGGCGGGCATCTGGGAATCTTGGCGGAGTGGACGGGGCTCGAACCCGCGACCCCCGGCGTGACAGGCCGGTATTCTAACCAACTGAACTACCACTCCACGTCTTCCCCTCGGATAAGGGGAAGACCGGAATTCTCGCCTATTGCCGCCAAGCCTGTCAAGGCCCGCCGGACAGCCAGGGCGCCAGCGCGAGCCCGATCCACAAGCCGCCCGCGCTGGCAAGCAGGGTCGCGGCGAGCCAGGCGCTGAAGCGCCACGAACGCGCGGTGGCCGAAGCCAGCACCTTGCTGACGCAGTTGGAGCTGAACGCCGCGGCGACGCAGGCGGCGGCCAGCGGGGCCGGCAGCATGCCGGCCGCGTGCAGTTGCAACGCCGACACCGCCGAGGCATGGGCATCGGCGAAGCCGGCCAGCGTGGTGGCCACGAGCACCCCGCCGCCGCCGAAGCGCCGACGCGCCAGGTCGGCGACGAAAAGCACCAGTCCGAGCACGCCGGCGAACACCAGCGCGCCGCGGGCGCTGAAGGGCTGGCCCGCCAGGCTCAGCGGGCGCGAGGCCTCGCCGGCATGGCGCCTGGCCTGGCGGCTGCCCCACCATGCCGCGCCCACGGTGACCGCGGCGGCCAGCAGCAGCCCCGGAGCGAGCCGGCCGAGCAGCGCGGGCGACACCACCGCGGCCATCACGGCCAACTCCGCCACGGTGGCCACGTTGGACCACAGCGCCCCGGCCAGCGCAGGCGCGAAGGCCTCGCGCTGCCGGCCCGCGCGCTGGGCCAGCGCGGCGATGGTCGCGGTGCTGGAGACCAGGCCGCCGAACAGTCCGCTGAGCGCCAGCCCGCGCTCGGGTCCCAGCCAGCGCAGCGCGACATGGCCGAGGCTTTGCATGAGCATCAGCAACACCGCCAGGGTCCACAGCAGATGGGGATTGAGCCCGCCCAGCCAGCTCAGGCCGCGGTCGGGCAGCAGCGGCAGCACCACCAGTACGGCGGCGGCCAGCAGCAGAGCGTGCTGCAGTTCCTGTTCGCTGAGCACCCGGCGCGCGAAACCATGCAACCTGGCCTTGGCCACCAGCAGCAGCACGCTGAGCACGGCCAGCGCCGAGGCCAGCGCCGGCTGGTGCATGGCCAGCGCGCCCAGCAGCAGGCTGAGCAGCAGCGCCAGTTCGGTGGTCAGCCCGGGGTCGTTCGCGCTGCAGCGCCAATAGCCGGCCACCGCCAGCGCCGCCACGCCGAGCAGCGCCGCGGCCAGCGCGAGCGCGCCCAGGCGCTCGGCCACCGCGCCGGCCAGCGCGGCGAGCGCGAAGCTGCGCATGCCGGCGCTGGATTGCTCGTCGGGCTGGCTGCGCTCGCGCTCGATGCCGATCAGCAGCCCGGCGGCCAGCGCCGCCACCCATCCCAGGGGTTCGTGCAGGCTCGGGTCCATACGCCGATTCTCGCGACGCCGGGCCCGCGCGCAAGCGATCCAGGTCAAGCCTCGGCGTCAGCACGCGGCCGCTGCGCCCGCGGCGCGGAGCGCGCCGCGCCGAGGCGGTTCCACGCGTCGAACAGCGCCATGCCTGCCAGCATGCACCCGAAATACTCCCAGCGGTCAGCGCGCAGGCTGAGCAGGTTGAGCAGCGCCGGCCCGGGGCAGACCCCGCACAGCCCCCAGCCGACACCGAACAGCAGGCTGCCGGCGACCAACCGGGGGGTGATCCCGGTCACCCGCGGAAACTCCAGCATGCCCCCGAGCAGCGGCCGTCCGCGCCGCAGCGCCAGGCGCAACGGCACCCAGGCCGCCGCCACGGCGCCGGCCATGACCAGCGCCAGGCTGGGATCCCAGCGGCCGGCGAGGTCGAGGAAATCCAGCACTCGCCGCGGGTCGACCATGCCCGAGAGCATGAGTCCGAATCCGAACAGCAGGCCCGCGCCCAGCGCCAGCAGATGGGTCGCGCGCCGGCTCAGCGGGCGCTGGTGCAGCGGCGTGGCGACGCGCGGCTCAACCGACATGGCGCACCACGTAGACGGTCAACATGCCGCTGGACATGAACAGCGCCACCGCGACCAGCGAGCGCGGCGACAGGCGGGGAATTCCGCACACTCCGTGGCCGCTGGTGCAACCCGAGCCGAGGCGGGTTCCGAATCCCGTCAGCAAGCCGGCGGGGACGAGCGCGACCGCCGGCAATCGGTGGCTCGCTCCGGGGAAATGCCCTTCCAGCGCCAGCCACAGCGCGCCGCCGAGCAAGGCGCCGCCGAGGAACCAGGCGCGCCAGGCCTGCATGCGCGCGCCGTACACCGCGTCGTGCAGCAGGCCCCCGGCGATCCCGCTGCACCCCATGACCTTGCCGGCGCCCAACGCCAGGACCCCGGCGGCCAGCCCGATCAGCACCCCGCCGGCCAGCGCGGCCTGCAGGTGCCAGGCCGATGAATCGAAGCCATGCAGCATGGTGCGCCCCCCGTTGCGCGACCGGATCCTCCGGCCAGATGCAGGGCATTGTCGGGGGCGCCCGACATATACTGCTATCAGTATTTATACGGGGATCGGGGCCTTCAGGCTCCGCGGGCCGCGCGAGCCGCCCGCTGCAGCAACTGCTGCGCCTGGCGCTCGGTTCCCACCGAGCGCGCCAGCGGCGCGCGGCACAGCCCGGCCCATTGGTAGCGCAGGTTCTCGTAGAGCTCGGCCGTCGCCGGGAAGCGATCGAGCACGGCGCCCAGCTGCGGCTGCATCGGCAGCTGCTCGAGCTGCTCGGCGATGCGCCGCACCAGCAGGCGGTACTGCGCGGGGTCGGGCCGCTGGCCGCCGCTCTCGACGCGTTCGAGCAGCCAGGCCAGCGCGGCCAGGCCCTGCAGCTGCGGTGCCAGCGCGACCGCGCCGACGGCGGAAGAAGTGGATTGCGACATGGCAGTGGACGTGGGACCTCGACGCTTTGGCAGATGCGGGCGGCCCAGGGGTTTTCAAGGGGCGCGGCCGCCGCGCGGGGCGGCGGCCGCGCCCGCTGCGTCAGCTGGACACCAGGTCCTGCGGGCGGATCGGCAGCGCGCGCACGCGCTTTCCGGTGGCGGCGAACACCGCGTTGGCCAGCGCCGGCGCGATCGGTGGCGTACCCGGCTCGCCCATCCCTCCCGGAGGATGGTCGCTGTCGACGATATGCACGTCGATGGGCGGCGCGGCGTCCATGCGCAGCATGTGGTAGGTGTCGAAGTTGCCCTCGACGACTCCGCCGTTGCGCAGGCTGATGCGGTCGAGCAGCGCCGCGGTGAGGCCGTAGATCACCGCGCTTTGCAGCTGCGCCTTCACGGTGTCGGGGTTCACCACCTGCCCGCAGTCGACCGCGCAGGTCACGCGGTGCACCCGCAGCTCGCCGTTGGCGGCGACCGACACCTCGGCGACCTCGCTCACATAGCTGCCGAAGGAGTGGTGCACCGCGATGCCGTGGTGGTGCCCGGCCGCGAGCGGCTTGCCCCAGCCGGCCGCCCGCGCGGCCGCGTCCAGCACGCGCAGCGCGCGCGCATCGCCGTGCTGCAGCAGCCGGCGGCGGAACTGGTAGGGGTCGGCGCCGGCCGCATGCGCGAGTTCGTCGATGAACGACTCCACGGTGAAGGCGGTGATCGAGTGCCCGACCGAGCGCCAGAAGCCGACCGGAACCGGCGTGTTGCACATCACGTACCGGGTCTGCGCATTCGGCAGCGCGTACGGCAACTTGACCGCGCCCTGCACCGAGGTGTCGTCGATGCCGCCCTTGACGTACTGCGGGAACACGCGCGAGAAGATCGACGGGCCGACGATCTTGTGGCTCCAGGCCTGCACCTGGCCGTCGTCGCTCAGCGCCGCGCGCAGCAGGTGCAGGTTGGCCGGGCGATAGAAGTCGTGCCGGGTGTCGTCGTCGCGCGTCCACACCACTTTCACCGGGCGCGAGACGGCCTTGGACAACTCGACCGCCTGGGCGACGAAGTCCTGCTCGAAGCGCCGGCCGAACCCTCCGCCGAGCAGGGTGGTGTGCACATGCACCGCGCGCTCGGGCAGGCCGGTGATGCGGCTGGCGACCATCTGGTTCAGGCCCTGTGCCTGCGTCGGCCCCCAGATGTCGACGCGCTCGCGCTGCACGTGGGCGGTGCAGTTCATCGGCTCCATCGTCGCGTGCGCCAGGAACGGCAGGCTGTAGCTGGCCTGCAGCACCTTGGCGCCGCGCTGCGACGCCGACTGCAGCGCCGCGTCGCCATCGCCGACCTTCCACGCGACCGCGCCGGGCTTCTCGGCGGCGTCGTGGAACATGCGTTCGATCGCTGCGTCGTCCAGCGCGGCGTTCGGGCCCATGTCCCACTCGATGCGCAGCGCGTCGCGCCCCTTGCGCGCGGTCCAGAAGTCCTGCGCCAGCACGGCCACGCCGCCGCTGATGCGCTGCACCGAATGCACCCCCGGCAGCGCGCGCGCGGCGTCGTCGCGCACCGCGCGCACGCTGGCGCCGAAGGCCGGCGGCTGGGCGACGCAGGCGACCAGCATGCCGGGCACGCGCACGTCGAGGCCGAACACGGCCTGCCCGGTGGTCTTCTCGGGAATGTCCACCCGCGCCAGCGGCCGGCCGATCAGCCGCAGGTCCTGCGGCCGCTTCAGCGCGACATGCGCGGGCAGCGGCAGGCGCGCCGCGGCATCGGCGAGTTCGCCGTAGCTGGCGCGCTGGCCGGCCGGGCCGTGCACCACCCCGCTCTCGGTGCGGCAGGCCGAGGCATCCACCTGCCAGCGCTGCGCCGCCGCCTGCACCAGCAGCGCGCGCGCGGTCGCGCCGGCCTGGCGCAGCGGCAGCCAGGAACTGCGCACGCTGGTGCTTCCGCCGGTGGCCTGCATGCCGATCAGCGGATTCTTGTAGGCGGCGTGCGCTCCGGCCTGCTCCAGGCGCACCTTCGGCCAGTCGGCGTCCATTTCGTCGGCCAGCAACATGGGCAGCGAGGTCATGACCCCCTGCCCCATCTCCGACTTGTCGACCACCAGCGTGACCTGGTCGTCGGGAGTGACGCGGATGAAGGCGTTGGGCGTGAAGGCCCCGGGTTCGGCCAGGGGGTTGTCGGGCGTCGGCGCGCCGCCTGCGGCGCGCGCCGACGCCGGCAGGTACAGCCCCAGCAGCAGGCCGCCACCGGCCAGCGCCGAGGCCTTCAGGAACTGCCGGCGCGAGGCGGCGGGCGAGGCGGCGGGCGCGGCGCCGTCGATCAGGTCGTGCGACATGTTCAGGACTCCTGGCCGAGCGCGCGCGCGGCGTCGTGGATGGCCGCGCGGATGCGCCCGTAGGTGCCGCAACGGCAGATGTTGCCGGACATGAAGGCGTCGATGTCGGAATCGCTGGGATGCGGGTTCTGCTTGAGCAGCGCGCTGGCCGACATGATCTGCCCCGACTGGCAGTAGCCGCACTGCGGCACCTGGTGGGCCACCCAGGCCTGGCGCACCGCCTGCGCCTGGCGATCGTGCAGGCCCTCGATGGTGGTCACGTGCATGCCCTGTACCGACGACAGGGGGATCTGGCACGAGCGCACCGCGTTGCCGCCGAGATGCACCGTGCAGGCGCCGCATTCGGCGATGCCGCAGCCGAACTTGGTGCCGGTGAGTTCCAGGTGGTCCCTCAACACCCACAGCAAGGGCGTGTCGGGACTGGCGTCGAGGGAATGGGGCTTCCCGTTGACGGTGAATTCGATCATGGGGTTCTCCTGGTTGGGCGTGGCGCCGGCACGGCGGCGGCGCCGGCGCGACGAGGCTGGCGGGCCGCGCGGGCCCTGGACCAACCCCGGGGATTCCAGGAAGAATCTTAAGAAGATCCGCGGTTTCTTGCCGGGCGCCGAACGGCCTGCGAACGCAAGCCGGGCTGCGTCAGCGCGGCCCGCCGAGGGTGGCCAGCGGATGCCCTGGCGCCGGCCACGGACTGGCGAAGAACTCCTGCACCGCCTGCGGCTGCAGCTCCTCGACGCGGGCCGGCTGCCAGCGCGGGTTGCGGTCCTTGTCGATGATCAGCGCGCGGATGCCTTCCAGCGCATCGCCGGGCGCGCCGTCCGGCCGGTGGAAGCAGTGGTGCATCAGCCCGCGCTCCAGCCGCAGTTCGTCGGCCAGGTCCATGCCGCGGGCGCGGCGCACCAGCTCCAGCGCCACGCCGAGCATCAGCGGCGAATGCTGGCGCAGGGTGTGCAGCGTGGTGCGCGCGAATTCGCCGGGGTCGCCGGCCAGTGAGGCCATCACCCCGCCGATGTCGGGCTGGCCGAAATGGCGGTCGATGGCAGCGCGCTGGCGCAGCAGTGGCGAGGCCCCGGCATCGCGCGCACTGGCCTGGACCAGCTCGCCCAACTGCTCCGGCCGCTGCGCCGCCAGCAACTGCTCGCACAACCGCGGCAACCGGGCCGACTCGACCAGGTGGTCGCCGAGACCGCAGGCGATGGCGTCGGCGGCCCGCAGCGACTGGCCGCTCAGAGCCAGGTACTCGCCGATGCGCCCGGGGCAGCGCCCGAGGAACCAGCCTCCGCCGACGTCGGGGAACAGTCCGATGCGGGTCTCGGGCATGGCCAGCTGCGAGCGCTCGGTCAGCACGCGCAGCGCCGCCCCCTGGCTGATGCCCATCCCGCCGCCCATGACCATGCCGTCCATCAGGGCGACGTAGGGCTTGGGGTAGCGATGGACCAGGTAGTCGAGGATGTACTCCTCGCTGAAGAACTCGTCGAGTCGCGGATCGGCTGCCAGCGCGGCGTGGTAGAAGAACTTCAGGTCGCCGCCGGCGCACAGCGCCGGCGGCCTCCCCTCGACGGCGGCGCCGCGCACCACCACGCCGATGACCTGGGGATCGTCGGCCCACTCGCGCAGCGCCGCGGTGAGCATGCGCAGCGACTGCAGGTCCAGCGCGTTGAGCACCTGCGGACGGTTCAGGGTCAGCAGGCCGACGCGGCCGTGCCGCTCGACCAGCACCGGCGGCAGGGTAGGGTGTTCCAAGGCGGGTTCCAAAGCGGTTTCCAGGGCGTTCTCCGCCGCAAGCCGCGCCGACGCGGGCGCACGCGGCCGACCATGGTAGCCAAGACCACGCCGGCCGCAGCCGCGGTCGGGGAACTTGTGCCGGATCAGCGCCGCCCCGGGAACGCGCGGCTACGATGGCCCGCAGCCCTGGCGGCTTGCGCGCCGGGCGTCCGCGATGCCCGACGAAACCGAAGGAACCGTGCTCATCAAGCTGCCCAGGCTGGTGCTGCACGGCGACCTGCAACTGCCACGCGACTGCCGCGCACTGGTGCTGCTGGTGCACGGCAGCGGCAGCAGCCGGCTCAGCCCGCGCAACCGCGATGTCGCGGGGCAGTTGCGGCAGCACGGCCTGGGCACGCTGCTGTTCGACCTGCTGGGCCCGCGCGAGGCCGAGGTCGACGAGCGCACGCGGCACTACCGCTTCGACATCCGGCTGCTGGCCGAGCGGCTGGTCCAGGTGCTGGACTGGAGCGCTTCCCGCCACAACCTGCGCCGCCTGCGGCTCGGATTGCTCGGCGCCAGCACCGGGGCCGCCGCAGCGCTGGTCGCAGCGGCCGAGCGGCCGCTGCGCGTCGGCGCGGTGGTCTCGCGGGACGGCCGCCCGGACCTGGCGGCAGCCGCGCTGCCCAGGGTGAGCGCGCCCACGCTGCTGATCGTCGGCGCCGCCGACCCGCTGGTGCTGCAACTCCACCGCGATGCGGCGCGCCAACTGCGCTGCGAGCACCGGCTGGAGGTGGTCG
>JAKBBQ010000235.1 GCA_021808405.1 Pseudomonadota bacterium | reverse complement strand
GCAAAGCGGAGCGCTTCCGGTCTACCTGTTCATGGTGGTGATGCTGCTGTGGCGCCCGCAGGGAATCGTCGCCCGCAGGGGACGCGCATGACCCGCGCCGGATCCTGGCCGGCGCCGCGGCTCGGCGAGGCGTTGTTGTGGCTGGCGCTGGCCGCGAGCTACTTCGCGCTGCCCGACCGGCTGGCGCTGATGAGCCAGATCCTGGTCTACGGGCTGTTCGCCGCTTCGCTGGACATCGCGCTGGGCTACGCCGGCATCCTCGACCTCGGGCACGCGACCTTCTTCGGGGTCGGCGCCTACGCCGCCGGGCTGCTCGCCAGCCATCACCTGGGCGCCCCGAGCCTCGGGCTGCTGGTGGCCATGCTGTGCAGCGGCCTGCTGGGCTATCTGCTGAGCTTCCTGGTGGTGCGCGGAACCGACCTGGCGCGGCTGATGATCACCCTGAGCGTGTGCGCGCTGTTCGCCGACTTCGCCAACCGCATGGCGTCGATCACCGGCGGAACCGACGGCCTGCAGGGCATGGACGTGCGGCCGGTGCTGGGGGTGTTCCGCTTCGACCTCTACGGGCGCACGGCCTTCTGGTACTGCCTCATCGTCGTGCTGCTGGTGTTTCTGGCGCTGCGTCGCGTGCTGGCGTCGCCCTTCGGACTGGTGCTGCGGGGAATCGGGGAGAACCGCGGGCGCATGCTGGCACTGGGCTCTCCGGTGGAGTCGCGAATCCGCGCGGCCTACTGCCTGTCGGCGGCGGTGGCGGGGATCGCCGGCGCGTTGCAGGCGCAGACCACCCAGTTCGTCGGCATCGACTCGATCGGGCTGAACCGATCGTTCGAAATCCTGATCATCCTGGTGCTCGGCGGAACCGGCAGCCTGTATGGGGGGCTGGTCGGCGCCGTCGTGTACATGGTGCTGCGCAGCGCGTTTTCCAGCCTGAGCCCCCAGTACTGGATGTTCTGGCTGGGTTGCGTGCTGATCGCCATCGCGCTGCTCGGACGCGGCGGCATCCTGGGCGCGCTGTCCCGCCTGGCGCAAAGGAGGGCGGGGTCGTGAGCACCGGCGCCGCGCTGCATGCCGAGGGGCTGTCCCTGCGCTTCGGCGCGCTGCAGGCCATCCGCGGGCTGGGATTGCGCATCGACGCCGGCGCGCGCCAGGCGCTGATCGGGCCCAACGGCGCGGGCAAGACGACCCTGATCAACCTGCTCACCGGGGTGCTGCGGCCGAGCTCGGGGAGCATCCGCCTGGGCGACCAGGACATCACCCGGCTGCGCTGCGACGCCCGCGCGCGCCTGGGGCTGGTGCGCACCTTCCAGATCAACAGCCTGTTCCCGAGCCTGACCCCGCTGCAGTCGGTGGCGCTGGCCATCTGCGAGCGCGAGGGCCTGTGCTCGGCCTGGTGGCGGCCGCTGCACAAGTGCACCGAGGTGCACGACGAGGCCCACGCGCTGCTGCGGCGCCTGCGCCTGGACGATGTCGCGGGACGTCGCGTGCGCGAACTCGCCTACGGCAAGCAGCGCCTGCTGGAAATCGCGCTGGCGCTCGCCGCGCGCCCGCGCATCCTGCTGCTCGACGAGCCGGCCGCGGGAGTTCCCGCAGGCGAGAGCACCGAGCTGTTCGACGCGATCGACGGCCTGCCTGCCGACATCAGCATCCTGTTCATCGAGCACGACATGGACCTGGTGTTCCGCTTCGCCAGGCGCATTTCGGTGCTGGTGGCCGGCAGCATCGTCGCCGAGGGCGAGCCGCAGCGGATCGCCGAGGATCCGCTGGTGCGCGAGGTCTATCTCGGCAAGGCGCGCGTCGACCCGGCGCCCGGAGGCCGCGATGGCTGAGGCGCTGGTGTTCGACGGCGTGGTGGCGGGCTATGGCGATGCCGTGGTGCTCGATCACCTGGGCTTCGCGCTGGCGGCGGGCCAGAGCCTGGCGGTGCTCGGGCGCAACGGCGTGGGAAAGAGCACCCTGCTGGAGACCCTGATGGGCAACACCCGGGTGCGCAGCGGGCGCATGGTCTGGCAGGGCCGGGACATCACCCGCATGCCGTCGTACCAGCGCGCCCGTCTCGGACTCGGCTGGGTTCCGCAGGAGCGCGAGGTGTTCGCCTCGCTGACCGTCGAGGAGAACCTGGAGGTGGTCGCGCGCAGGGGCGAGTGGACCCGCGACCGGGTGTACCGCATGTTTCCTCGGCTGGGCGAGCGCCGGCAGCACCTGGGCAGCCAGCTGTCCGGCGGCGAGCAGCAGATGCTGGCGATCGGCCGCGCGTTGATGACCAACCCGCGGCTGCTGCTGCTCGACGAACCCACCGAGGGTCTGGCGCCGGTGGTGGCGCAGGAGGTGGGCCTGGCGATCCGCCAGCTTTGCGAACGCGAAGCCATCGCCTGCCTGCTGGTCGAGCAGCACCCCGAGTTCGCGCTGGAATTGACCCAGCAGGCCGTGGTGCTGCAGCGCGGGCGCATCGTCCACTGCGGCCCGAGCGCCGAGCTCGCGGCGCGTGCCGACCTGCGCGACGCCCTGCTGGGCGTCGGCGGCACGCCGCGCCGGGAGGCCGCCGGTGCCTGAGGCGGGCGCGCCGCGCCTGGCGGGATGCCTGGGCTGCCCGGCACCCGAATTGCGCCAACTGCTGTACTTCGTCACGGTGGTGCAGACCGGAAGCATCAGCGGCGCAGCCAGGGCGCTGGGCGTGGCCCAGCCGGCGGTCAGCCGACAGATGCGCTGCCTCGAGGCCACGCTCGGCGCGCCGCTGCTGCTGCGCAGCGGGCACGGCTCGGACCTCACCGCGCCGGGCAGGCGGGCGTACCGGCACGCGCTGCGCATTCTCGAAGGCGTGGCGTCGCTGCTGCACGACTTGCACCCGCCCGGGACGACGGCTCGCGCCGCGTCGGGCGTCGTGCTGGACATCGACCGACCGGCCGGCGGGTAGCGCGCCGACGCCGAGAATTTACGCGGCGTTTATACCCCCGTGCCTACGATGGCTACAGGTGTTCTACCTGGGAGCCTTCGATGGACATGGTCTGGGTCGGATGGGCGGTGCTGTGCCTGCTCGCCACGTGGTGGCTGGTGCGCGGGTGCGAGGCCCTGCAGCGCAGGCGCTGACATGACGCTGCTCTACTGGTTGGGCGGGATCATCACCGTGTTGTTGATGATCTACCTGGGCTACGCGCTGCTGCGCGCGGAGGATTTCTGATGACTCCGGCATTCTGGGCGCTGCTGGCCGCGCTGTTCGCGGCGCTGGTGCTGCTCGCCAGGCCGCTGGGGCTGTACATGGCCGCGCTGGCGGACGGGCGCATGCCCAAGCGCCTGCTCGGCGTCGAGTCCGGGCTGTTGCGCCTTTGCGGGGTGCGGCCCGACGAGGAAATGCCCTGGGGCGACTACGCGCGCGCACTGCTGGCGTTCAACTTCCTCGGCGTGCTCACGGTGTACGCGCTGCAGCGTCTGCAGGGCGTGCTGCCCCTCGATCCCCAGCACTTCGGCGCGGTCGGCAGGGCTTCGTCGTTCAACACCGCGATCAGTTTCGTGACCAACACCAACTGGCAGGGCTACGCGGGCGAGAGCACGATGGGCAACCTGGTGCAGATGGCCGGGCTGGCGGTGCAGAACTTCCTGTCGGCAGCGACCGGGATCGCGGTGGCCTTCGCGCTGGTGCGGGGTTTCGCGCGGCGCAGCGTGTCGACCATCGGCAACTTCTGGGTCGACCTGCACCGCATCACCAGCTACGTGCTGCTGCCGGTCGCCTTCGTCGGGGCGATCGTGCTGGTCGGCCAGGGGGTTCCGCAGACCCTGCGGGCCGACCGCGTGGTGGACCTGATCGCGCCGGTGAGCTTCCAGGTTCCGAAGACCGACGCCCAGGGCCACGCCGTGAAGGACGCGCAGGGGCGGCCGGTGATGGTCGCGTCGCAGGCCGCGCGGCAGACCCTGCCGATGGGGCCGGTGGCATCGCAGGAGGCGATCAAGGAGCTGGGGACCAACGGCGGAGGTTTCTACAACGCCAACTCGGCGCATCCCTACGAGAACCCGAACGCCTTCACCAACCTGCTCGAGGTGTTCCTGCTGCTGCTCATCTCGGTGGCTCTGACCTTCACCTTCGGGCGCATGGTCGGCGACAGGCGCCAGGGCTGGGCGCTGCTGGCGGCGATGGCCATCCTGCTCGCCGTGGGCATGGCGGCCGAGGCGCATTTCGAGCAGCAGGGAAACCCGGCCTTCGCGTCGCTGCACGTCGACCAGAAGGCGGGCGCGCTGCAGTCGGGCGGCAACATGGAAGGCAAGGAGACGCGATTCGGAATCGCGTCCACCGCGATCTTCACCGCGGCGACCACCGGCACGTCGACCGGAGCGGTCGACTCGATGTTCGATTCCAACACGCCGCTGGGCGGCATGGTGCCGATGCTGATGATGCAGCTCGGCGAGGTCGCCCCCGGTGGTGTCGGAACCGGGCTGTACGGCATGCTGCTGGTCGCGCTGATGGCCGTGTTCGTCGGCGGGCTGATGATCGGGCGCACTCCCGAGTACCTGGGCAAGAAGATCGAGTCCTTCGAGATGAAAATGGTCTCGATCGGCCTGCTGGTCTCGCCGCTGCTGGTGCTGCTCGGAACCGCGGTCGCGTCGGTCAGCGCGCAGGGCGTGTCCGGCCTGGCCAACCCCGGGGCGCACGGATTCTCGGAGATGCTCTACGCCTTCACGTCGGCGTCGAACAACAACGGCAGCGCCTTCGCCGGGCTCAACGCCAACACCCCTTTCTACAACCTGAGCCTGGCGCTGGCGATGTGGTTCGGCCGATTCGTGTCGATCGTCGCGGCGCTGGCCATCGCCGGCTCGCTGGCGTCGAAGAAGCGCCTTGCCGAGTCCGGCGGGACCATGCCCACGCATGGCGCGCTGTTCGTCGGCCTGCTCATCGGCACCGTGCTGCTGGTGGCCGCGCTGACCTTCCTGCCTGCGCTGGCTCTCGGTCCGATCGCCGAACACTTCGCAATGTGGGCCGGGCATTGAGCAGGCATCCGGAGCCGACATGAGTCGTCAACGTCTTTCGCTCATCGATTCGTCGCTGCTCGGTCCGGCCGTGGCCGAATCGTTCCGCAAGCTCGACCCGCGGGTGCAGTTCCGCAACCCGGTGATGTTCGTCGTGTACGTCGGCAGCCTGTTGACCACGGGGCTCTGGCTGCACGCGCTTCACGGACATGGCGAGGCGCCCGGCGGGTTCATCCTGGCGGTTGCGATCTGGCTGTGGTTCACGGTGCTGTTCGCCAATTTCGCCGAGGCGCTGGCCGAAGGGCGCAGCAAGGCGCAGGCGGCCAGCCTGCGTGGCACGCGCAGCGCCGTGAAGGCCAAGAGGCTGAGCCAGCCCAGGTACGGTGCGCCGTGGACCCTGGTCGACGGCGATACGCTGCGCAAGGACGACGTCGTGGTCGTGCTCGCGCACGAACTGATCCCCTGCGACGGCGAGGTGATCGAAGGCGCGGCGACCGTCGACGAAAGCGCGATTACCGGGGAATCGGCCCCGGTGATCCGCGAGTCGGGCGGCGACTTCTCGTCGGTGACCGGCGGCACGACGGTGCTGTCGGACTGGTTGGTCGTGCGCTGCACGACCAACCCCGGCGACTCGTTCCTCGACCGCATGATCGCGCTGGTCGAGGGGGCGAA
>JAKBBQ010000234.1 GCA_021808405.1 Pseudomonadota bacterium | reverse complement strand
GCTGCGCAGCTACGTCGAATCCAAGCTGCACCGCGTGACCCGTCATTCCGACCAGCTGATCAGTGTCAACGTGCTGCTGTCGGTGGAAAAACAAAAGGAAAAGGAACGCCGACAACGGGCCGAATGCAATCTGCAACTCAAGGGACGCAACATCTTCGCCGAAAGCCAGGACCAGGACCTGTACGCAGCCATCGACGAACTCGTCGACAAGCTCGACCGCCAGGTGGTCGAGCACAAGAACCGCACGCGGGCCCACCAGGCCGTGGCGGGCAAGCACCTGGCGGCCTCCTGAGCCAGTCCATCGGGGAGGGCCGGCGGCAGCTGGCACGCCCGCCCACCCTCCCGATCCACGAATCGTCGATCCACCCATCGATCCACGAAGCGCCTGCGGGTCTTCGCCCCGCCGCACGACTGCCGATACACTGAGCCCGCACGCAAGCGATGCCTGGACCCCGCCCGGCGGCAAGCCGGCCTGCGCATGCGTACTCCGCAACCCACGTCAGCACTCCAGCCGATGCCATGAATCCCCTGGCCCAGATCCTGCCGCTGGCCCATGTCCAGGTGAATGTCGAGGCCAGCAGCAAGAAGCGAGCCTTCGAGTTCGCGGGGCTGCTGTTCGAGAACCATCTGGGGCTCGCGCGCTCGGTGGTCACCGACAACCTGTTCGCCCGCGAGCGCATGGGCTCGACCGGCCTCGGCCAGGGCGTGGCGATACCCCATGGCCGCATCAAGGGCCTGAAGCAACCCAGCGCCGCGCTGGTTCGACTGGCCTCCGCGGTGCCGTTCGAGGCGCCCGACAACCAGCCGGTGCAACTGCTGGTGTTCCTGCTGGTTCCCGAAGCGGCGTCGGCCAAGCACCTGGAATTGTTGTCGGTGATCGCCGAAATGCTGTCCGACGACGCGTTCCGCCAGCGCATGCTCGACGCCCCCGACGCCCAGGCCTTGCATCGCCTGGTGCACGACTGGGCGACGCTGCAGCATGCCGCCTGAGCGCGTCCCGGCCGCCCGCGCCCCGGCCCGCCCGCATTGAAAGCCGCCACCCTCTCCGCCGACCGGCTGTTCGAGGCCAACGCCGCGCTGCTCAAATGGCGCTGGGTGGCCGGCCAGAGCCACCCCGAAAGGCGCTTCGACGACGCCGCGGTGCAAGGCGCCGCGTCGGGCGCCGACCTCGTCGGCTACCTGAACTACATCCACCCGTACCGGGTGCAGATCCTCGGCTGGCGCGAGGTGCATTACCTGATGCACGCCGACGAGGCCGACAGCGGCCGGCGGGTGCGAAGGGTGATCGGGCTGGGGCCGCCGGCGCTGGTCATCGCCGACGGCCAGGAACCGCCGCCGCCGCTGCTCAGGACCTGCGACGACGCCGGCATCCCGGTGTTCGTCACCGAGGAGCCCGCGGCCTTTGTCATCGACGTGCTGCGCACGTACCTCGGCAAGCTGTTCGCCAACCGCACCACGCTGCACGGGGTGTTCATGGACATCCTCGGCCTGGGCGTGCTGATCACCGGCGAATCCGGGCTGGGCAAGAGCGAGCTCGGGCTGGAACTCATCTCCCGCGGCCACGGCCTGGTCGCCGACGACTGCGTCGAGTTGCTGCGGGTGACCCAGAGCACCATCGAAGGCCAGTGCCCGCCGCTGCTGCAGAACCTGCTGGAGGTGCGGGGGATCGGCATCCTCGATATCCGCACCATCTTCGGGGAGACCGCGGTCAGGCGCAAGATGCGGCTGCGGCTGATCGTGCACCTGGTTCGCCGCGACACCCAGGATTCGGACTTCGAGCGCCTGCCCAGCGGCAATGTGCGTCAGGACGTGCTCGGGGTGTCGATCCGCAAGGTGCTGATCCCGGTGGAGGCCGGCCGCAACCTGGCGGTGCTGGTCGAGGCCGCGGTGCGCAACACCATCCTGCAACTGCGGGGGATCGACACCTTCAAGGAATTCCAGGAACGCCAGCGCCAGGCCATGCTCGACGGGGGCGACGACTGAACGCCCACGCGGCGCCGGCTTCAGCCGCCCGCGCCGCGTGGGCGGAAGGGGCAGTCCTCGCGGGTGCAGTTGGCGTACAGCGCCAGCGAGTGGTCCTGCAACGCGAAGCCCCGCTCGGCGGCGATGTTGCGCTGGCGGCGCTCGATCTCGGCGTCGACGAACTCCTCGACGCGTCCGCAGTCCAGGCAAAGCAGGTGATCGTGGTGCTTGCCCTCGTTGATCTCGAACATCGCCTTGCCGGACTCGAAATGGGTGCGCGACAGGATTCCGGCCTGCTCGAACTGGGTGAGCACGCGGTACACCGTGGCCAGCCCGATGTCCCGCGTGTTGTCGTTGAGCAACTCGCGGTAGACGTCCTCGGCGGTCATGTGGCGCACCGCTCCCTTCTGGAAGATTTCCAGAATCCTCAGGCGCGGCTGGGTGACCTTCAGCCCCGTGCTGCGCAAGCCTTGGGCGTTCGAAACCGTCATGGAGGCGGGGGGTGTTTAGAATCCGCATCATAGTTCAGCCCTCCCCAGCGCCCAAGCCGCCTTGCGGCGGCCGCGCGAGCCGGTGCCGACCGGTTGCCGCGCGCCTCACTTCCCTGATCGCAATGCCCCTGTCGTCCATGTTGGAACACCGAGCCGCGCGCCTCGCCCTCGGCTGCGCGCTGGGGCTGCTGGCCTTGGCGACGCTGGGCGCCTGCAGCACGCAGACGCAGCGGCACGACCTGACCAGCCTGTTCAAGCCCTACCGCATCGACGTCATCCAGGGCAATTTCGTGTCACGCGAAATGGCCGCGGAGCTGCACCCGGGAATGACCAAGGCGCAGGTGCGCAACATCCTGGGAACGCCTTTGCTGGAGGACGTGTTCCACGCCAACCGCTGGGAATATGTGTTCAGCCTGCGCCAGGGCTACCAGCCGCCGATCGTCCGCCGCTTCACCGTGGTGTTCGACAAACAGGGTCGGCTGCTGCGCACCCAGGGCGACCCGCTGCCCTCGGAGGACCAGTTCGTCGCCCAGATCGATGCGCTGCACGACGGCAGCAAGCAGCCCAAGCTGAGCAGCGCGCAACTGCAGGCGCAGATCTCCGCCGCGCAAAAGAAGCTCGCTGCGAGCAAGCCGGCGCACGCGGCCTCGGAAGCGGGCCCGCTGAGCGTGGTCGCGCCGCCGGCGGAAATCGACAAGCTGCGCGCGCTGGCAGACAGCGACGACCAGCAAGTCCTGCAACCACCCGCGTCGCAGCCGCAGATCTCGCTGCTGCCGCAGGCGGGCGGGCAATGACGACGGTGACGGGCGGGGCTCGCCGATGACCCCGGGGAGCGGCCCATCGTGAGCCAGCCGTACCGTATCGCCATCGCGGGCTGTGGCGGCCGCATGGGGCGCATGCTCGTCGAGGCCGTGGCCGCGGCCCCCGATTGCCGCCTCGCCGGCGCGCTGGCCCGCCCCGGCTCGCCGCTGCTCGGGCAGGACGCCGGGGCCGCGCTGGGCCTGCGCACCGGCGTGCCGGTGGCGGCCGAGCCCGAGCAGGCACTGCGCGACAGCGCGTTCCTGATCGACTTCACCCGCCCCGAGGCCACGCTGGCGCACCTGCACGCCTGCGTGGCTGCCGGCGTCGCGATGGTCATCGGCACCACCGGCTTCGACGCCGAGGGGCTGCTGCGCATCGCCGACGCGGCGCGCCACATCCCGCTGGTGTTCTCGCCCAATATGAGCGTCGGGGTCAACGTGGTGCTCAAGCTGCTCGAGCAGGCCGGGCGCGCGCTCGGCTCGGGTTTCGACATCGAGGTCATCGAGGCCCACCATCGCCACAAGGTCGACGCCCCGTCGGGCACCGCGCTGAAAATGGGCGAAGTCGTCGCGCGCGCCGCCGGCCGCGACTGGCCGGGCGACGCCGTGTGGGCGCGTCACGGCCACACGGGAGCGCGCGCCGCCGAGTCGATCGGCTTCGCGGTGGTGCGCGGCGGCGACATCGTCGGCGACCACACGGTGCTGTTCGCAGGCACCGGCGAAAGGGTGGAGATCACCCACAAGTCGAGCAGCCGCGCCACCTACGCCGAAGGCAGCCTGCGCGCGGTGCGCTTTCTCGACGGTCGCGCCCCCGGCCTGTACGACATGCACGACGTGCTCGGCCTCGAGGACTGAACCCGCGCTCGCGGCCTACCCGACATGCAGTCCGGCTGGACATCCTGGCTCCAGGGCGACCCGCTGATGCAGGCGGTGGCGCTGCTGCTGCTGGCCATGTCGCTGTCGAGCTGGTTCGTGATCTTCTGGAAGACCGCGCTGCTCGCGCGCAGCGCGCGGCGCGTTCCGCGCGCCATCGCCGCCTTCTGGGCCGCGCCCAGCGCCGCGGCGGCGGTGCAGGCCGCGGCGCTGGCCGATCCGGACGGCCCGGCCGCCGCGCTGGCGGCCAGTTGCCTGGGCCTGGCCGACGACCCGGGGCATGCCTGGCAGGCGCACGCCGATCGGGTGCGCCGCCGGTTGCGCGACAGCCTGGACGACGCCAGCCGCAGCTTGCACGCCGGCCATGTGCTGCTGGCCAGCGTGGGCAGCACGGCGCCTTTCGTCGGGCTGTTCGGAACGGTCTGGGGAATCGAGCACGCGCTGCTGGCCATGGCAGCCAGCCGCCAGCTGGGCATCGCCCAGGTCGCCGCGCCGGTGGGGGCGACCCTGGTCATGACCGCTGCCGGGCTGGCGGTGGCCATCCCGGCGGTGCTGGCCTACAACGCGCTGGGCCAGCGCGCTCGCGCGCTGGACTCGCAGCTCGAGGGTTTCGCCCTCGACCTGCAGCACCTGCTGGGGGCGGCCGGCGTGCAGCCGGCGCAGCGCTGAGCATGTCCGCGCGCAGGCTGCGGCTGATCGGCGCACCCACCGACGTCGGCGCCGGGGTACGGGGCGCTTCGATGGGCCCGGAGGCGCTGCGCGTGGCCGGCCTGCTGCCCCAGCTGCGGGCGCTGGGGATCGAGGTCGGCGACCGCGGCAACCTCGACGGCCCGGGCAACCCGGCGCAGCCCGCACACGACGGCTGGCGCCACCTGCCGGAGGTCCGGGCATGGTGCCGCGCGGTGCTCGACGCCACCGCGCAGGCTCTGCGCGAAGGCGAGCTGCCGCTGCTGCTCGGCGGCGACCACAGCCTGGCCTTCGGCTCCATCGCCGCGGTGGCCTCGCATTGCCGCGAAGTCGGGCACGAGCTGCGCGTGCTGTGGCTGGACGCGCATGCCGACTTCAACACCCGCGAGACCACGCCCAGCGGCAACCTGCACGGCATGGTGCTGGCCTGCCTGTGCGGCCAGGGACCCGAGGATCTGCTGCAGCTGGCATCGACCCGGCCGGTGCTGCGCGCCGGACAGGTACGCCTGCTGGGGGTGCGCAGTGTCGACGAACTCGAACGCCGCAGGGTGCTGCGCGAGGCGCTGCCGGTGCTGGATATGCGCGCCATCGACGAGACCGGGGTGCGCCAGGCGATGCAACGCGTGCTCGAGGGCATCGGCCCGCGGACCCACCTGCACCTGAGCCTGGACGTCGACTTCCTCGACCCCGAGACGGCCCCCGGCGTGGCCACCGCGGTGCGCGGCGGTCCGACCTGGCGGGAAGCGCAGCTGTGCATGGAAATGCTCGCCGACACCGGCCGCGTGGCCTCGGTCGACGTGGTCGAGCTGAACCCCGCGCTCGACATGC
>JAKBBQ010000233.1 GCA_021808405.1 Pseudomonadota bacterium | reverse complement strand
CGCATGATCTTGCTCAGCAGGTCGTGGGGGTCGACCGGCTTGGTGACGTAGTCGCGCGCGCCTTGCCGCATCGCCCACAGCCTGTCGGTTTCCTGCTGCTTGCTCGTGCAGACGATGATGGGCAGTTCGCGGTAGGCCGGGTTGCGGGTGATCTGGCGCGTCAGCTGGAAGCCGTTGACTCCGGGCATCACGATGTCCATCAGCACCAGGTCGGGGCGGTCCTGCTCGATGGCGGCCAGCGCCTGTTCGCCGTTCTCGGCGGTGCGCACCTGGTAGCCGTTCTTGTTCAGCAAGTCGGACAGGAAGTACAGCTCGGTGCGCGAGTCATCGACGATCAGGATCTTGCGGATGCTCATGATTGGGCCGGTTTGAGCGGCGGGGCGCCCGCTGCGGGGTCGTGCGCCGCCGCCTGACAATGCGTCTGCACCGCGTGCAGCAGCTGGTCCTTGGTGAAGGGCTTGGTCAGGTAGGCCTCGGCGCCCACCATGCGACCGCGCGCCTTGTCGAACACGCCATCCTTGGACGACAGCATCACCACCGGGATCGAGGCGTGCCGGGGGCTGCGCTTGATAATCGCCACCGTCTGGTAGCCGTCGAGTCGCGGCATCAACACGTCGCAGAAAATCAGGTCCGGCATGGTGTCGTTGACCTTGGACAACGCATCGAACCCATCCTCCGACAACAATACCTCGAAGCCGGCCTGCCTGAGAAAGATCTCCGCGCTGCGCCGGATGGTGTTGCTGTCGTCGATCACCAGCACCTTGAATGAAGCGGTGGCCGTGCTCAAACGCAATCTCCGTAATGCACCAGAAGGGTCGGATGGAGCCGCGCGGGCAGCGCGTGTCGCGCCGCGGCGCGACACGACACGCCCGGGCGGCGACTCAGATCTGCACCATTTCGAAATCGTCCTTGCGTGCGCCGCATTCCGGGCAGGTCCAGTTGATCGGTACGTCGGCCCAGCGCGTCCCGGGGGCGAGGCCGCTTTCCGGGTGTCCCAGCTCTTCCTGGTAGACAAACCCGCAAATCAGGCACATCCAGGTCTTGAAGTCAGGTTGCGTCACAGCGTATCGTCCTCTGGCATAAGATTCAATCATTCTAAAAACAGGGCCGCAGCTTTTGTGGCATCCTGCCGACCGGGCGGCTGAGGGCTTGGCCGCCACCCGCCGTCCACTTCCGCGATTGCGTCATCATGCCTCCATCCAGCGAAGCCCCGGAATCTCCACCCGCAGTGATGTTCTTCAATGCCGCCGACCCCAGCGGCGCGGCGGCGCTGAGCGCCGACCAGGCGGTCTGCGCGGCGGTCGGCTGCCATGCGCTGCCGGTGACCACCTCGATCTGGGTCTGCGACACGGCCGAGGTGTTCGACATCGTCGAGATCGATGCCGACGCGGTGGTCGAGCAGGCGCGCGCAGTGCTGCAGGACGTCGAGTTGGCTGCCTGGAAGGTCGGGTTCCTGGGCAATGTCGAGGTGGTCAGCGCGGTCGCCGAACTGCTTGCCGACTACGCCCAATTGCCCTTGGTGACCTATGTGGGCAATCTGCAGGCGCTGGAGGAGTCGCAGGTCGAGGAATACGCCAAGGCCATGCAGGAGCTGGTGCTGCCGCAGACCCGGCTGTTGTGCGGCAACGTCACCGCGCTCAGCCAGTTGCTGTTTCCCGATGTCGAGCGCGAGCAGCCGCCCACCCCGGACGCGTTGATGCAGCAGGCGCAATCGATGGGGGTCCAGTACCTGCTG
The DNA here is from genome assembly GCA_021808405.1 of Pseudomonadota bacterium. Taxonomy (GTDB): domain Bacteria; phylum Pseudomonadota; class Gammaproteobacteria; order Burkholderiales; family Burkholderiaceae_C; genus Thiomonas_A. Next base: position 3,920 of record JAKBBQ010000233.1, on the reverse strand, counting down.
GTCAGCGGCGTGCTGGTTCCCGAGAACCATGTCGAGAACGTGCTGCTGAGCCCGCGCCGCCAGTTGCTGCGCGAGCGTTTCGAAATGTTCGACGCGGGCTTCTCGGGGGCCGGCGATACCCTGTCGGCGGCGGTGGCGTCGCTGCTGGCCACCGGCGCCAAGCTCGACCAGGCGGTGCACGAAGCGCTGGAGTTCCTCGACCAGAGCCTGGACTTCGCCTACCGCCCGGGGATGGGCAACCTGGTTCCCGACCGCTTCTTCTGGGCCCAGACCGGTCCCGAGGCGGAGGGCGATTCGATCTCCCCGGTCGGCCTGCAATAGTCTCATGTCCAGTCCATCGACCAACCAGTCGCTGTTCGAGCGCGCGCAGCGCAGCATCCCGGGCGGGGTGAATTCCCCGGTGAGGGCCTTCCGCCAGGTCGGCGGGGTGCCGCGGTTCATCGAGCGCGCCGAGGGCCCCTACCTGTTCGACTCCGAGGGTCGGCGCTACATCGACTACATCGGTTCGTGGGGACCGATGATCGCCGGCCACGCGCACCCCGAAGTGGTGGCCGCGGTGCAGCAGGCCGCGACGCGCTCGCTGTCCTTCGGCGCGCCGACCGCCGACGAGATCGACATCGCCGAGGCCTTGCGCGATCTGCTGCCGGCGGTCGAGATGGTGCGCCTGGTGTCCAGCGGAACCGAGGCCGCGATGAGCGCGCTGCGCCTGGCGCGGGGCTTCACCGGGCGCGACGCCATCGTCAAGTTCGAGGGCTGCTACCACGGCCACGCCGACAGCCTGCTGGTCAAGGCCGGCTCCGGGCTGCTGACCTTCGGCAATCCGAGTTCGGCCGGGGTTCCGGCCGACGTCGCGGCCCATACCTTGGTGCTGGAGTACAACAACATCCCGCAAATCGAGGAGCTTTTCGCAAGCCGCGGCTCGCAGATCGCTTGCGTGATCGTCGAGCCGATCGCTGGAAACATGAATTTCGTGCGGGGTGATCCTGCGTGGCACGCCAGGCTGCGCGAGCTGTGCACCGCGCATGGCGCGCTGCTGGTGTGGGACGAGGTGATGACGGGTTTTCGCGTCGCCCTCGGAGGCGCCCAGCAGCTGTACGGCATCCGCCCCGACCTGGTGGTGCTGGGCAAGGTGATCGGCGGCGGCATGCCGCTGGCGGCCTTCGGCGGCCGCGCCGAGATCATGCAGTGCCTGTCTCCGCTGGGCGCGGTCTACCAGGCCGGCACGCTGTCGGGCAATCCGGTGGCGGTGGCAGCGGGCATGGCGCAGTTGCGCATCGTGCGCCAGCCGGGCTTCTACGCCGCGCTGGCCGCGGCGACCACCGGCCTGATGCAGGGGCTGCAGCACGCGGCAGCGCGCCACGGCGTGCCGTTGTGCACCGATTCCGAAGGCGGCATGTTCGGCCTGTACTTCGCGTCGGCCAGGCCGCGCTGCCATGCCGACGTCGCGCGTGCCGACCTGCGGGCGTTCAAGGCCTTCTTCCACGCGATGCTGTCGCGGGGCGTGTACCTGGCGCCGAGCATGTACGAGGCGGGCTTCGTGTCCACCTCGCACGACCCGGCGGTGCTGCAGGCCACGCTGCAGGCGGCCGACGAGGCTTTCGCGGAAATCGCCCGGCCCATCGCCTAGCCGGCCGTCAGGCTGCCCTCAGCGCGGGATCTGCGCGTCGGCGGCGCGCGCCGCGATGACCCCGCTGCGGCGGTCGATGTAGGGCCCGTACAGGTGGTGCTGGAAAAAGCGCGGGGCCGGGAGCATCACCGCGAGCCGCGCGGCCTGCAGCCGCGACAGCCGCGACGCCGGCACATGGAAGTAGGTCTGCGACGCGGCCTGCGCGCCGTAGATGCCGTCGCCCCACTCGACGCTGTTCAGGTACATCTGCAGGATGCGCCGCTTGCTCAGCAGCACCTCGAGCATGCCGGTGATCAGCAGTTCCTGCCCCTTGCGGATGTAGCTGCGCTCGGGCGACAGGAACAGGTTCTTCGCCAGCTGCTGGGTGATGGTCGAGCCGCCGACCAGCAGGCGTCTGCGCTCGGCGTAGCGGCTGTGGTCGCGCCTCCAGGCCTGCAGCATCGCCTGCCAGTCGACCCCGGGGTTGTAGAGGAAGGTCGAGTCCTCGGACGCGACGACCGAGCGCTTGAGCCAGGCGCCGATGTCGCGATAGTCCAGCCATTCGTGGCGCCAGGTCACGCGATCGGACGTGCGCAGCATGCGCCATTGCGCGGCGCGCATGAACGAGGTCTCGCCGACCGGCAGCACCGACCAGAGGGCGATGCGCAGCGCGAAGTAGCCCTGCAGCACCAGCCAGGAGGCCAGCGCCAGCGCCAGCAGGCGCAGCGGCGACGCAGGCCGCGTGGCGCCTTTGTTCATGGCCGGGAGCGCTCGTCGGAGGTCGCGGCGGCCTCGGCCCGCAGTTCGGCGCGCAGGCAGGCCAGCACCGGCGCCGTGTCCACCCGCACGCCGCGCCACAACGCGAAGCTCTCGGCGGCCTGTTCGACCAGCATGCCCAGCCCGTCGTGCGCCTGCGCTCCGGCGTCGCGGGCCAGGCGCACGAAAGGGGTCGGCAAGGCGCCGTACATCATGTCGTAGGCCAGCGCCGAGGCGTGCAGCACGCCGGCCGGCAGCTCGGGCAGCCCGCCGCCCAGCGATCCGGCCGTGGCGTGGATCACCAGGTCGTGACCCGGCCGCGGCGCGGCGCTGGCCGACAGCCGGGCGCCGGTCTGCCGCGCCAGCCCGGCGTGGCGTTCCACCAGCGCCTGCGCGCGGTCCGGGGTGCGGTTCCAGACCTCGACCGCGGCCGCGTCGGCCTCCAGCAGCGCGCCCAGCACCCCGCTGGCGGCGCCGCCGGCGCCCAGCAGCAGCACCCGCATGCCGCGCAGCGCCCGCTCGGGCACGCGGCCGAGCAGGCGGGCCAGGTCGCGCACCAGGCCGATGCCGTCGGTGTTGTCGCCCCACAGCGCGTCGTCGGCGTCCCAGCCCAGGGTGTTGGCGGCCTGCGCGAGCGCGGCGCGCGCCGACAACCGCGACGCGGCGCTTGCGGCGTCGAACTTGAAGGGCACCGTGACATTGCAGCCGCGCCCGCCTTCGGCACGGAACTCGCGCAGCCCGGCGTCGAAGGCGCCCAGCGCGACCAGGCGGCGCTCGTAGCGGATCGAATGCCCGCATTGTTCGGCGAACAACTGGTGGATTCGCGGCGAGCGGCTGTGCCGGACCGGGTTGCCCAGCACGGCGTAGCGATCGGGTGCGTTCATCGCGGCCTCCGGCTGCCGGGCGAGACCAGGTCGTCGGCACGCAGCCGGGCGTGCAGTCCGCCTTCGCGGGTGAAGTCGAATCCGGCGACCACGATCATCTGGTCGGTGTCGCGCAGCATCCGCGGCGTGAAGGCGCCGAACGGCTGGGCACCGCGGACGATCGCCTGCGCCATGCGATCGAGCAGCGCATCGCCCGAGCCGTGCTCCACCTCGGCGCGCAGCACCCGGCCCGCGGAGTCGACGGTGATCGCCATGATCAGGCGCCCGTACAGCTTGTGGCCGTTGCTTTGCGGGAAATCGGCGGTTCCCAGGCGTTCGATTCGTTCGCGCATGCGGTCGTAGTACAGCGCGTAGGGGACGCTGCGCGTGTCCGGGCCGACCAGGCGCCGGCGGGGGTTCGCGTTGTGCAGCGCGATACGGCGCTCGATGGCGCCGATCAGTTGCAGCATTTCCCGCCTCTGCGCCTGCAGCGGCTGCTGCCCGGGCCGCGTCGGCGGCCGCGTCGGCGCGGCCTGTTGCAGGGTGACGACCTGGCTGCGTTCGGCGCTCAGCACCCGGCGCGCCTCGGCGCGTTGCGCGCTGAGCCGGCGCTGGCTGTCGCGGGCCGAGTCGCCGGCCTGGTTGCGCGCGGCGGCCGGCAGCGGGGTCGCGGCCAGGCCGCCGTGCGCGCTGCC
>JAKBBQ010000232.1 GCA_021808405.1 Pseudomonadota bacterium | reverse complement strand
ATAAAACATGCCTGAATGCCGACCGAGTCGAATCGTTCGAGGGTCGCTCGGAGCGGCCTCGCGCCGCCCGGGCGGCAAGGCCTTGCCGCTTGCCGCTGCCGCCCGGCCGGGGTGCCGCAGGGGGGGGCGCGGTGGTACGGACCTTGCAAGCTCAGCTCGACATGAGCTCCTCCGATCGATCCCGGCGCGCGCCGGACAGCCTGTCGCGGTGGCGTTGGGCCGCGGCCGCGCTGGCCCTCGTGCTGATGGGCGCCGCAGGCGCGGCCGCAGCCGCTCCGGCGCCGCCCGCGCGGCATCCGCCGCCCCCCTCCTGGGAGTCGCCACAGGCGTTGCGCGCGGCAGCCGAGGACTTCGTGCGCAGCCATCTGCCCGCCGGTTCGGGGCGCGCCCGGGTGCGTCTGCGCGCCCAGTTGCCGGCCGCGCGCTTCCGGCGCTGCGCGCCGGGGCAACTGGTCGCGCAGGCCTTCGGCGATGCCAATCCCTACGGCCCGCAGACGGTGCAACTGCGCTGCCAGGGCCCGCAGGCCTGGTCGGTGTACCTGCCGATCCGTGTCGACTGGCCGCAGCAGGTGGTGGTGGCGGCGCACGCGCTGGCCGCGGGTCATGCGCTGCGAGCCTCCGATTTGCAGGTCCTGCAGCGCAACCGCGACGGACTTCCCCCGGGTTCGCTGCAAAGCCAGGCGCAGGCCGAGGGCCGGGTGCTCACCGTGGGGGTCGCTGCCGGGCAGGCAATCACCCGGGGCATGCTGGCCGGCCGCACGCTGATCCACAACGGGCAGTCGGTCGCGCTGATCGCCGAGGGGCGGGGTATCCGCCTGGTCGCGCTGGGCGTGGCCCTGCAGGACGGCAGCCGGGGCCAGACCGTGCTGGTGCGCAATGCGCAATCGGGCAGGGTGGTCAGCGGGGTGGTCGATCGCCGGGGCGATGTGATCGCGGCACGCATGCGTTGACGTTGCGTCAAAACCCTGACGCCCGGGCTGCCGCGGCGCGGGTTCGGTTCCTCTCGATGGTTCGGCGCAGCTTCAGCTGGCGCCGGTTTTCTCTCTAGAGAACCTCGGAAGGGACACGCGAAGCCACGCCCTGGCATCGCCCTTGCTTGGGCCCTCTCACGCTCAGGGAGGAACCCATGTCGGCAGCAGCGTTTGCGCAGATCCAGCAGCGCGCAGCGGCGTGGTCGCCTCGAGCGCGGCAACCATGAACCATCGACCCCATCGTCTGCGCGGCATGTCGGAGTGCCGGCCATGAACCTGGCCAGCGCCAGCCTGCGCGAGCTGCGCGTCGCCTTCGGGGTGGACGCGCGGTCGTTCCTCGAGCAGTTCGACAGCGCGCTGCGGGGCGAGGCGGCGACGCCCGACCCCCGCGTGGGTGCCGCGGCCGGCGAAGCTCTGCGCGGCCTGCGGATCGGTGCGGAATTCCTCGGACTGCGATCGCTGGCCCAGCTGTGCCGCGAGGTCGAGCGCGAACTGCTGGCGCCGCGTGGCGCGCCGCCCGACGCTGCCGGCGCCAACGCGATGCGGGTGCGTCAGCTGGCGCAGGCGCTGCACCAGGCGCTGGGCGACTTGCTGGCCTCGGCCCCGCAGGACCAGCCCGAGGCGTCGCCGTCTCGGCAGCCGGTCGCTGCTGGGCCCGGGGCGGCGACGACCCAGCCGGTCGCCGGCCAGCTGGAACGCCCGCAGGCCCCGGGGAACGAAGCTTGGTGGACCCTGGCCGCGGAGCCGGTCATCGCACCACCGGCCGCCGGGCGCCGCGGGCAGGAGTCGAGTCCGGGCGCGGCCATCGTCGAGACGGTACCGCAGCACCAGCAGCGGCGGCACGAGCAGGCGCGGCACGAGCACGAGCAGGGGCCCACGCGGCCGCAGGAGTCGAGGGACGGTCCGTGGGTCGAGGACACCCGGGTGGCGGCAGGGCCGTTCGAGCCGCCGCCGCAGCCGGATGCATCGCAGGCGCTCGCGGCGAACGAAGGAGTCACCGAGCCGGTAGCCGCGCGGCACACGGCGGCCGAGGACGTGGTGGCGGTGGCCGAGGAGCCCGTGGCCGAGGATCTGACGGCCGAGGATCTGACGGCCGAGGAAATCAGGCACGAGCAGCCGCTGGCCCCCTGCGGCGACGGCGACGAGGTCGCGCTCTGGCAGCTTGCCGCTGCGCACGCAGTCGCCGACGAATTCGTGGTCGAGGAGATCGGGGTCGAGGAGATCGGGGTCGAGGAGTCCGTGGCCGGGGAGGTCGTGTCCGCGGAGCCGTGGGCTGAGAAGCCCGTCTCCGAGGAGGCCGTGGCCGAGGCCCCCGGGGTCGAGGACGTCGTGGCCGAGGATGCCGTGGTCGAGGAGGCCGTCGTCGAGGAGGCCGTCGTCGAGGAGGCCGTCGTCGAGGAGCCCGTGGCCGAGGAGCCCGTCTCCGAGGATGCCGTGGTCGAGGCCCCCGGGGTCGAGGACGTCGTGGCCGAGGAGGCAGTGGTCGAGGAGGCCGTCGTCGAGGAGGCCGTCGTCGAGGAGGCCGTCGTCGAGGAGCCCGTGGCCGAGGAGCCCGTCTCCGAGGATGCCGTGGTCGAGGCCGCCGTGATCGAGGAGTCCGTGATCGAGGAGTCCGTGGCCGAGGTGCCGGTGGCCGAGGAGCCTGCGGTCGCCGAAATCGCGGCCGGGAAGGCGCCTGCCGCGGGAAGCGTTGTCGAGCCCGTCCGGGCCGAGCTGCCGCGGGCGCTGCCGGAGCCGCCGGAGCTGGCGGTCGATGGGAATCGGGTGGCGGCGCCGCAGCCGCGTACCCGGCAGGAGGAACTGGCGATGCTGCCCCAGGTCGAGGAGTTCGCCCCGGTGTTGGACGAGGCCGTACCAGGCGAGCCGGTGCAGCCGGTCCTGGAGCGACCGCTGGTGGCGCAGCCCGGCGAGCCCGACGCGCCGCCGCCAGCCGCGACCGGAGCAGGCCCTGGCCCGCTCCCGCCGCCGGCCTCGCCGTCGCAAACCGGGCGTGCCTGCCGCTGGGACCTCGCCGATGCCTCGCGGCTGTTGCACGACGCGGTGGCGCCGCTGCAGGGCAGCCTGCAGCAGACCCAGGACTTGCTGCGCGACCAGCAGCAGGGCTGGCAGCGGCTGCGCGAGGAGTTGTTGCAGGCCCTGGCCGCGGCCATCCCGCCGCCGCGGGAGCAGCCCGCCGCGGCGATAGCGTCGGACGCGCGAGGCGCCGACGCTCCCGTGCCCACCGTCGCGCCGCGCGAGGCCGACGCGCCGCCTGCCTGGGACGGCGTGCTGCAGGTGCACCCGGCGCGCCTGGGGGAGTGGACCGTGGCCTTGCCTTCGCAGTGCGTGCTCGGCCAGCTCAGGCAGCCGCGCGGCCTGCGCTTGCCTCGCGGCGACAGCCTGGTGCTCAGCGAACTCGGTGCCTTGCCCGACGTCGGCCTCGAGGCGCCCTGGCAACTCGAGCCGGATCCCCTGGGCGCCGACGAATACCTGCTGGTCGGCGACCACCAGGCTGCCTACGCGTTGCGGGTGCAGTCCTGCCTGGAGCCGCGGGCGCTGCATTTCTGGTCGCTGCCGGTGGTGCTGGGTGCGCCGCTGGGAGTGGCCGCCGCCGCGGTGCTGGACAGGCCCGCGCTGGCGGCAGGCGAGTCGCCGCGCGCCAGCGACCTGGTGCTGCTGCTCGACCCTGGTTTCATCGCCGCCCAGCATGCGGCGGCGCGCGATGCCGCGGCCGGCGCGGCCGAGGTGGAGCCGGGCGCGGCGCGAGGGGCTCCGGCATGAGCGCGCAGCGCAGCCCCGCCGCGGTGCCGCCGCCGATGGATTTCGCGCCGTCGCTCGCTGGAAGCTGGCTGCTGTTCGTCGTCGACGGCCAGGCCTGCGCGATCGACAGCCGGCAACTGCGCCAGATCGCCCTGGCCGACTCGTTGATCCGCCTGCCCGGCCCGCGCCTGGAGCGCTGGCCGGGGCTGCTGGCGTGGCAGCAGCGGGTACTCGGTGTGTTCGATTGCGGCGCGGCCATGGGCCGCCGGCCGAGCCTGGGCGCCGCCGCTGCTCGCGTGCTGGTGGTGCAGGATCGGTCTCGCCTGTGGGCGCTGCTGGTCGACCAGGTGCGCGGCTTGCACCACGACAGTCCGACGCGCCTGATCGACGTGCAGCCGGGCCTGCCGCCACCGTGGAACGCGGTGCGCGCGCTGTTGCCGCTGCCCGCCGACCACGGCGGCGAGGTGTGCCCGGTGCTGCATGTGCCTACCTTGTGCCAGGACGGCCCCGCGCCGCCGGCGCCCATCCATCCTGCGGAGCTACGAGCGTGAAAATCACACCGACCCGTGCCATTGCCTGGATGTGGCTGCTGTGCAGCCTGTGGTTGCCGGGGATCTGGTGGCTGCAGACCTTGCTGCCCGCGCATGCCGGCGCCCACCTGCCGACCGCGCTGCCGGTGCTGGGCGGCGGGGTGCTGCTGCTGTTGCTGGCGGCGCTGTTCCTGTCGTTGAGCCTGCGCATCGAGCAGACGCGGCTGCGCATCGCGGTGCGCGCCGCGCTGCGCGGCGAGGCCGGCGCGGGTGCCGCGCCCGAGTGGAGGGCGCTGCTCGACGATGTACGCCTGTCGATCCGTCGCCTGGGCCTGGAGCGCGAGCGCCTGGCGCTGCGCGCGCAGCGCGCCGAGGAGGCGCTGCGCGAGCAGGGCGAGCGTTCGAGCCAGGCTGCGCGTTCGGCCGAGGATTCGCTGCAACAGGTCGAGCAGCAATGGCTGCGCCTGCTGCCGGCGCTGCCCTCGGCCGACGAAGGTCAGGCGCGTCTGCGTGCGCTGCAGGGTTCGACGCAGGCGATGGACGGCGCCCAGGAGTATGCGCACGGCCTGCGCGAAGGCCTGGCCGGCGCGCAGGCCGCGCTGCAGGCGCTGCGGCAGGCCGTGCAGGAGCAGGGTGGCGAGGCCGAGCGCGAGTTCCTGCAGCGGGCTACCCGGCTGGCCGAATCCCTGCAGTTGCTCAGCCTGAATTTCCGGCTGGCGCTCGAGCGCCTGGAACTCATCCCCGGGGTGCGCGGCGAGAGCCTGGATACCGTGGTGCAGGATGTGGAGCCGCTGTGCCTGCAGGCGACCAACCTGCTCGACAGCCTGCCGCAGGCGACTTCGCGGCCGCGCATCGGCGTCGAGGCGCTGCAACCGCTGGAGCAGGCGCTGCAGCCGCTGCCCGAGCGGGCCGCGAGCCTCCTTGCTGCGCTGCGGCAAGCGAACGACGAGCTCCGGCAGGTGCTGCCGGAGGCCCAGGCGGCCGCCGCGCGCGACTGGCGTGCGGTCCTGGAGAAGGTCCTGCAGGACGACGCGCCGGCACCCGCCGACAGCCTGGCCGGCGCCTGAATCGGCAGGGCGCCGGGTCGCGCCGGGCCCGGATTGTCGGGATGCGTCGCGTGGAAGGACATTGCGCCGGGGCGGCGCCATGCGGTAGGGGGCGCGCTGCGTCAAATTGCGTGAGGGCCTAAAGTCCCTGGGGGTTGTGTCGTTGAGCCGGATGCGGACAGGATTGGCCGCGTCCGGCAGGGAAGCCGGATCTTCCCCCCTATAGGAGCTTCGCCATGGCCCTAACCGGCATCATCAACACCAACGTCTACGCGCTCAACACCTTGAACGCGCTGGGCAACACTTCGAGCAACCTCAGTACCTACATCCAGCAGCTGTCGACCGGCCAGCAGATCAACAGCCCGGCCGACAACCCGGCGG
>JAKBBQ010000018.1 GCA_021808405.1 Pseudomonadota bacterium | reverse complement strand
AGCACGGCCTGCCAGTGCAGCGGCCCCTGCAGCCGCAACCGCGCCTGCGCGGGATGCGCGCCGGCTCCGGAAGCCGCGGAAGCGCCGGCGGCGGCGGCATGGGAGGCGGATCGCGAGGGCATCGGCGCAAGGTCCGTCGAAGGGGGCGGTTTCATAGTGTAGAGCGTGGCGCCGCCGCCGCCCGCGGCTCGACCAGCCCGCAAGCGGCGAATGCCTCGCGCCAGGCGGCGAGCTTGCGCTGGAAGCTCCACGACGCGTTGGCCGGGCTGCTCGACGGCAGGCGCCAGCAGTGCGCGGCCAGGCCACGCGTGAGCTTCAGCGAGCGCGCCGATTCGCCGCCGTTGTGGGCGATGCCCTGCAGCATGGGAAGCCGCCGCACCAGCGCGGCCAGGTCGTTGGGCTGGGCGCCGCGAATGCTGCTGTCCAGGCTGCCCTCGCGCTCGCAGGCGGCGTAGACATCCCAGATGCCCAGGCCGCGGCTCAGCACCTCGCGCAAGCGGTCCGGGTAGCTCATCGCGCGCAGGTCGAGTTCGAACAGTTCGGACAACAGCGGCCAGAACTGGTTGCGCGGATGGGCGTAATACTGCCGTGCGGCCAGCGACGCGCCACCGGGGAAACTCCCCAGCAGCAGCAGGCGGGTCGCGGGGCCAGCCACCGGGGCAAGGCCGCGCAGGCGGGAGACGGGCTCGGCGGTCGACATCGCAGGCTTGGTGTCCAATACTACCGCGTCGGCCTGCCCTGCCCGGGCGGCCTGCGGGCGGCCCGCGCCGCTGCCTCGAACCCCCTGATGGAGATTGCCGCATGAGTCCGAATGTTCCCGCGCCCGGCGAGCCGCCGCGGGCCGCGCAGCGCAGCCGCCTGCCGCAGGTCGGCACGACGATTTTCACGGTGATGTCGGCGCTGGCGCAAAGCTGCGGCGCCATCAACCTGGGCCAGGGCTTCCCCGATTTCGAGCCCGATCCCGCGCTGCTCGACGCGGTGACGCGAGCGCTGCACGGGGGCCACAACCAGTATCCGCCGATGGCCGGGGTGGCCGCGCTGCGCGAGGCGCTGGCCGAGAAGATCGAGTCGATGTACGGCGCGCGCTACGACCCCGGGGAGGAAATCACCATCACCGCCGGCGCCACCCAGGCGCTGCTGACCGCCATCCTGTGCGTCGTGCAGCCCGGAGACGAGGTGGTGGTGCTGACGCCGGCCTACGACAGCTACCTGCCGGCGATCGAACTCGCCGGCGGAACCGCGCGCTGCGTTGCGCTGACCGCCGACTTCACTCCCGACTGGCCCGCCATCGCCGCCGCGCTGGGGCCGCGCACCCGGGCCATGCTGATCAACTCGCCGCACAACCCGAGCGGCCGGGTGTGGAGCGCGCAGGACATGCAGCGCCTGGGCGAACTCCTTGCCCCCACCGACGTCGTGTTGATCAGCGACGAGGTCTACGAGCACATGGTGTATGACTCGCGCAGCCACTGCAGCGCGGCCGCGCAGGCGCTGCTGCGCCCGCGCAGCCTGGTGGTGTCGAGCTTCGGCAAGACCTACCACGCCACCGGCTGGAAGGTCGGCATGGTCGCCGCGCCGCGCGAACTCAGCACCGAGTTCCGCAAGGTGCACCAGTTCAATGTGTTCACGGTCAACACCCCGATGCAATGGGCGCTGGCCGACTACCTGCGCAACCGCCCGCAGGCCCACCTGCAGCTTCCGGCCTTCTACCAGGCCAAGCGCGACCGCTTCCGCGCTGGCCTGCAGTCGACGCGGCTGCGGCTGCTGCCCTGCGAGGGCACGTACTTCCAGTGCGTCGACTACAGCGAGGTCAGCGACCTGCCGGAGGCCGAGTTCTGCGGCTGGCTGACCCGGCAGCTGAAGGTGGCGGCGATCCCGCTGACCGCCTTCGAGCCGGTACCCGACACCCGGCGCCGGGTCGCGCGCTTTTGCTTCGCCAAGCGCGACGAAACGCTGGATACCGCGCTGCAGCGCCTCGGCCGGCTGTGATCGCTGCCCGGCCGCACCGCGGCCCGGGGCCGGTCTTTTCCGGCGGCGGCGCGCTGTTGTACACTTTGGCGCCTCGCGGGTGTAGTTCAATGGCAGAACGGCAGCTTCCCAAGCTTCATACGAGGGTTCGATTCCCTTCACCCGCTCCAGATCCCGCCGCCGGCCCGACCGCGGCGGTGTCGGATCCCGTGTCGGATCCGGTGTCGGATCCGGTGTCGGATCCGGTGTCGGATGCGGTGCCACCTCCGCCGTCGCAGGTCGATGCCGCCGAGCGATCGAAGGCACCGCTTCGGGCGATTCGCTCGTATGTGCTGCGCACCGGCCGCCTGACCAGCGGCCAGGCGCGCGCGCTGGACGAACTCGGTCCGCGATTCCTGCTGCCTTATGCGAACCGGCCCATCGACTGGGACGGGGTGTTCGGCCGCAGCGCGCCACGCGTGCTGGAAGTGGGTTTCGGCATGGGCGAGGCCACCGCGCTGCTGGCGCAGGCGCAGCCCGAGCGCGATTTCATCGGGGTCGAGGTGCATACGCCCGGCGTGGGCGCGCTGCTGCTGCGCATCCGTGAACTGGGCCTGGGCAACCTGCGAATCGTCTGCCACGACGCGGTGCAGGTGCTGCGCGACATGGTGGGCGAGGCGTCGCTGGACGCGCTGCACGTGTACTTCCCCGATCCCTGGCACAAGAAGCGGCACCACAAGAGGCGGCTGATCCAGCCCGGCTTCGTCGCGCTCGCCGCGTCGCGGCTGCGCCCGGGCGGGCTGCTGCACTGCGCGACCGACTGGCAGGACTATGCGCAGCACATGCTGCAGGTGTTGCAGCAGCAGCCCCTGCTGCGCAACACCACCCCGGACCCGCAGGGCTACTGCGCGCGCCCCGCCTGGCGCATGCCCAGCAAGTTCGAGCAGCGCGGGCTGCGCCTGGGCCACGGCGTGTGGGACCTGGTGTTCGAGCGCACGGCCGGCTGAGCGCTCACGACAGCGCCCCGGTGATGCCGCCGTAGACGCCGAGCGCCGAGGTGGCGGCGACGACCGCCAGCACCAGCCACAGGTACCAGCCGCGCAGCCGGTGCTCCGCCGGCAGCGCCTTGATCGCCAGGGCGACCAGGAAGCCCAGCACGATCGGCAGCATCAGCGCGTTCATCACCTCCACGCCGATGGACAGCGCGACCAGGTCCGGGGCCAGCGCCACCACCAGCGCTCCGCCGATGACCCCGGCGGAGAACACCAGGTAGAACCAGGGGGCCTCCAGCGGGTGCAGTTCCAGCGAGTGCTTGTAGCCGCTGACCTCGCCGAAACCCCAGGCGGCAGCCAGCGCGACCACGATGGCCGCGACCATCGCAGCGCCCAGCATGCCCAGGCCGAACAGCGTATGGCCCAGGCTCTGGCCGAGGAAGGGCGTGAGCGCCTGCGCGAGCTGGCCGACGGTGTTCAGCGGAGGGCTGAGGTGGCCGGCCCACAGCGTCGCGGCGGCCACCACCAGCACCGCGGCCATCACCACCTGGGTGAGCAGCGCGCCGAACGCGGTGTCCCAGCGCGCGGCCGTGTATTCCTCGGGCCGCAGGCCCTTGTCGGCGACCGCCGACTGCTGATAGAACACCATCCAGGGCATGATCACCGCGCCGATGTTGGCCGCCACCAGGTAGCGCATGTCGGGGTTGCGCAACGGGTTGGTACCCAGGCCCGCGGCCACGTCGCCGAGGTGGGCCGGCGCCTGCAGCGCCACGCCGATGAACACGATCTCGAACAGCCCGAGCGCGATGGCCACGCGCTCGACCCGGCGGTAGCTGCCGGTCCACACGACCAGCAGCAGGAAGCCCGCGGCCAGTGCCAGGCTCCACGCACGCGGCACGCCGAACAATTCGCCGACCCCGGCGACGCCGGAGAACTCGGTCAGCAGCGCACCGACCGTGGCCACGGCCAGGCCGCCGACCGACACCCAGGCCCAGAACCCGCCGAAGGTCTCGCGGATCAGCTCGCCATGCCCCTTGCCGGTGAAGATCCCCAGCCGCACCGTGAGTTCCTGCACGATGAACAGGATGGGTACGAGGGCCAGTTGCAGCCCGAGCAGTTGGTAGCCCCACTGCGCGCCGCTTTGCGCCGCGGTCAGGATGCTTCCGACGTCGGTGTCGGCCAGCATGACCACCAGGCCGGGACCGAGCACGGCGAGGAAGATGCGCCATCTGGCCCGCATGCGCGGGGAATTTCCGGGGCCAGGATCGACGGGTCGGGCGAGCGCGGACATGAGCGATGGCAAGAGGAACTGCGGGAACTGCGGGAACTGCAGGCTGCGAACCGAAAGGCAAGCCGGGAAACGCAAGCGCCGGCCCTGCCCTGCGCCGGGAGACCGCACGGGCGGCTGGCTTGCCGCAGCGCAGCAGGGTTTGCGTAAATGATAATCGTTCTTGATATCGGCGCAAGCCCCCGTCCTGGCCTGAGGCGTTCCGGAGCGCTTTCGGCTGCGGCGGGCGCCGGGGTAAAATGGGATCTTCCCGTCCGAACCGAGTACAAGCGATGGATTTCGAACAAGCGCGCTTCAACATGATCGAGCAGCAGATCCGGCCCTGGGATGTGCTCGATCCGGATGTGCTGGACTTGCTGGCCGCGGTCAAGCGCGAAGACTTCGTTCCCCCGGCCTACCGTTCGCTGGCCTTTGCCGACATGGAGATCCCTCTGCCCTGCGGCGAGAGCATGCTGGCACCGAAGATGGAGGCGCGGGTGCTGCAGGAACTGGCGGTGCGCAAGCACGAATGGGTGCTCGAGGTCGGCACGGGCAGCGGTTTCATGGCCGCGCTGCTCGGCCATTGCGCGGCGCATGTGCTGAGCCTGGAGATCCACCCGGAGCTGGCCGAAGCCGCGCAGCAGCGGCTGCGCCAGGCCGGGGTGATGAACGCCAACGTGCGCTGCCTGGACGCCTCGCGGGAACTTCCCCCTGGCGAGTTCGACGTCATCGTGCTGTCGGGCTCGGTGGCGCAGCTCCCGCAACCCCTGGTCGACCGCCTCAAACCGGGCGGCCGGCTGTGCGCGGTGGTCGGCGACCTGCCGGTGATGCGCGCCCAGCTGCTCACCCGTACCGGCGAGCGCGAGTCGCGACTCGTCGACCTGTTCGACACCGTGGCGCCGCGGCTGCACGGCTTCGCCGAGACCCCGCGCTTTCGCTTCTGATCCGCCCCGGCCCGCCAGCGGGCCGGCCCTTGCGCACGAGTCGTTCCTCCAGCCCCTGCGAACTGCCATGACGATAGCCCAACTCACCGTCGGCGAACTGCGCGACATCCTCGACAACCGACCCCAGGACTTCGAATCCTGGCATGTGGTGGACGTGCGCGAACCCTGGGAACTCGAGCGCGCCAGCATCCGCCATGCGTGCTTTCGCTGCAGCGCCATCCCCAAGGGCACGGTCCTCGATCGTCTGGCCGAACTGCCGCGGGACAAGAAGCTGCTGATCATGTGCCGCACCGGAGGCCGCAGCACCGAGGTCGCGAGCTGGCTGCTGCAAAGCGGCTTCGACGAGGTGTACAACCTGCAAGGCGGGATCACCGCCTGGTCGCGCGAGGTCGACCCCTCGGTACCGACCTATTGAGGCGCCAGCCGGGCCGGACTGCCGGCCGCCTGCCGCAGGTAGCCGGCGATCCAGTGCGCCTGGGCCTGCGCCGCGCCGCGGTGGGCGGCGCTGAACTCGCGCGCGGCGCGGCGCGCGTGGCGCAAGGCCTCGGGGTCGTCGAGCCAGCGCAGCAGTTGCGCCCACACCTGGCCGGCGTCGGCCGCCTGCGCCAGCGCACCGGCGCGCGCCGCCTGCTCGACCGCTTGCGTGAAGTTGAACACATGCGGACCGATGACCACCGCGCAGCCTTCCGCGCAGGCCTCGATCAGGTTCTGCCCGCCCAGTGGCAGCAGGCTGCCGCCGATGAAGGCGGCGTCGGCCATCGCGTAGTAGGCGGGCATTTCGCCCAGGCTGTCGCCGACCCAGACCTGCAACTGCGCGTCGGGCTCGCCGAGACTGCGCAAGCGGTAGCGCAAACCCCGCTGCTCGAGCAACTGCACCAGTTGTCCGACACGCTCCAGGTGCCGCGGCACCAGCACCAGCAGCGCGCGCTCGAGCAGCTGCGGCGGCAGGGTGTCCAGCAGCAACTGCTCCTCGGCGGTCGCGCGGTGCTCGCGGGTCGATGCCAGCACCAGCACCGGCCGCCCGCCGGCGGCCGCGCGCCAGTTCCGCCCCAGCATGCGCAAGGCCGCATCGCCGCGGCGGTCGAATTTCAGGTTGCCGGCGACCATCACCCCGGGTGCGCCCAGATCGCGCAGGCGCGAGGCATCGGCACCGGTCTGCGCAGCGGCGCCGGCCAGCGCGCCGAATGCGGCGGTGGCCAGCCCCGGCCAGCGCGCCCAGCGCGCCCAGCTGCGCGCCGACAGCCGGGCGTTGGCCAGCAACAACACCACCCTGCGGCCGGCGCAGGCCTGCGCCAGGTTCGGCCAGATCTCGGTTTCCATGAGCACCCCGACCTGCGGCCTGAATGCCTGCAGGAAGCGCTCGACCGCGGCCGGAAGGTCGTAGGGCAGCCAGGCCTGCAGGTCGCCCGGGCGCAGCAACTCGGCGCCGGCTGCGCGCCCGGTGGGCGTGGTGTGGGTCAGCAGCAGCTGCAGCTGCGGGACTTCGCGACGCAGCGCGTCCAGCAAAGGCGCGGCGGCACGCGTCTCACCCAGCGACACCGCGTGCAGCCACAGGCGCGGGCCCGGCGGCGGCGGCGGCTCGCGGTAGCGGCCGAAGCGCTCCCCCAGGCGGCTGCGGTAGGCCTGGTCGTGCCTGGAGCGCCACAACAGGCGCAGCACCGCCAGCGGCGCCAGCAGGCGCCACAGCAGGGTGTACACGCGCAGCGCCCACCGTTGGCTCGCGGCCAGCTTCATGCCGGGGCCCCCAGGCGCGTCGCCCCGGCCCCCTCGGCCTGGGCGGGCGCTGCCTGGAGCAGTTCCAGCGCCACCCGCAGGACCTCGCCCGCCGATGGCGGCCGGCCCATGTCGCCCAGGTTGCGATGCGGCGAGCGGGCACGGATTCCCACCTGCGCCGGCGAGGTCGCGGTATAGATCGCGATCACCGGGGCGGCGACCGCCGCGGCCAGGAAGCTCAGCCCGGTGTCGACTCCGACGACCAGCGCGCTGGCGCGCAGCACCCCGGCCCACTCGCCCAGGCCGAGCCGCTGCGGCGCGACCTCGACCGGCGCCGGCGCAGCGCCGGCCGGCGCGGCGCGTACCCCCTCGGCGATGCGCGCCGCGCGCTCGCGTTCGGTATCGCTGCCCCAGGCCAGCACCAGCGCCAGGCCGCGCGAACGCAACTGCCGGCCCAGTTCCACCCAGTCGGCCTCGGGCCAGAGCTTTTCGTCGCGCGCGGTCGCCGACAGCAGCACCGCGAAGGGCTGCTGGCCGCCGAGCCATGTCGGCCGCGAGGGCCGCACCCGCAGGCCGTACGCCGGATCCCCCTGCGGCGTGTAACCCAGCACCCGGGCGCACAGGTTGCGGTAGCGGGTCACCGCGGCCAGGCTGTCGAAGGCCGGCGCCGCGATGCGCACGTCGTACAGGCACGCGGCGACCGGCTCGCGGCACGCCCGCCCCTTCCAGCCGTAGCGCCTGCCCTGCGCCAGTCGCGCCAGCAAGGCGCTTTTGCACAGGCCCTGCAGGTCGATGACGGCGTCGTAGGGATGCTGCGCGAGTTCGCTGCGCAGTGCACGCCACTGGCGGCGGGTGGTCGTCGCCAGGGGCTTGCGCCACCAGCTGCGCCAGGGAACCTGGATGACCCGCGACACTCCGGGATGGGCTTGCACCAGCTCGGCGTACCCGGGTTCGAGCATCCAGTCGATGCTGCAGCCCGCTTGGTGCTCCAGGATATCGTGCACCACCGGCAAGGCCTGCACGATGTCGCCCATCGAACTGGTCTTGACCAGCAGCACCCGCGACGGTGTGCAATCGGGCATCGCGACGTCCCCGCGCGGGCTCAGAAAGGAAGTTGCAGATCGGGCTGCAGCGCCAGCAGAGCGGCGCGGAACTCCTGCTGGATGCGCGCCATCGCCTGCTGGTCGCTGGCCTCGAAGCGCAAGACCACGCAGGGGGTCGTGTTGGACGGGCGGGCCAGCCCGAAACCATCGGCGTACTCGGCACGCACGCCATCGATGGTGTGGATGCGCCGCGCCGTCGCGAAGCGCCCCTCGCGCTGCAGGCGCTCGCACAGCGCGAACTGCTGCTGCGGCGCGGTGGCGATCTTCAACTCGGGGGTCGACAGCGAGTCGGGCAGCCCCAGCAGTTCCGCCTGGGCATCGGGCGCGCGCGCCAGCAGCTCCAGCAGGCGCGCGGCGACATACTGGGCGTCGTCGAAGCCGAACCAGCGATCCTTGAAAAAGATGTGGCCGCTCATCTCCCCGGCCAGCGGCGCATCGACCTCCTTCATGCGCGCCTTGATCAGCGAGTGCCCGGTGCGCCACATCATCGGCTCGCCGCCGTGGCGACGCACCCAGGGGTCGAGCTGGGCCGTGCACTTCACGTCGTACAGGATCGGCGCTCCCGGGTGGCGCTGCAGCACATCGGCCGCGTACAGCATCAACTGGCGATCCGGCCAGATGATGTGGCCATCCTTGGTCACCACCCCCAGGCGGTCGCCGTCGCCGTCGAAGGCCAGTCCGATCTCGGCATCGCCTTCGCGCAGCACGCGCTGCAGGTCCTGCAGGTTGCGGGGATCGGCCGGGTCGGGATGGTGGTTGGGGAAACTGCCGTCGACCTCGCAGTACAGCTCGGTGACCCGGCACCCCAGCCGGCGCAGCAATTGCGGCGCGAAGGCGCCGGCCACGCCATTGCCGCAGTCCACCGCGACATGCATCGGACGCGCCAGCCGCACGTCGGCCGCGATGCGCTGCATGTAGGCCTCGACCACGCTGGCGCTGCGCTGGCCGCCGTTGCCGCTGCTGTAGGCCTCCGACAGCGTGAGCTCGCGCAGCGCGGCGATCTCCTCGCCATGCAGCGCGTCGCCCTGCAGCACCAGCTTCAGCCCGTTGTACTCGGGAGGGTTGTGGCTGCCGGTGATCTGGATGCCGTTGCCGATGTCGGTGGTGGCGCAGGCGAAATACAGCATCGGCGTCGCGTTCATGCCCAGGTCGACCACCTCGAGCCCGCCTGCGCGCAAGCCCGCGCCCAAGGCCTGCGCGAGTTGCGGGCCGGAGTCGCGGCCGTCGCGGCTGATGTGGACACTGCGTTCGCCGCGCGCGCGCGCCAGCGTGGCGTAGGCGCGCCCGATGTGGGTGCAGGCGTCGGAGTCCAGCGAGTCGGAAACGATGCCGCGGATGTCGTAGGCCTTGAACAGCGAGGGGTCGAGTTGCGCCATGGGTCGGGTCGAGGCTGCGGCGCCGCGGCGGGCGCCGGGCGAACGAGGCAAAATGCCATTTTCTCACGACACGCGGCGATGGCCACCTATCTGATCGGGGACTTGCAAGGTTGCGACGATGCGTTCGGCCGCCTGCTCGACGCACTGGACTTCCAGCCCGAGCGCGACCGCCTGGTCGTGCTCGGCGATGCGGTCAACCGCGGCCCGGCCTCGGCCGCATGCCTGCGTCGGCTGATGCGTCTGGGCGACGCTGCGCAATGCCTGCTGGGCAACCACGACCTGCACCTGCTGGCGGTGGCCGAAGGGGTGCGGCGCGAACACCGCAGCGACACCTTGCAGGACATCCTGCAAGCGCCCGACCGCGAGGAACTGCTCGACTGGGTGCGCCGCCGCCCGCTGGCGCTGCTCGAACAGGGGTGGCTGCTGGTGCACGCCGGCGTGCTGCCGCAGTGGAGCGTGCAGCAGACCCTGCAACTGGCGGCCGAAGTCGAGGCGCAACTGCGCGACGGCGTGTTGCGCGACTTCCTGGCCGAAGTGTTCGGCAACCAGCCTGCGATCTGGTCGGATCGGCTGCAAGGCGCCGAACGCTGGCGCATCACGGTCAATGCGCTGACCCGGCTGCGCTACATCGACACCCGCGACGCACGCATCGACTTCCATTGCAAGCAGGCGCCGGCGGCGGCCCCGCCCGAACTGCTGCCGTGGTTCGCGGTACCGGGCCGCGCCAGCCGCGGCACGCCGATCGCCTTCGGCCATTGGTCGAGCCTCGGCCTGTCGTGGCGCGACGCGGCGCTGTGCCTGGACAGCGGCTGCCTGTGGGGCGGCAGCCTCAGTGGCCTGCGACTGCGGGCGGGCTCGCCGCGCTGGCTCGAGATGGTTTCGGTTGCCTGCGACCGTGCCGGTGTATAATGCTCGTTTTTGCCAACGATAAATTTGTGGAGTGCTGCATGGCACGCGTCTGTCAGGTTACCGGCAAAGCGCCGATGGTGGGAAACAATGTGTCCCACGCCAACAACAAGACCAAGCGTCGCTTCCTCCCCAACCTGCAATACCGCAGGATCTGGGTCGAGAGCGAGAACCGTTTCGTGCGCTTGCGCATTTCGAATGCCGCGCTGCGCCTGATCGACAAGGTCGGCATCGACGCGGTGCTGGCCGACCTGCGTGCGCGCGGCCAAGTCTGAACCCCACCCAGGAGTGAGTCGCGATGGCCAAAGGCGGACGTGAAAAGATCAAGCTGGAGTCGACTGCTGGTACCGGTCACTTCTACACCACGACCAAGAACAAGCGCATCCAACCGGACAAGATGGAAATCGCCAAGTTCGATCCGGTGGCCCGCAAGCACGTGGTCTACAAGGAAGCCAAGCTGAAGTGAAGGCCGCCGCGGGCGGCGACCGCGCAAGCGGCGCAGCGCGCGACACGCCCGCTGGCCGCTGCGCGGGGCGCGGGCTCCGGCTGACCGCAAGCCCGATGACGCAAGCTGGATGACACAAGCCCGCGCAATGCGGGCTTTCGAATTCTCGGGCCCGCGCGATGCGGGCCTTCCCATTCCTAGGCCCGCGCAATGCGGGCTTCGCATGACAAAGGCCCGCGGATGCGGGCCTTTGTCGAGGTGCTGCTCGTACGCGGCAGGCCGACGCCCACCGCGACCATCGTCGATTTACTTCTGCTCGCTGGCGGCAGCAGCGGGGGCCGACGCGGCGCCCGAAGCGGCAGCAGCCGGAGCAGCCGAAGCGGCAGCGGCGGGCTGGGAGGCGGCAGCCGAGGCGGCCGGCGCGGCGCTCGAGGCGGGAGCAGCAGCCGAGGCCGGGGCCGCGGCGGAAGCCGGCGCCGAAGCCGGAGCGGCTTGCTCTTCCTTCTTGCCGCAGGCTGCCAAAGCCAGCACAGCGATCATGGAAGCCAACAACACGGTCTTTTTCATTTGGTTCCTCAAGCGTCAGAACGACAAACAGGCAAGGTGTATCCGGTGGACCCGGACAGATAGTGAGTCATGAACCTGTCCCTTGGACGGAACTCTCGGTTCAACACGAAAGTATAGCGCTGCACAGGGTTTGCCCGAATGCCTCTGCAAAAAGTGCATCCATTCGTTGCGATTTGTGCACAAATCTGGCGGGATCACAAACCCAGCACGTCGGGCGCGAAACCCGGCTCCGCCAGGTCCCATGCCTGCTCGAAGGGCTCGCTCGAGACCTGCCAGCGAGCGCCGTGCAGGATCAGCGACCGGCGCGGGCCCTGCGCCGGCAGCGCGAGCACCGCGCGCTGGTCGCGCAGCCACAATCCTTCGGGCGGAGCCTCGATCGCAGGTGGGAGCTCGCGGCATTCGACGACATAGCCGCATTCGCCCCTCCAACGGGAAAAACGCGGGAAGTTCCTGGGGAAGTCGCGGTAGCTGCGGGCCAGCATGCGCACGCAACTGCGCCGTCGCGCCAGCGCCCAGGCGCGCAACCCCTGCACGACCTCGAACTCGTCGAGCGGCCAATCATCGTACTGCTCGCTGTACATCCAGAAACCCGCTCCGGGCTCGCGCAGGCCTTCGCGCAAGGCCTGCTGCCAGGCGACGCGACCGATCAGCGTCGTCTGCTGCGCGGGCGGTTCAGGGGTTCGGGGATTCATGCTGGCTCCTGCGGCCCGGGCAGGGCCAGGTCGGCGGGATGCGCCCAGCCGTCGCGACACCACTGCAGCAGCACCTCGCGTTCGGCAGGCGTGGCCTGGGCATAGTGCGCCGAGCTCAGCTCGCGCCGGTCGGCCAGGCGGCGCAAGCGCGGCGAGGCCGCGAGTTCCGGCGCAACGCTCTCGCCGTTGATGGCCAGTGCGGCGGGCGCCCACAACATGCGGGTGCGCCTGTCCAGGCGCAGCCCGGCGCGCGCCAGGCGCCGCGCCAGGCCGCCGCCGCTGCCCTGGCTGAACACCACCTCCTGCTTGGGTTCGGTGAGCAACTCGGCCAGTGCGCGCGTGAACCCGCCGCGCGACGGGCGCAGCCGGGCGAAGGCCTCGGCGACGAAATCCACCATGCCCTCGGGCAGGCGCGCCGGGTGCGCGGCACAGCCGCGGCCCAGCGCGCCCCGATCGCTGTAGCGAGCGCCGGCGGGAAGTTCCTCGGCGAGCTTCCACAGCAGGTGGCGCAGCAGTTCATCGGCGGGCGGGGAGCGGAATCCCACCGAGTAGGTCATGCACTCGCCTTCGGCCACGCCGTCGTGCCCCCAGCCCGGCGGCAGGTACAGCAGGTCGCCGGGCTCGACCCACACCTCTTCCTGGGGCTCGAAGTCCTGCAGCAGCTTCAGCGGCTGACCGGGCCGCAGCCGCGGCCGCGGCACCGCCCCCAGGCGCCAGCGGCGGCGCCCCTGCGCCTGCAGCAGGAACACGTCGTAGTCATCCACGTGCGGCCCCACCCCGCCGCCGTCGCTGGCCCACGAGATCATCAGGTCGTCGAGCCGCGCATCGGGAACGAAGCGAAAGCGCCGCAGCAGCGCCGCCGCGCCCTCGTCGTGCAGGTCGACGCCCTGCACCAGCAGCGTCCAGTTCGGCCGCCGCACCGCGCCCAGATCACGCGCGCGCAACGGCGAGCGCAGCACCTGCCAGTGCGTCCCCTCGCGCCGTACCACCCGCGCCTCCACGTCGTCGCGCAAGGCCAGTTCGAACAGCCGACGGCGGTCGATCAGCGGCTTGAAGCCCGGCAGCGCCTGGCGCAACAGCAGCGGCCTGCGCTGCCAATGCAGGCGCAGGAATTCCTCGTGGCCGAGCCCGGGCAAGCGCAGCAGATCATGTGACACCCTCGACTCCCGCGGACGCGCACCGGCGGCCTCGGCCGCGCAGTCTAGTCCACCGGGTCAGGGCAATGGCACGCGGTCCGGCCTGGCCGCAAAATACCGACTTCGCACAGCAGCCACCGATGCCCACAGGAAGCCCCATCATGCAAGTCGCCCCCGACACCGTGGTCACCCTGGCCTGGCGCCTGACCGACGCCCAGAACGAAGCGCTGGCCGAGGACGCCCAGGGCACCGATTTCTACGTCGGCGGCGCCGACCTGCTGCCGTCGATCTCGCGCGACCTGCTCGGCAAGTCCGCCGGCGACAGCGGCGCGCTGCAGATCGAACCGGCCGATGCGTTCGGCGACTACGACCCGCTGCGCCTGCGCGTCGAGGACCGCGCGTGCTTTCCGGCGCTGCTCGAACCCGGCATGCAGTTCGAGCAACTGCCCGCCGGCTGCGAGCCGGCCGAGGCCGGCTGCCTGTACACGGTCACCGACATCGCCGAGGACAAGGTCGTGCTCGACGGCAACCACCCGCTGGCCGGCATGGCGCTGCGGGTGCACTATCGCATCGTCGACGTGCGCGAGCCCGACCCGGACGAACTCGAGGCGCACAGCGCGCATCTGGACGAAGTCGACACCGGCATGTTCCTCGTCGGCCGCGCGCCCGGGGCCTGAAGGTGTGAGCGCCGACGGCCGCGCGCGGTCCTTCAGGCCGCCACCTCGAGCGAGCGCCGCAAGCGAGCCAGCGCGAAGGCGAAGAACACCGCGCCGATCGCGGCGATGGCCAGCAACTGCGGCCACACCACGGCCAGCCCGGCGCCGCGAAACAGCGTCGCCTGCGAGAGGCTGACGAAGTGGGTGGTGGGCGCCGCCTGCATCAGCATGCGCACCAGCGCGGGCATGCTTTCGCGCGGGGTGCTGGCTCCCGACAGCATTTCCAGCGGCAGCAGCACCATGATCAGCAGCAACCCCATCTGGGGCATCGAGCGCGCCACGGTGCCGAAGAAGATGCCCATCGAGGTCACCGCGAACATCTGCAGCGCCGCCCCCAGCACGAACACCCAGGTCGCCGCGGGCAGCGGCACGCCGAGCAGTCCGTGCACGACCAGCAGCAAGGACGCGCAGGTTCCGAGCAGCACGACCAGCCCCATCGACCAGACCTTGGCCGCCATGATCTGCAACGGACTCAGCGGCATCGACAGCAAGTGCTCCAGCGTGCCGTGCTCGCGTTCGCGCAGCAACGCGGCGCTGGTCAGCACGATGCCCAGCATCGTCACGTTGTTGATCAGTTCGGCTACCGCGCCGAACCAGGACGGGGTCAGCGCGGCATTGAAGCGATTGCGCAGCACCAGCCGCGCCGCCGGCGGCAGCGGAGGCTCGCCGGGCGGGCCGCGCAGCTCGAAGGCGGCGATCTCCCCTTGCGCGATGGCCTGCACATAGGCGCCGCCGGCGAAGGCCTGCAGCATGCGCGTGGCATCGACGCTGAGCTGCAGCCCGGGCCTGCGCCCGCCGAGCAGGTCGCGCTGGAAATGCGGCGGGATGTCGAGCACGAAGGTGTAGAGCCCGGCATCCATCGCGGAGTCGACCCGGCTCGGCGCCAGTCGCGGCGGCGGCAGGAAATACGGCGGCCCGAAGGCCTGGCGCAGCCGATCGGAGAGCACCGAATGGTCCTCGTCGACCACCGCCAGCGGCGCTCGCTGCAGGGTCTCGGGGGTCCCGGTGGCGGCGCTGTAGATGGCCAGCGTGAAGGCAAAGACCATCAGCAGCAGCATGGCCGGGTCGTGCCACAGGCTGCGCAGTTCCTTGACCCCGAGGTGCCACACGTTGGACAGCCACGCCATGGCGGTCATCCTCAGCGTTCCTGCCTGCCCAGCAGCACCAGCCCGGCCGCCGCCAGCAGCGGCGCGGCCAGAAGCAACGCCAGCAGTTCGGGCGCCAGTTCGCCCAGGCTCAGGGCCTTCGAAAAGGTGCCCCGGCAGATGATCAGGAAATGGGTCGTCGGGTAGACGCGGCCGATCCACGCCGCCGGCCCCTGCAGCGCCGAGTTCGGCGTGAGCAGGCCGGAGAACTGCACCGCCGGCAGCATGGTGCCGATGGTGGTGGCGAAGATCGCCGCCGTCTGGGTGCGCAGGAAGCTGGACATCAGCAGCCCCAGCGCGGTGGCATCGAACACGTACAGCAGCGAGGCCAGCGCGTAGGCCGCCAGGCTTCCGGTGAAGGGCACGCGGAACACCGCGACCGTCCAGGCCCACAGCAGCAGGGAATTGAGCAGGCCGAGAGCGACATAGGGCAGCTGCTTGCCCAGCAGGAATTCCAGGCGCGTGGCAGGCCCGGCGTAGAAGTTCAGGATCGAGCCGAGTTCCTTCTCGCGCACCACGCTGAGGGCCGCGAGCATGGCCGGGATCATCATCAGCAACAGCGGCAGGATGGCCGGCGCCATCGCCACCAGGCTGCTGAGCTCGGGGTTGTAGCGGTAGCGGATGTCGATGCCGGCGCTGCCGGCCGCCGGCGGCAGCGCGGCGCGCTCGGCGGCGCGGCGCAGCAGCCACGACGCGTGCACCCCCTCGACGAAGGCGTCGATGTTCTCGGCGCGCGACGGCATCGAGCCGTCCACCCAGGCGCCGATGGACGGTGACAGCCCGCGCTGCACGTCCCTGGCGAAACCCGGCGGGATCTCCAGGGCCATCGCCAGTTCGCCGCTGCGCATGCGGCGATCGAGTTCGGCGTCGCTGCGCAGCGGCGATCGCTCGCTGAATTCCCGCGCGCTGGCGAAGTCGGCCACGTAATCGCGGCTGAGCACGCTGGCGTCGCGGTCGAGCACGGCGAAGCGCAGGTGTTGCACGTCGAGGTTGATGCCGTAGCCCATGATCACCAGCAGCAGCACGCTGCCCGCCAGCGCCAGCGCCGAGCGCACCGGGTCGTGCAGCAGTTCCAGCGCCTCGCGCCAGCTGTGGGCGAGCAGCCGCGTGGCCGAGCGCGCCAGCAAGCCGGGGTAGCGTCGCGGCCGCTGCGCCGACACCAGCGCGGCATCGTCCGCGACGGCCGTCCGCGGCGGCTGCTGCGCGGCGATCCACCGCACGAACGCCTGCTCCAGCGAACCGGCGCCTCGCGCCGCGGCGATGTCGCGCGGCGTGCCGCTGGCCAGCACCCGCCCGGCATGCATCAGCGCGACCCGATCGCAGCGCTCGGCCTCGTCCATGCGATGGGTGGAAACGAACACCGTCACGCCATCGAGCCGCGCCAGCTCCTGCAGCCGTTGCCAGAACCAGTCCCGGGCCAGCGGATCGACGCCGGAAGTCGGTTCGTCGAGGATCAGCAGTTCCGGTGCATGCAGGGTCGCCACCGCCAGCGACAGGCGCTGGCGCATGCCCAGCGGCAATTGCGCCGGGTGCAGCGGCAGGACCTGCTGCAGTCCGTAGCGCGCCGCCGCGCGCTCCACGACCTCGCGCCGGCGCTGCGCCGACAGGCCGAACAGCCGTGCGTGCAGCTCCAGGTTCTGCAGCACGCTCAGCTCGCCCCACAGCGAAAAGCCCTGGGTCATGTAGCCCACGCGGCGGCGCGAGCCGAGGTCGCGCGGCGCCGGCGGGAGCCCGAAGACCCGCACGCTGCCGGCACTGGGCTCGAGCAGGCCGGCGAGCATTTTCATGGTCGTCGTCTTGCCGCATCCATTGGAGCCGATGAAACCGAAGATCTCGCCGCGCCCAATGCGCAGGTCGATCGCGTCGACCGCGACGAAGTCGCCGAAACGCCGGACCAGCCCCCGCGCCTCCACCACCGGCTGCTGCTGCGGCAGCGGCCGCGGCCGTGCCGGCGCCGCCGTGGCGGCAGGTTCCCGCGCCTGCGGCGCGAGCCGCTGCGGCAACAGCGCGACAAAGGCGTGCTCCAGGTCGTCGCAGCCGCTGCGCTCGAGCAGCTTGCGCGGCGTGCCGCGCGCCACCACCCGGCCGCGGTCCATCGCCACCAGCCAGTCGAAGCCCCGGGCCTCGTCCATGTACGAGGTGGCCACCAGCACGCTCATCCCCGGGTGGCGGCGGCGAAGCCGCGAGATCAGCTCCCAGAACTGCACCCGCGACAGCGGATCCACCCCGGTCGTCGGTTCGTCCAGCACCAGCAGTTCCGGGTCGTGCAGCAACGCGCAGCACAGGGCCAGTTTCTGTTTCATCCCGCCCGACAGCGCGGCCACCGGCCGTGCCGCGAACTCGGCCAGCCCGGTCGCCTGCAGCAGCTCGGCCTGCCTGGCGATGCGCGATGCGGGGTCGAAGCCGCGCTGGCGGCCGAAGAACTCCAGGTTCTGCGCGACCGACAGTCGCGGGTACAGGCTGCGCCCCAGGCCCTGCGGCATGTAGGCCACGCGGTGGCGCAGCCTGGCGAGCTGGCGGGGCTGGCGCAGGTCGGCGCCCAGCACCTCGATCTCGCCGACCTGCAGCCTGCGCACTCCGGCCAGCAGCGCGAGCAGGCTGGACTTGCCCACCCCGTCGGGCCCGATCAAGCCGACCATGCGGCCCGCCGGAAGGCACAGATGCGCAACGTCCAGCACCCGCCGCTCGCGATAGCGCAGCTCGACATGGCGCAGCAGCGCCAGCCCGCCTGGCGGCCGCTCGCTCACGGTCGAGGCCTCCCCGGCGGGTGGAGCCCCGGCGCCGCGGCGGAGGCGGCCGCCGGGCCCACCTGCAGGCGCTGCGGCCACGCCAGGCCGCGCTCCAGCCGGACATACGCCATGCCGGGCATGCCGCTCTTGAGTTCGGGAAGGTGGGCGGCAGCCCAGCGCGGGTCGACGCGGGCGCGCACCCGGAACATCAGCTTCTGGCGCTCGCTGGCGGTCTCCACGCTCTTCGGGGTGAACTGGGCGACCGCCGAGACGTACGACACCAGCGCCGGGACCGCCCTGCCCGGCCGCGCGTCGAGCACCAGGCGCGCCTCGTCGCCGAGCAGCACCTTGCCGGCGTCGGCCTCGGGCAGGAAGAACGACATGCCCAGGTCGGAGGTGTCGAGCAGGCTCACCACCCGCGCGCCGACGCCGAGCATTTCGCCGGGACGCGCCACCAGGTACTGCACCTGGCCCGCCACCGGGGCGCGGATCGCGCAGTCGCGCAGTTCGACGTCGATGCGCTGCACCGCGGCCTGCGCGGAGGCCACCGCCGAGCGCGCCTCGGCCGCCGCCAGGCGCGCCGTCGAAATGGCCGCCGCGGCAGCCTGCAGCTGGGCGCGCGCCGCGGCCAGCGCGCCTTGCGCGCTTCCCAGCCGCGCCTGGTCGTCGTCGAGCTGCTGCTGCGACACACCGCCCAGCCGCAGCAACTGCCGCGAGCGCAGCAGGCGGCTGCGCGCGGCGCGCAGCTCGCTGTCGCGCTGCTGCGCCTGGGCGGCCGCGACGGCTTGTTCGCCGCGCCGCAGCGCGACCTGCGACAGCGCGGTGGCCGCGGCGTCGCGCGCCTGCTGCCGCTGCGCCGCGACCTGCTCGCGCTGCGCCCGCAGCGGGGCGCAATCGAGCAGCGCCACGACCTGCCCGGCGCCCACCCGCTCGCCCTCCTGCACCTGCAAGGACTGCAAGCGGGCCGCCAGCCGGGTGGACAGCTCGATGTCCACCGCCTCCAGCCGTCCGTTGCCCGACGCCAGTCCCGGAGTCGACCGCGGGCGCTGCAGCCAGTACCAGCCGCCGGCCAGCAGCGCGAGCCCGGCCACGGCGGCGAGCGTCCACGCCAAGGATCGCGGCTGCGGCATGCCATTTCCTGCCGGCCGACACGGCCGGCCGTCGACCCCGATTGTGCGGCCGGCATCGCCGGCCGACCATGCGCCCAGATCAAACACCGGCGCGACACCGCGCCGGTGGCCGAGGCTCAGCTGCCGGTGGAGCCGAACCCCCCGGCGCCGCGCTCGCTGGCGTGGGAGAACGCCTCGACCACCTCGAAGCGCGCGCGCACGATGGGAACGAACATCATCTGGGCGATGCGCTCGCCCGGCTCGATGCGCAGCGGCGGGCTGCCCGCGGGGTTGCGGTTCCAGGCACTGACCATCACCTGACCGGTGTAGTCGGCGTCGATGACCCCCAGGGAATTGCCCAGCACCAGGCCGCGCTTGTGGCCCATTCCCGAGCGCGGCACGATCACCGCCATCAGGCCCGCATCGGCGATGTGCATCGCGAAGCCGGCGGGAACGAGCACGGCGGGGCTGCAGGCGGCGACATCCAGCGGCTGCTCCAGGCAGGCGTGCAGGTCGACCGCGGCGGCCATCGGCGACTGGTAGCTGGGCAGCCCCCACTGCCGCAGCCGCGGATCGAGGATCACGAGTTCGACGCTGGCGCAGGCAGGCTGGGTCAAGGCAAGGCTCCGGAAGGCGGGGAAAGGACCACGGGAAACGGGCCGCTGGGACAAGGCTCGGATGGACGTCGCCGCCGCGCGGCTTCAGGCGCGCGCGGGCAGCCGTGCGGCGATTTCGCGGACCAGCTGGCGCGCCAGATCGAGCTTGTCCATTCGCGGCAGCTCGCGCACGCCGCGCTCGTCGACCAGCACGCAACTGCTGTGGTCGCTGCCGAAGGTCTGCGGGCCGAGGTTGCCCACCAGCAGCGGCACCGCCTTGCGCAGGCGCTTGGCCTGGGCGTTGGCGACCAGATCGTCGGCCTCGGCGGCAAAGCCCACGCAATACGGCGGCCGAGGCCGCGCGGCGACCTCGGCGAGGATGTCGGGATTGACCACCAGCTCGGGCAGGCTCGGCGCCGCCCCGGACTGTTTCTTGACCTTGCCGGCCTGCGCCTGGCGCGGCCGCCAGTCGGCGACGGCGGCCGCGGCGACGAACACGTCGACAGGTGCAAGGTCCAGTTCGGCCTGCACCGCATCGCGCATCTGCAGCGCGGTCTCGACGCGCACCGTGCGCGCCCCGTAGGGCGGCGCCAGCGCGCTCGGGCCGGCCACCAGCACCACCTCGGCGCCGGCCTCCCAGGCGGCGCGCGCCAGCGCCCAGCCCATCTTGCCGCTGGAGCGGTTGCTCAGTCCGCGCACCGCGTCCCAGGGCTCGAAGGTCGGCCCGGCAGTCAGCAGCACGCGGCGCCCCTGCAGCAGCCGCGGCTGCCACAACGCCTCGATCTCCAGCAGCAACTGCTCGGGCTCGAGCATGCGCCCCTCGCCGACCTCGCCGCAGGCCTGCTCGCCGCTGCCCGGGCCGGCCAGGCGCACGCCATCGTCGCGCAGGCGGGCGGCGTTGCGCTGCACCGCCGGGTGCGCCCACATCGCGCGGTTCATCGCCGGCGCGAGCAGCGTGGGGACCGCGTCGCGCGCCAGCAGCAGCGTGCCCAGCAGGTCGTCGCCGAGGCCGCAGGCCGCGCGCGCCAGCAGGTCGGCGCTGGCCGGCGCGACCACCAGCGCGTCGGCCTCGCGCACGAGGTCGATATGGTCCATTCCGGAGGCGCGCAGCGGATGCCACGAGTCGAGCGCGACTTCGCGTCCGGACAGCGCCTGCAAGCTCAGCGGGCCGACGAATTGCGTCGCCGCCCGCGTCATCACCACCTGCACCGAGTGGCCCGTCTTGACGAGCAGGCGCGTGAGCTCGCAGGCCTTGTAGGCGGCAATGCCGCCGCTGATGCCCAGCAGCACGCGGCGCGGGCGGGTCGACTCGGTGGCTCGCATCGCGCCGCCCTCAACCGCGCGCCGGCTGCAGGCGCTGCTCGCACCACTGCGAGGCCAGCGCCAGCGCCGCGTCGACCTGCTGCGGCTGCGACCCGCCGGCCATCGCGAAGTCGGGCCGGCCGCCGCCCTTGCCGCCGACCTGCTGCGCCGCCAGGTTGACCAGTTCGCCCGCCTGGATGCGCTGCACGAGGTCGGCGCTGACGCCGGCGGCCAGCTGGACCTTGTCGCCGTCGACGCTGGCCAGCAGCACGACGGCCGAGCGCAGCCGCGCCTTGAGCTGGTCGACCACGCTGCGCAAGGTCGCCGCATCGGCGCCGTCCAGGCGGGCGCTGAGCAGCCGCGCGCCGCCGATGTCGCGCGCCCGCTCGGCCAGCTCCAGGCCGCGCGCGGCCGCCAGGCGCGACTTCAGCGCCGCCAGCTCCTTGTCGTGCGCGCGCAGCTGCTCGACCAGCTGCGCTGCGCGGCGCGCCAGCTCGTCCTGCGGCGCCTTGAGCAGGACGGCCAGCTCGGCCAGCTCGCCTGCCTGGCGCTGCCCGAGCGCCAGCGCGTGCAGCCCGGTCGTGGCCTCGATGCGTCGGATGCCCGCCGCCACCGCGCCCTGCCCGGTCACGCGCAGGCTGCCGATGTCCCCGGTGCGCCCGACATGGGTGCCGCCGCACAGCTCGCGGCTGTCGCCGATGTCCAGCACGCGCACGTTGTCGCCGTATTTCTCGCCGAACAGCATCATCGCGCCGGTCTTGCGCGCCTCGTCGATCGGAAGCACCCGCGCCAGCGTCGGGGTGTTGTCCAGCACCTGGCGGTTGACCCAGTCCTCGATTCGCCGGATCTGCTCGTCGTCCAGCGTCGCGTCGTGGGAGAAATCGAAACGCGTCTTCTGCGAATCGACCAGCGAGCCGCGCTGCTGCACATGCTCGCCCAGCACCAGGCGCAGGGCCTTGTGCAGCAGATGGGTCGCGCTGTGGTTGCGCATCGTGGCCAGTCGCCGCTCGGCGTCCACCTCGGCCAGCAGCCGCTGGCCCACGCGCAGCGTGCCCGACTCGACATGGCCGTGATGGCCCGACACCTCGGCCTGCACCTTGTGCGTGTCCTCGACGACAAAGCGCGCGGCCTCGCCGGCCGACAGCAGGCCGCTGTCGCCCACCTGGCCGCCCGACTCGGCGTAGAAGGGGGTGCGGTCGAGCACCACGACGCCACGCTGGCCAGCCTGCAGGCTGTCCACCGCGGCGCCCCCGGCGTACAGCGCCAGCACCTGCGCATCGGCCACGCGCAGATGCTCGTAGCCCTCGAAACGCGTGGCCTGTCCGGCGTATTCCAGCGCGTCGGCGCTGCGGAAGCGCCCGCTGGCGCGCGCCTGCTCGCGCTGGCGCTGCATGGCCTGCTCGAATCCTGCCTCGTCGACCTCGACTCCGCGCTCGCGGCACACGTCGGCCGTCAGGTCCAGCGGGAAGCCGTAGGTGTCGTAGAGGGTGAAGGCCACCTCCCCGCCCAGCACCGACTGCGCGCGCCGCTGCATGGCCTCGAGTTCGGATTCGAGGATGCGCATGCCGTTCTCCAGGGTTTCGCCGAAGCGCCGTTCCTCGGCCTCCAGCACCTCGGCGATGCGCGGTGCCGCCCGCGCCAGTTCCGGATAGGCGGCGCCCATTTCCAGCACCAGATCGGGCACCAGGCGATGGAAGAACGGCTCGCGGCGCCCGAGCTTGTAGCCGTGGCGCAGCGCCCGGCGGGCGATCCGCCGCAGCACGTAGCCGCGCCCCTCGTTGCCGGGGATCACGCCGTCGACGACGAGGAACGCGCAGGCACGGATGTGGTCGGCGATGACCTTCAGCGAGACATGGCCCGGGTCGCCGCAACCGGTCTCCCGGGCGGCCGCGGCGATCAGCTTGCGAAACAGGTCGATCTGGTAGTTGCTGTGCACGTGCTGCATGACCGCGGCGATGCGCTCGAGCCCCATGCCGGTGTCCACGCAGGGTCGCGGCAGCGGCCTCTGGGCGTAGCTGACGGTCTTCCAGCCCTCGCCCGTGCGCTGCACCTGGGCGATTCCACCGTCGCGCTCGATCTGCGCCTTGGCCGCCTGCGCCTGCACCTCGCTGGGGAATTCCTGCTCGCCGGCGACGCTGCGCTCGAACTGCATGAACACCAGGTTCCAGATCTCGATGTAGCGGTCGCCGTCTTCCTCGGGCGAGCCGGGAGGGCCGCCCCAGACCTCCGGGCCGTGGTCGTAGAAGACCTCGCTGCACGGACCGCAGGGACCGGTGTCGGCCATCTGCCAGAAGTTGTCCGAGGCGTAGCGCGCGCCCTTGTTGTCGCCGATGCGCACGATGCGGGAGGCGGGCACGCCGATCTGCTCGGCCCAGATCGAATAGGCCTCGTCGTCTTCCTGGTAGACCGTGACCCACAGCTTGTCGGCCGGCAGGCCGTAGACCTCGGTGAGCAGGGTCCAGGCGTAGCGGATCGCATCCTTCTTGAAATAGTCGCCGAAGCTGAAGTTGCCCAGCATTTCGAAGAAGGTGTGGTGACGCGCCGTATAGCCGACATTCTCCAGGTCGTTGTGCTTGCCCCCGGCGCGCACGCAGCGCTGCGCGGTCACGGCGCGGCTGTACGGCCGCTTGTCCTGGCCGAGGAACACGTCCTTGAACTGCACCATGCCCGAGTTGGTGAACAGCAGCGTCGGGTCGTTGCCCGGCACCAGCGGCGACGACGCGACGCGGGTGTGCCCCTGGGAGGCGAAGAAGGCGAGGAACTTCTCGCGGATGTCGGATACGTTCATGCACTCAACCGGTGGAGTCAGCGGGCCGGCGCGCCGGCAGCGGCGAAACCGCGATTTTAGCGGCGGCCGCCGCTGCAAGCCTCGGCGGGCGACAGTACAGTACGGGTTGACCCGGACATCGCAGGCCCTGGGCCCCCTCCGTTCCCGACGATCGCACACCCATCATGCCCGACACCGCAACTTCCTCGCTGCGCGCATCCCTGCGCGAACCCTCGCTGCTGAAGACCCGGGCCCTGATCGCGGGCGACTGGGTGGGCGCCGCCGAGGGCGTGGCGGTACGCGACCCGGCCAGCGGCGAGCTGCTGGCCGAGGTGCCGCGCCTGGGCGCGGCCGACGCCGAGCGCGCGATCGAGGCCGCAGCCGGCGCCTGGGACGGCTGGAAGCGGCAGACCGCGCGCCAGCGCGCCGGCGTACTGCGCCGCTGGTTCGAACTGCTGCTGCAGCACGCCGACGACCTGGCGCGCATCATGACGGCCGAACAGGGCAAGCCGCTGGCCGAGGCGCAGGGCGAGATCGTCTACGGCGCCAGCTTCGTCGAATGGTTCGCCGAGGAAGCCAAGCGGGTGTACGGCGAGACCATCCCCAGCCCGGATCCGAGCAAGCGCCTGCTCGTGCTGCGCCAGCCGATCGGGGTGTGCGCGGCGATCACCCCGTGGAACTTCCCGCTGGCCATGATCACCCGCAAGGTGGCGCCGGCGCTGGCCGCCGGTTGCCCGGTGGTCATCAAGCCGGCCGAGCAGACACCGCTGACCGCGCTGGCCGCTGCCGAACTGGCGCAGCGCGCGGGCATGCCGGCCGGCGTGCTCAACATGCTGACCAGCGACAGCGCCGGCTCGGTGCAGATCGGCAAGGTGCTGTGCGCCAGCGACGTCGTGCGCCACCTGTCGTTCACCGGATCCACCGAGGTCGGGCGCATCCTGATGGCGCAGTCGGCGCCGACGATCAAGAAGCTGTCGCTGGAACTCGGCGGCAACGCGCCCTTCATCGTGTTCGACGATGCCGATGTCGACGCGGCCGTCGAAGGCGCGATGCAAAGCAAGTACCGCAACGCGGGTCAGACCTGCGTGTGCGCGAACCGCCTGTACGTGCAGCGCGGGGTGTACGAGGCCTTCGTCACCCGGCTGGCGCAGCGCGTGTCGGAACTGAAGGTCGGCGCCGGCACCGAAGCGGGGGTGCAGGTCGGCCCGCTGATCGACCAGCAGGGGCTGGAC
The DNA here is from genome assembly GCA_021808405.1 of Pseudomonadota bacterium. Classification (GTDB taxonomy): domain Bacteria; phylum Pseudomonadota; class Gammaproteobacteria; order Burkholderiales; family Burkholderiaceae_C; genus Thiomonas_A. Next base: position 2,806 of record JAKBBQ010000018.1, on the reverse strand, counting down.
AAGGTGCGCCGGCATGTCGACGACGCGCTGGCGCGCGGCGCGCGGCTGCTCACCGGGGGCAAGGTGCTGGACCAGGGCGGCGGCCGCTTCTACGCCCCGACCGTGCTGGCCGATGCCAACGCCTCGATGCTGTGCGCGCGCGAGGAGACCTTCGGCCCGGTCGCGCCGGTGTTCGCCTTCGACACCGAGGAGCAGGCCGTGGCGGCCGCCAACGCGACCGAGTTCGGACTGGCGGCGTACTTCTACAGCCGCGACGTGGCCCGCGTGACGCGCGTCGGCGAGGCGCTGGAATACGGCATCGTCGGCGCCAACACCGGGCTGATCTCCAACGAGGTGGCCCCGTTCGGCGGGGTCAAGCAGTCGGGGCTGGGGCGCGAGGGCTCGCACCACGGCATCGACGAATACCTCGAGCTCAAGTACCTGTGCGTCGGCGGCATCGCCGGCTGAGATCGCCGTCGCGCGCCGCCCACCCTGTCCACCACCGACCTTGCCGATGACTTCGAACGCCCTTTTCCAACCGCTGCGCCTGGGCCGTCTGGAATGGCCCAACCGCATCGTGATGGCGCCGCTGACCCGCTCGCGCGCCTCGCAGCCCGGCGACGTGCCGAACGCGATGAATGCCCGCTACTACGCCCAGCGCGCCGCCGCCGGACTGATCATCAGCGAGGCCACCCAGATCAGCCGCCAGGGCCAGGGCTACGCCTTCACCCCCGGCATGTACAGCGACGCCCAGGAGCGCGGCTGGCGGCTGGTGACCGATGCGGTGCACGCGGCCGGCGGCCGCATCGCCGCCCAGCTGTGGCATGTCGGGCGCATTTCCCACAGCCTGCTGCAGGAGGGCGGACAGCCGCCGGTGGCTCCGTCGGCGCTGCGCGCCGAGCACGGCGAGTCCTTCGTCGTGCTGCCCGAGGGGCCGCGCCGCGTGCCCTGCGACATGCCGCGCGAGCTGCGCACCGAGGAGATCCCCGGCATCATCGCCGACTATGCGCGCGCCGCCGAGCGCGCGCTGCGCGCGGGCTTCGACATGCTCGAGCTGCACAGCGCCAACGGCTACCTGCTGCACCAGTTCCTGGCCAGCAACAGCAACCTGCGCACCGACCGCTACGGCGGCAGCCTGCACAACCGCGCGCGCATCGTGCTGGAGGCGCTGGACGCGCTGATCGGAGTGGCCGGGGCCGACCGCGTCGGGGTCCGGGTTTCGCCCCACTTCATCCGCCACGACATCGCCGACGAGGACACCGACGCGATGTACTCGTACCTGATGGGGGAGTTCGACCGCCGCGGCATCGCCTACGTGCACACCGTGGACTCGTCGTGGTCGGGCGGCCCCGCGCTCAGCGACGCGTTCCATCGCCGGCTGCGCGATGCCTACCATGGCCGCATCATCGTCTGCGGAGGCTACGACGCGCAAAGCGGCGCGCGGCGCATCGAGCAGGGGCTGGCCGATGCCGTCGCCTACGGCCGCGCCTTCATCGCCAACCCCGACCTGGTGCGGCGCATGCGCGAGGCGGCGCCGCTGAATGCCCCCGACCCCGCGACCTTCTACGGCGGCGCCGAGCACGGGTACCTGGACTACCCCACGCTGGAACAGGCCGCGGCTTGACGCGCCGGCGGCCGCGCGCGGTCGCCGGGCCACCCCTTCTCCTACAATGGCGCGCTGGCCCATGCACAGCCGCGCCGACGCGGCCCCTCGACCATGTCTTCGATCCACAAAGTCGTCCTCGCCTACTCCGGCGGCCTGGACACCTCGGTCATCCTGCGCTGGCTGCAGGAGCGCTACCAATGCGAGGTGGTGACCTTCACCGCCGACATCGGCCAGGGCGAGGAACTCGAGCCGGCGCGCGCCAAGGCGCTGAAGCTGGGCATCAAGCCGGAGAACATCCACATCGAGGACCTGCGCGAGGAATTCGTGCGCGATTTCGTGTTCCCGATGTTCCGTGCCAACGCGCTGTATGAAGGCGAATACCTGCTCGGAACCTCGATCGCGCGCCCGCTGATCGGCAAGCGGCTGGTCGAGATCGCCCGCGCCACGCGCGCCGACGCGGTCTCGCACGGCGCCACCGGCAAGGGCAACGACCAGGTGCGCTTCGAACTCACCGCGTACGCGCTGATGCCCGGGGTGAAGGTGATCGCGCCGTGGCGCGAGTGGGACCTGCTGTCGCGCGACAAGCTGCTGGCCTACGCCGATCGGCACGGCATCCCGGTGGACTTCAAGAAGCGCAAGGGCGGCGCCCCGTACTCGATGGACGCCAACCTGCTGCACATCTCCTACGAGGGCGGCGTGCTGGAAGACCCGAACGCCGTGCCCGAGGACAAGATGTGGCGCCTGACGGTATCGCCCGAGAAGGCGCCGAACAAGCCGCAGGTGATCGAACTCGAGTACCAGCGCGGGGACATCGTGGCCATCGACGGTCAGCGCATGAGCCCGGCGCAGGTGCTGGCCGGCCTGAACGCCATCGGCGGGCGCCACGGCATCGGCCGCCTCGACAAGGTCGAGAACCGCTATGTCGGCATGAAGAGCCGCGGCTGCTACGAGACGCCCGGGGGCACGATCATGCTGGCCGGGCACCGCGCGATCGAGAGCATCACCCTCGACCGCGAGGTCGCGGCGCTGAAGGACGACCTGATGCCTCGCTACGCCCGCATGATCTACAACGGCTACTGGTTCGCCCCCGAGCGCGAGCTGCTGCAGGGGCTGATCGACGCCTCGCAGGCCAGCGTCAACGGCAAGGTGCGCCTGAAGCTGTACAAGGGCACCATCCTGTGCGTGGGCCGCGAGTCGGCCAGCGACAGTCTGTTCGATCCG